>DKBH01000123.1 GCA_002451165.1 Nitrospiraceae bacterium UBA6905
CCTCGCCATGTCGACACGCCAGTCAATGCCGATGACGTCGGCCCCGCATTTCTTCACCACATCGAGCAGCCCCGCACAGTCGTTCACAAAATAGATGACCGGCACATCGTATTTCTTCAAGGCCTTGATCGCACTTTTTACATGGGGAAAAACGGCCTTCTCGTAATCATACGGTGCCAGGATGCCGGCCCAGGAATCGAANNAAGCCGATGAGCGGCACCTTCAGCTCTCTCCGCAATATCCGGATCGTCTCGATCACGAAGGGCATGCTGTCTTCCGTATCGGGGATCACCAGCCTGTCCACGCCTGCCTTGGTCCTGACCGGATCACCGAGAATCGGCCCCTTCTTGTCATGGAACTCCAGGGCCATTCCCATCGCCTCCGCCGCTATCAGGATGTCGGAAAAGAGAATGGCGGCATCCACGCCAAGGACGTCTATGGGCTGCAGCGTGACCTTCGCTGCGAGTTCCGGCGTCTTGCAGAGGGTCAGAAAGTCGACCTTTGCACGCACCTCCTGATACTCCTTCATGTATCTGCCCGCCTGCCGCATCAGCCATACCGGCGTATAGTCCGTTTTTTCCCCTCGGCATGCCCTGAGAAATGTGTCGTTCATCGCGCAGTCTTCTCCCTTTCCATTCTTTTTGGCACATAACTGCAGAACGGCTCTTCTTCAAGGTAGTCGCCGTAGACGGAATATGCACGCGCTCTGCAGCCTCCGCAGACATTGACAAACTCGCAGGAGCCGCATCTGCCCTTGTACTTCTTGAAATCCCTGAGGTCCTTGAAGAGCTCCGAATTCTCCCATATCTCCTTAAAGGACTTCTCCCGCACATTGCCGGCGGGCAGGTTGAAATAACTGCAGGGAAGCACGTTGCCGTCGACATCGATGAGGCAGATTAGCTGGCCTGCGAGGCAGCCCTTGGATCCGCCGGTCGAAAACTTGAGGGTTCTTCTCTTGACCTTCTCGCCCTCCCCTTTTGCCCGCTGGAGCTGAACTCGGTAATAGTGCGGTGCACAGGTCGGCCTCACCAGCAGGAGGTCTTCTTCCTTTTCCATATCATAGTGCCAGTCAAGGATTTTGTCATAATCTTCCCTCGAGATAAGCTCGTTCATGATCTCCTCGCCTCTTCCGGTCGGCACGATCATGAACATATACCAGGCGGTCGCACCGAGTTCCTTGGCAAGACGATATACCTGCGGGATCTGCTCCTGATTGCGCTTGGTGAAGGACGAGTTGATGATGAACTCAATGCCGTGCTTTTTGAAGAGCCGTGCAGCGTTGATCGTCCCGGCAAAGGCACCTTGCTGGCTCCGGAAGTCGTCATGTACCTTTTCATCGGCGCCATCAAGGCTCAGCGACACGATCCTGATGCCCGCCTCTCTGATCTTCTCGCAGATCCCGTCCGTCACCAGCGTGCCGTTCGTCGCAAGGCACATCCGCAGCCCCTTGTCCGTTCCGTACCGGGCAATATCAAAGACATCCTTCCGGGTGAGCGGCTCACCGCCCGAGAGCACGACCACCGGCGATGCATAGCTCACAATATCGTCGATCAGCCGGTATGCCTCCTCCAGGGAAAAATCGGGATGCCCCTGTATCTCCATCTGCGATGAAGAACGGCAGTGCACGCAGCGCAGGTTGCATCTCCGCGTTATCTCCCACGCAATCCATTTCGGTGCAAATTCCATCTCTCCTCCTGAAAAGCCATAAGGCAATAGGCAACCAAGCAGAGGGCGAACTCCCTGCCCGATTATCAATTCTGCATGTTAGTGTTGATTTTACAGATTTTTATTATACCCCAAAGAGACCCGGAAATAAAAACCGCCCCTTCCCGAAGGCAGCTCGCCAATCAGTATGCCGCATCCGTCCTTCCGAACAGGTGGTATTCTATCGCATGGAGAAGGGGCTGCAGCGTTCTGCGGTCACACGCGGATACTGCTACAGCATGGAAGCGCAGCGACAGGTGTTCCGCCTCCTCGGGTTCAATCTGATCGATCTTATTGAAGACATACAGCCGCGGTTTGACGGCGAGATCGAGGTCCGAGAGGATCTGTTCGACCGACGCAATCTGTAGTTCATATCTCGGGTTCGATGCGTCGACCACCTGCAGCAGCAGGTCTGCGTCCTCAAGCTCTTCGAGCGTTGCCTTGAAAGCTGCCATCAGGTCCCGGGGAAGATCCCGGATGAATCCGACCGTATCCGTTATGATCACCTCCCGCTCCCGCGGGAACCTGAGCCGTCGGCTCGCCGTATCCAGTGTTGCAAAGAGCTTGTCCTCTACGAAGGTTTCGCTCCTGGTCAGGGCGTTCAGGAGCGTTGACTTGCCCGCGTTGGTATACCCGATGATCGAAACAATTGGGATCCGGTTCTCGACACGGCGCGCCTTTCTCTGCCGTCGTGCCTCACTGAGCATCCGCAGCTCCTTTTCGAGCAGATGGATCCTGTCCCTGACGCGCCGGCGATCTATCTCGAGCTTCATCTCTCCCGGTCCCCTTCCACCAATGCCGCCCATGAGACGGGACATGGCCGTACCCTTGCCGGCAAGCCGGGGGAGCCGGTATTTAAGCTGCGCGAGCTCCACCTGCACCTTCCCGTCCCTGCTGTGGGCGCGCCGCGCAAAGATATCAAGGATAAGCTGGGACCGATCGATGACCTTCAGCTCCGTCATCTCGCTTATTGCCTTGATCTGAGAGGGCGACAGGTCCTGGTCAAAGATGAGGAGCGTGGCACCCCGATTCATGGCCTTAATGACAAGCTCTTTGATCTTTCCTTCTCCCAGGAGATATCTCGGGTTGATCTCCTTTGGCCGCTGGATCACCGCATCAAGCACCACCACCTCGCTCGACAGGGCAAGCTCCCTGAGCTCATCCATGGAGTCTTCCTGTTCATGCCGCGTCTTTTTTGAGACCCCGATGAGAATCGCCCGCTCCAGCCCTGCTCCACCCTCCCGCCTGCCTGCAGCTGCCCGCACCTCTCGTACGTTCGCCTTTTCAGCTTCCTCCTCGAACGAACGCACAAAGGCAATAAAGTCAAAGCCCGGATCATGGATATCTGCAGGTTCGCGGATCGTGTAGGGCTGCTTGCCTCCCTGCGGATTGAGATGGGCCACATAGAGCCTGTCGGGTTGTCCGTCCCGTATGCCGACTGCAGCTATAACGTCGAACCTCAGGAGGGCGAGGTCTGTCAGGTCATCCTGGTTCAGCGGTTCGTCGTTCAGATGGGTATGGATGAGACGAAGACCCCGCAACGGCTTTCGTCCGAGGGGAAAATCATCAAGGCCCGGCAGGAAAATTCCTTTTGCATCTCCCACAATGACATGGCTGATCGCACCTTTCCGGGTGACCAGCACACCGATCTGGCGATTGAGGTCGGCAGACATTCCGGCAAGATAGCGGGCAAGCTCACCGGTGACCAGTTCTCCGTGCAGGCGCCTGCGGTAGATCCGTTCCAGTGCATGGACCTGTCCGCCTTTCAGTCCCGAGAGATTTCCGTAAAGTTGTGGGATACCTGCCTCCGCGAATAACCCGTCTAAAAAGCCTATTTCCTGTATCATTGTAGCATAGTGACCGGAAGGTGAAGGAAAGGAGCGCTTCATGAAGATAATCGCGGAGCATAGGATCGGGGAAAAGAACCTCCGTCTCGTCCAGGGTGACCTTACCGTGCGGGATGTCGATGCAATTGTAAATGCGGCAAACTCCTATCTGCGGCATGGCGGCGGCGTTGCCGGGGCGATCGTCCGCAGAGGAGGACAGAGCATCCAGGAAGAAAGCGACAAGATCGGCTTTGTTCCGGTGGGCCATGCTGCCATCACCGGAGCGGGCAGGCTGCCGGCAAAATTCGTCATCCACGCTGTCGGGCCGCGCATGGGTGAAGGGGATGAGGACAACAAACTCAGAAGCGCCGTCATCAGTAGCCTGCAGCTCGCTTTGGAAAAGAAGCTCGCCAGCATATCCTTTCCGGCCATCAGCTCCGGCATCTTCGGCTTCCCCAAGGACCGCTGTGCACGTATCCTGGTTCATGAAGCACGGGACTTTCTGAAAAAACATGCTTCCGGCAGCCTTCGTGTCGTCGAGTTCTGCATTTACGATGATGAAACACTGCAGTATTTCAGGATGGCGTTCGAAACCCTGGGTCCGGCCTAACCCCTTCTGCTGTAAGCTTTTTTGATCTTTCCGTAGAGCTCTTCCGGCGTGAAGACAACGCCTCCGGGTCGACCGTAAAACAGGACATCAGATTTGCCATTCACCGCCAGCCTGACATCTTCGACCATCTGCCCTGCATTCATTTCTACAACCATAAAGCTCCGGCCTCTGCCTGCACGGGCTGCGAGTTGCCCTGCCGGAAAAGGGAAAAGGGTAATGGGCCGGAACAGTCCGACTTTGCTGCCTTCCTTCCGGAGTTCTTTAACTGCCGAGAGACCGATCCTCGCTCCGACCCCGAAGGCCACAACAATCAGGCGCGCATCCTTCGTGTCATATTCTTCGAACATGACCTCGTTCTTCTTCATGTCCTCATATTTCTTCTGGAGCATAAGGTTCTTCCGTTCCAGTTCACCAGGCCCCATGCAGAGCGAGCGAATGACACGGGGCCGTCTGTTCTTCGCCCCGTCCAGCACCCAGTTCTTCTTCGGCAACCGCGGTCTCTTGTAGGGCGTAGGATAAAAGGGTTCCATCATCTGGCCGACAACACCGTCACCGAGTATCATGACCGGCGTGCGGTACTCGTCAGCCTTGTCAAAGGCGCGCATGGTCAGATCCCACATCTCCTGCAGGTTAAACGGTGAGAAGACAAGGCAGCGGTAATCGCCGTGCCCCCCTCCCTTGACCGCCTGGAAATAGTCAGCCTGGCTCGCCGTGATATTGCCGAGGCCCGGACCGCCCCGCTGGATGTTCACGATCACGGCGGGGAGTTCAGCGCCGGCCAGAAAGGAGATGGTCTCCTGTTTCAGGCTGATGCCGGGGCTGCTGGATGATGTCATTGCTCGTGAACCGGCAGCTGCAGCACCGTACACCATATTGACGGCGGCCAGCTCTGACTCGGCCTGTATAAAGATCCCTTCCACCTCGGGCATTCTCCGCGCCATATATTCCGGGATCTCGTTCTGGGGGGTTATGGGATATCCCGCATAGAAACGGCAACCCGCGCGGATGGCGGCCTCGGCAAGCGCTTCATTCCCCTTCATCAGCAGCGTCTTCTTTTTCGGCATGTAGTTCCTTTTCCGTCCCGAGTTCGTGTCATTATACCACGCCCCTGCCGATATTTTTCCTGTCATGGTTTCGACCGATGTTTCGCTCCGGTTCTCAGAGCCGGATTAATGCTTGATACCATCATTCCACAGGCGGCCTCTCTGTCATGCGACGTTTAATGCCCTGTCCCCCGGATAGATCACGCGTATAGCTGCATGATACCGGACACAGCATGCGGGCTGTACATGCCGTGAGGCCTTGCCCAGCTTCGGCGTGCTCATTGACAAAACGCCCGGCCATTATTTAACATTTTTCTTCACAACGGAGGTTATGTTTGCATTTCCAGGATCTCATACTCTCGCTGCATACGTTCTGGGCAAAGAAAGGCTGCGTTCTGCTCCAGCCGTACGATATGGAGGTGGGAGCAGGCACCTTCCATCCTGCCACCTTTCTGAGGGTCCTCGGTCCGGAGCCGTGGAAAACGGCCTATGTAGAGCCTTCCCGAAGGCCGACAGACGGCAGGTACGGAGAAAACCCGAATCGGCTGCAGCACTATTACCAGTATCAGGTGATCATCAAGCCCTCCCCTGCTGACTGCCAGGGGCTCTATCTCGAAAGCCTCGAGGCGATCGGCGTGGACCCGACAAAACATGACATACGGTTTGTAGAGGATGACTGGGAGTCTCCGACGCTCGGAGCATGGGGGCTGGGCTGGGAGGTCTGGNNGGTCTGGCTGGACGGCATGGAGGTTACGCAGTTCACCTATTTTCAGCAGGTGGGAGGCATAGACCTTAAGCCGGTATCGCTTGAGATCACCTACGGCCTTGAGCGCATTGCAATGTACCTTCAGGGTGTGGACAACGTCTACCAGCTTGCATGGAACAAAGATCTCTTCTACGGCGACATCCATCATACGACCGAAGTGGAGGGATCCCGCTACAATTTCGATCATGCCAATGCCGAACTGCTCGCCCGTCATTTCGAGGACTGCGAAAAGGAGGCTATCCGGATGAACGGTCTCGGACTGGTTCTCCCCTCCTACGAGTTCTGCCTCAAGTGCTCGCATCTCTTCAATCTGCTCGATGCGCGGGGCGCCATCTCCGTGACCGAAAGAACAAAATATATCGCCCGGGTAAGAAACCTCGCGAAGCTGGCTGCAGAAGGCTACTACCGTCAGCGGGAAGAGATGGGCTTTCCGCTGCTGAGGAGCGGGTCATGAGCACCGGCACGGACCTGCCGGAAAAGCCATCTGTTCTCCTCGAGATCGGCACAGAAGAGATTCCGTCCCGTTTTCTGCCGCATGCGATCAGGGACCTCAAAGCGATAGCCGAACGGACCTTTGCGGAATTCCGCATAGACCATGACGATATTACGGTATATGCGACACCGCGAAGGCTTGCGCTGACGGTTAAGGCCATTGCCGCAGTTCAGAAAGACATGGTCAAAGAGGTATACGGTCCGGCAAAGAAAGCAGCCTTTGACGACCAGGGGAATCCCACTAAGGCGGCTTCGGGTTTTGCAGCATCACTGGGCCTTCAGGTCTCGGAGCTTTCCGTGCGGCAGAAAGGAAAGGGAGAATATGTCGTTGCCGTTATCGAGGAGAAAGGCGCCGAAAGCAAGACCGTGCTTCCTGACATCCTGAAGAAGATCGTTCTGTCGCTGCATTTTCCAAAATCCATGCGCTGGGGCAACGGCTCCGTGACCTTTGTGCGGCCCATAGCATGGATCCTCGCCGTGGCTGGTCAGGAGAAGATCGATTTCGAGATCGACGGGCTGAAAAGCGGCAATCAGACAAGAGGCCACCGGTTTCTCTCGCCTGCTGCGTTTCAGATCAGGGACATAGCATCCTACAGGCAGTTCCTCGAAACAAGCTGCGTGGTCCTCGACCAGGACAAGCGGCGTGATCTTATCACGAAATCCATGGCGCAGCTTCTGCAGAACTCGGGCATGGAGATCGTTACCGATGAGGAACTGCTGGAGACCGTTACGTTTCTTGTCGAATATCCGGTCCCGGTGCTCTGCAGTTTTGACCGGGAATATCTGAAGCTGCCGAAAGAACTGCTCATAACGGTTATGAAGGATCATCAGAAATATTTCGCAGTCCAGGATTCGGCCGGCAACCTTACGAACAGCTTCATCGTCATCAGCAACACCACGGCTGACAATGCGAGTAATGTCAGAATAGGTGCGGAACGGGTCATCAAGGCCCGGTTCGATGACGCAAAGTTCTACTACAGCGAGGACACGGCAAAGCTTCTTGCCGACCGCATAGAACATCTTGCCGAAGTCACATTCCACGACGAACTCGGCAGTCTCCTGGAAAAAACTGATCGCGTCGCCGCCATTGCGGGATATCTTGCAGACAAGATCGTACCGGTTGCACGGGAAAAGGCCGTTCGGGCTGCACGACTTTCAAAAACTGACCTGATAACCGGCGTGGTGAGGGAGTTCCCTGAACTCCAGGGGATCATGGGAAAATACTATGCAGAGCATGACCAAGAAGAGCCGGAGATCGCCGTTGCCCTTGAGGAGCAGTATCTGCCGAAGAGCTTTGGCGACCGGATTCCTCAGTCGGATGTGGGCGCCATCGTGAGCCTTGCAGACAAGATCGACAACATCACCTCGTTCTTCTGTATCGATAGTATCCCGAGCGGTTCGGAAGACCCCTTTGCCTTGAGACGGCAGGCGATGGGTATTGTTACGATCCTTCTGGATCGCGGATATACGCTTACCCTTGAGGAGATCTTTGCTTTTGCCCTCGGAAATATGAAGGGAATCAGAGCCCGAGGTCCGGTGAAGGAACATATCGAGGTCTTCATGTCCCAGAGGACGGATTTCATCCTCTCCTCAGCGGGCTACCCGCAGGAGATCATCAGGTCGGTCATCCACCTGGCCTTTTATCATCCCCTCCAGAGCATCACGGCGAGGATAGCGGCCCTGACAGCTGCGCAGCGGGAAACGACCTTTCCTGATTTCCTTCTTGCCGTAAAGCGGGTCAATAATATCGTCCCGAAAACCGATCTGCCTCCGGCAGATACCGCTCTCTTCCTCCAGGATGAAGAGAAGGGCCTGTATGCTGCGGTCGCCAGCGCACGGGAAGCTCTCCAGCCCGCGCTCAATCATCATGATTTCGATGCTGCACTGAAGGCGGTCCTGCCGATGACCTCACCGGTCAATAGTTTCTTTGACAAGGTGCTGGTCATGGACAAGAGGGAAGAGGTCAGGAAGAACAGACTTTCCCTTCTCCGGGATGTCTGGGAAACCGTTGTGCCGGTTGCGGATTTTTCAAAATTTCAGTCATAATCCCTGCATAATATTGACATTTTCTTGCTGATTCGAGTAAATTACTAAACTCACATTTTTGAATAGAAAGGTAAGAAGCAGCCATGAAGACTCAGTTTGCAAAGAAAGGTGAGGTCGAACGGAAGTGGTACGTCGTAGATGCCAAGGATGCGGTCCTCGGCAGGCTCGCCACAAAGATCGCTACCTATCTCAGAGGCAAGAACAAGCCGGTATTCACCCCGAACGTTGACACCGGCGATTTCATTATCGTGATCAACGCCGACAAGATACGGCTGACCGGCAGAAAACTGGACAATAAAATATATTACCATCACACCGGATACATCGGCGGCATTAAGGCCCAGACAGCGAAGAACATGTTGGAAAAGAGCCCGGCTAAGATCATAGAAAAGGCAGTATGGGGCATGCTTCCGAAGAATACCCTCGGCAGGCAGATGCTCAAGAAGCTGAAAGTTTATACGGGGGCCGAACACCCGCACAAGGCGCAGGCTCCGGAAATTCTGCAGTAAAGGAGAATCAATGGCAGATATTAGATATAACGGAACAGGCAGAAGAAAGAACGCTGTTGCACGCGTTGTGCTCGGACCGGGCAGCGGCAAGATCACCGTGAACAGCAAATCCCTGGACGACTATTTCCATCGGGAGACGCTCCGTATGATCATCAAGCAGCCGATCGAGCTTGTCGGCGTTACCGGCAAACACGACATAACGGTGAAGGTGGACGGCGGAGGCCTTACGGGCCAGGCCGGTGCTATCCGGCACGGCATCGCACGAGCTCTTACCCGCATGGATGCTGATATGAAAGGCAAACTGAAGAAGGAAGGGTTACTAACGCGGGATCCGCGGGAAAAGGAGCGGAAGAAATACGGTCTCGCCGGAGCGAGAAAGCGCTTCCAGTTCTCCAAGAGATAGTTTTTTCTCCATACGCAGAGACAAAGGCCTGCTTTTAATGCAGGCCTTTTTATTGACGGCAATTTGCGAACATCCTGAGGTAATATAAACATGATGAAGAAACCTGACACCGATAAACTTACCGTGGGCATCTGCGGAGCGAGCGGCTATACCGGCATGGAACTCCTCCGGATCCTCGCGCTTCACCCCCGGGTAGAGGTGACCGCCGCCACTTCGGAAAAATCTGCCGGCAAGAAGGTCCACGAATTATTCCCGTTTCTTTCTTCCTATGCAGGGCTCGCTTTCGAGCCGATGGATAGGGAAAAACTTCTCGACAAGGCAGACCTTTTCTTTCTTGCTCTGCCCCATGGCGCATCCCAGGAGGCAGTGCATTACTTCTTCAGCAAAGGCAAGAAGGTCATCGACCTTTCTGCAGATTACCGGATCCGTGACCCCAAAACCTACGCTGCCTGGTACGGCCTCCTCCATGCCCGGCAGTCGACCCTGAAGAAGTCTGTATACGGCCTTCCCGAGATCTACCGGGACAAGATAAAAAAAGCAGCGCTGATCGCGAACCCCGGCTGCTATCCGACAAGCGCGGTACTCGGCATGCTTCCTGCTGTCAGGAACAGGCTGGTCAATCTTGCTTCAATCGTCATCGATTCCAAGTCAGGCACGAGCGGCGCGGGGAGGAAGGCCGATCTGGGGCTAGCTTTCTGCGAAGTCAATGAGGGGTTCAAAGCATACGGACTCGTCACCCACCGCCATACACCGGAAATAGAGCAGGAGATCTCGAACCTGGCAGGGAAAAAGGTCGTGGTGAACTTCACCCCCCATCTGCTTCCTGTTGACCGGGGCATCCTTACGACCATATACGCAAAGCTGCGGAAAAAGATGAATACAAAAGGGGTGCTTGCCCTGTATAACAGGGCGTATGCAAAGGAACCTTTTGTGCGGGTGCTGGCCGAAGAGTCTTTGCCGAACATCAAGCACGTCCGGGGAACAAACACGTGTGAGATCGGTGTCAGGGTGAACGACCGGACCGGCACCCTGATCATCGTGTCTGCCATCGACAATCTCGTGAAGGGTGCGTCTGGTCAGGCGATACAGAACATGAACCTCATGATGGGGTTCGATGAAACCGAGGGGCTCTGTCAGCTTGCCTTGTATCCCTGACAGGCATATCCGTTCATGTTAGACTGCAACAAAGGTATAACCGCAGTTTCCAACCTCTTTTACCATTACGGCACTTCGGGATAGGTGATCTTCAGTTCTTCGCCGGTCAATGCCTCGACAAGAAATGTCTTGAGCAGTTTTTTCTCTTCCTCATTCAGGCCAAGAGGCTTAAGAAATCGGTTTCCTTTGCCCCCGCCGCGGTTGAAGAAATCGATCACGTCGTCAAGGGTAGCAAGCACGCCGTTATGCATGTAGGGGCCTGTCCTTGCGACCTCGCGCAGGGTCGGCGTTCTGAAAGCCTTCCAATCCCTCTTATCCTTGGTTATGAGATACCTTCCGGGGTCCTCCTTCAGATTCCTGTAATCATTGTAGTGATAGACCTTTGCAACAAACCGCATGGTCGCGGTAACACGGGGGTCATTCAGAAGAACAGGGTTTTCAGGGATATTGAGCGCATAAAATTTGTCATCGGAAAAGGTCACGCCGGCGTGGCAGACAGCACATTTTCCCTTGCCGGTAAATATTACGTATCCTTTCCTGGCGTCCTCGGTCAGCGCGGAATTGTCTCCTTTCACGAAACGGTCATAGGGCGCATTCACGGAGATCAGCGTCCTCTCGAATGCAGCAATTGCCATGGCAATACGCTCCCTCGTCGGTTCGCCCCCAAAGACCTGCTTGAATGCTTCCTGATACTCCGGAACCTGACGGATCTCTTCTTCCAGGAAATCTAGGTTCTGGTTCATTTCGAAAGCCGACATCATGGGGAAAAGTGCCTGATCCTCGAGGGTCTTTACCCTGCCGTCATGGAACAGGTTCTTGAAAAAAGCCACATTCATGAGCGTCTGGGCATTTCTCCAGTTCTTGGTCGTGGGGTAGCTGAGCGAAATGTCCTGGCCGTCAGTATATGCGAGCTCGGGGATATGACAGCTTGCGCAGCTCATGGTGCCGTCACCGGAAAGCCTGCGGTCAAAAAAGAGTTTTTTACCCAGTTCGATCTTCTCAGGAGTCTGGGGGTTGTTCTTCGGCACAGGGGCAGCTTTAAAGGGTTCGAGATGCCCTGCGTATGCTACGCACGTCACGGCAAAAGTAACGACAGTCCACAGAAAAACGGTAACGTAGAATCTATTGTTTTGCATTTTTCAGCTCCTCGTCGATTATCTTCTTCAGATATTCATAGGGTCTGTTGCCTATGACCTTCCTGCCGTTAATAAAGTAGGTCGGCGTGCTGTAGAGATCCATGTCAACGGCGAGCTTTAAGTCTTTTTCTATCCTGGCCGCGTACTTTTTGTTGTCGATGGCTGCCGTGAATTCCTTCAGGTCCAGCCCCAGTTCCTTTGCGTATGTTATGAGGCTCATACGGTCAAGCTTCGGAGAGTTCTTCAGGAGCAGGTCATGCATCTCCCAGTACTTGCCTTGGTCAGCGGCTGCGAGAGAAGCCTCTGCTGCAATATGGGCATAGTCCCGGTATTTGTAAGGGTAGTTTTTGATCACAAGCCTGACCTTGCCTTTGTAGGCATCCATGATCTTCTTGACGACCGGCCCGGCCGCCACGCAGTGCGGTCACTGGAAATCGAGGAACTCGATAATCGTAACCGGCGCGTCTTTTGGGCCCTTTTGGGGAGAATCGAGGATGGGCACGTCAAAACGCTGTTCCATCGAGAGCGCGGGAGAAAAAGCAAGCATAAGAACACATACACAAAACAGGATGGTTTTCATAGGCCCTCTTTTCAGATGTTCTCGGAGAGGGCGAGATTCGCCCTCTCTCCTTTCCATTCGTCCTGGCGCTCAGTGCCCTCCCTCTGTCTCGGGGAAGAGCCGCAGGTATTTTGCACAGACCTTGAACCCGACGATCGAGAACGAGATGAACGCCAAAGTCACGACAAATTCCATCCAGGACGGGAAATAGCTGAGCCCGGTCGATGCTTGGTCCCGGTACAGCCCAAAGATGGAGACATTCAGGCGGTTCAGGAGTATCCCTGCAATTACGAGAGCATCGACGAAGAGGATGCTATTGAGATTCTCCCGGATATTCTTTATCGATAGCAGGACGATCGGTGCAATTGTCCCGACAATCATCTCGAGGAGATACATGTTGGCCTCCAGGCTCCCGTCAAAGGCCATGCCGATGCCTCCCTTGAAGAGTTTGATGAACTTCAGGGTAAGGTAGATCACTGCCGCGATCAGGATGCCGCGCGCAAGGCCGGAGAGAATTCCCATATCAAGTTTGTGGTTGAAGGCTTTTGAGCTTATGATGGTCTCGAGGCTCACCATCGAAAGACCCATCATGACCGCGGATATGAGGAACAGGGTCGGCAGCTGCGAGCTGTACCAAAGCGGCGACAGCTTGGCCGGTGTGATCAGGTAGACCGCTCCCAGAGACGACTGATGGAGCGTTGAAAGAAGAACGCCGAAGAGCACGATCGGGACCATAATAGCGTATACAGCCTTCTTTGCGCCCTCCATCTTCAGTTTTTCGAAGATCATAGGGCTTGACTCGGTAGCAAGGGTTGTCGTGTACAGCACCACGTGAATGGCTACGACCCACATGATGGATTGGATCTGCCACATGACAACCGGATGCCAGACACGCCAAGGCACCCCGATGTCGAACATAATCGCCGTGGCGGCCAGGGCATAGCCGAAGAAGGCGTTGAGTATTGCGGGCCGCACGATCGGTTTGTACTTCTTCCAGTTCAGGATATAGACCGCACCGGCAATGAGGAAGCCTCCCGCTGCCATAGCCACGCCCCCCAGAACGTCGATGCCGATCCAGAGGCCCCAGGGAAAGCGGTCATTCAGATTGGTTGCGGCCCCGAGTCCATGCATCAGACGGTATATAAGCACCACGCCGCCCAATCCCATCATAAGGAGCAGCGTGAGCGTGGTCGGCGTCCACATTTTGATCTCTTTGTTCGACGTCATGGCTATTCCTCCTTATCCATATTCTGGTTTCTGCGCGTAATCGCCCAGGTCGCAGCGCCGGCGACAAGTACGACGCCGATGACAGCAGGTATTTTCGATATGTATGCCCAAGTCAGATCAGGAAGTTCTTTGGCAGGAATCCTGGTGTTGAAGCCGAGCGATTCAAAAGGAATGGCCGACAGGTACATCCAAGAGGTGCCCCCGGCCTCGGTCTCTCCGTAGATATGGTCGACATATGTGCCGGGATTCGCGGCGATCCTCTCTCTGCCTTCTTTCAGCATGGCATCAGACTCTCCGAAGATCATTGCACCCGTCGGGCAGGTCTTGATGCAGGCAGGCACCAGATCCGCCGCAATCCTCTCTGAACAGAAGGTGCATTTCCTGATCCACGGAACCGCTTTTTCCCACTCGTACTTCGGGATATAGAAGGGACAGGCAAGCATGCAGTATCGACAGCCGATACACCGATCAAACGTATAGGTGACCGGCCCTTTCTCCGTTTTCTTGAGCGCCCCTACCGGACAAGCGGAAGCGCAGGCGGGATTCTTGCAATGCAGGCACTGGTCTTTCACAAAGCTCCAGACCGGAGCTCCTTCCGTACCGCCTTCCTGGAAATGGATGCGTGTATAACAACGTGAACTCAATCGCGGGGGATTCGTCAGGTCGCCTGCCATGACGGTCTTCTGAACGGACAATTCATTCCATCCCTTGCAGGCAATCTGGCATCCCCTGCATCCTATGCACTTCGTCAAATCAACGAGGACTCCCTTTGCCATCGCACGCACCTCCTAACCCTTCTCGACGCTGACCATAAAGGCCTTCGTCTCAGGGATCATAGTGTTCGCATCGCCGATGGTCGGTGTCAGGAGGTTGGCGCTGTCACCTCCGCTTCCGTCCTCAGGGAACTGCCATCCGAAATGGTATGGCAGACCGACCTGATGAACTGTTGAACCCGCAACCTTGAAGGGCTTTAGCCGCTTCGTGACCACAGCCTTGGCCACAACCTGGCCGCGGGCTGACTTCACGACCACCTTATCGCCGTTTTTGATACCTTTCTCGGCCCCCAGCTCCTCGCTCATCTCGACAAAAAGCTGGGGAACCGTCTCAAGCAGCCATGGAAGGTGACGCGACAGCACGCCGGTCTGCCAGTGCTCGGTGACCCGGTAGGTTGACGCCACATAGGGATAGCGCATGTCGCAGGACAGAAAGATATCCTCCTCCTTGCTCCCTTCCTTGCCATAGAAAAGCTTGACTGCCGGATTGATACGCTGCTTTGACAGAAGGTTTTCCTGAAGCGGGCATTCGAGTGCTTCATAGTGCTCCGGAAACGGCCCGTCGGCAAGTCCGGGACCGAAGATCGACCCCATGCCGTCTGCGCGCATGATGAAGGGATATTTGCCCTTGCCGTCAGTGCCCATGGGTGGCGCCGGCCCGTCCGGCACGTCACCGACCCAGACACCCGGCTTCTGCGTATTCTTGTCGAGCTTCACGGGATCCCACGTGATGACCGGTCGCTTCGGGTTCCAGGGACTGCCGTTCAGATCAACCGAGGCTCGGTTATAGATAATCCGGCGGTTCACCGGCCATGCCCAGGACCATTCAGGGAACATTCCAAGACCGGTCGGGTCAGCTTTGCCGCGTCGCGCCATCATATTGATGACTTTCCCCTCCTTCTGCGTATAGCTCTGGCTGTACAGCCAGTTGCCGCTTGAAGTCGTGCCGTCGGCCTGCAGATGGACGAACGAGGCACAGAGTTGCCCCTTCTTGCCGAGCTGCTTGGGAGGCGTCGCCTTGGTGTCGAAGACATCTTCCAGGTAATAGCCGTTGATCTCCTTTGCGATCTCGTGCGTGTCGATCTGTTTCACCGCTGTTTTGTAATTCCAGGTGAGGTTCACAATCGGAGCGGGGAACTTCCCACCCGCTGTCTGGTAGAGTTTCCGGACACGCGTCTGGAGCTCATCGATGATCTCCGCATCGGCCTTCGACTGTCCGATCGGCTCGATCGCCTTGTACCGCCACTGCGCCCAGCGTCCGGAGTTCGTAATGCTCCCCTCCTTTTCTACCGATGACGCGCACGGCAGCATAAACACTTCGGTCTGGATGTCGGCAGAATTCACGCCCGGACCCCGCCAGAACGAACCTGTCTCATTGTCGAACAGGTTGACGTTCACCATCCACTTCAGCTTTCCCAGGGATTTGCGGACCTTGCCTGCATTGGAGCCCGAGCAAGCCGGGTTCTGGCCCCAGGCAAAGAAGCCCTCGAATTTGCCGTTGTACATCTGGTCGAAGAGGTTAAGCCACGAGGCGTTCATGCCTTCGTCGAGCTTCGGATGCCAGGCATAGCCGAAGTCGTTCTCTTTTGTCGCGCTCTTCCCGAAGATCGCCTTGAGATAGCTCGTAATGTACTTGCCGCGGTTGGACCACCAGTTCACGCTCCTCGGGTCCTTCGCCTTGGGCGTGTACTTCTCGATATACGCATTCAGATCCACCAGCGAGGCCGATGGGACCGGCAGATATCCGGGCAAGATATGGAAGAGGAGCCCGTGGTCAGTCGACCCCTGGACATTCGACTCTCCGCGGAGGGCGTTGACGCCGCCGCCTGCCATGCCGACATTACCAAGTAGTAGCTGGATGATCGCCATGGCCCTGATATTCTGAGTGCCAACGGTATGCTGGGTCCATCCCATGGCATAGCATTCGGTGCCCGCACGGTCCGGCCTGCCGGTCGACCCGTACATCTTATAAATCTCGATGAGCTTCTCTTCCGGCGTCCCGGTAATGCTCGAAACCGTGTCAATCGTATACCGGGAATAGTGTTTCCGGAGCAGCTGGAAAACGCAATTCGGGTCCTTGAGCGTCAGGTCTTTCTTGGGGACGCCGTTTTCGTCCATCTGGAAGGACCAGGTCTTCTTGTCGTACTTCCTCGTCTTCGGATCGTACCCCGAAAAGAGGCCATTGAGCTGTCCTGGACCCTTGAATTCAGGGTTCACGAGAAACGACGCGTTCGTGTAGTTGGCGACATATCCCCGGTGATAGAGATTATTATCAAGAATATACTTGATCATGCCGCCGAGGAAGGCTATGTCCGTGCCGGAGCGGATCGCCGCATAGATATCCGCCTTTGCTGCCGTCCGCGTGAACCGTGGGTCTACGACGATCAGCTTCGCGCCCTGCTCCTTTGCCTTGATAATCCATTTCATCGAGATGGGATGGTTCTCGGCAGGGTTGCCGCCCATCACAAGAACAACATCGGCATTCTTAAGATCAATCCAGTGATTCGTCATTGCACCGCGACCGAACGACTCTGCCAGAGCCGCAACAGTTGCGGAGTGTCATATTCGGGCCTGATGTTCGATATAGACAAGTCCCAGTGCCCTGAGCCACTTCTGAAGGATATAGCACTCCTCGTTGTCCAGTGCAGCGCTGCCGACATGGGCTATGCCATCGGTCCTGTTGACGACAAACTCCTTTTCAACGTCCTTCTCCGTGCCGTCAGGCTGCTTCTCTTTCACCTTTGACTTGGACGTCGCCTTAAAGGTCCTGTCCCGGGTATCTTTGATGCGCTTTGCTACCTCATCGAGCGCCCAGTCCCACTCAACTTCCTTCCATTCCTTCGCGCCTGGAGCACGATACCGCGGCTTGGTAAGGCGGGTTTCATTATGGATGATCTGGTAGAGCGAAGCTCCCTTCGAACAGAGCGTGCCTTCGCTGATAGGGTGTTCGGAATCTCCCTCACTGTAGACAACCTTGCCGTCTTTCGTATGAACGGTAATACCACATCCGACGGAACAGAAAGGACAGATTGTTTTTGTTTCCGTTGCGCCTTTGATCCGGAGTTCTTCATCCTGAGCTGCGGCCTCCTCCGGCGTCACTCCCGCCCCGACGGCGCCCGCCACAGCCGTCCCTCCTGAGAGCTTCAGAAAATCTCTTCTCGATAAACTCATGTTCACCCTCCTGGAAAAGGTTTATAGGTCAAGAACCTGTTCTTTACAGGCGACAATCAACGACGATCCTTATGATTAACCAGGAATTATTCAAGAGTTACGAGATATTTTCTTATTTTTCCACAGAGTATAGGATAATAGACTGACTGTCAAGATTTTTTTCTGAAAACAAGACGGCAGATGACACGCAGCGGCGACGATGATTGACCATGACATTGCCGTTCGTAGGATCTCTTATCCGGCTTGGGATATCCTCTCAGAAAAAACAGAAGAAGAAGGCATAATCCTCCAAATATCATGTGTCTTTCTGGTAAAATAGTGCCTGTGCCGGGATAGCTCAGTTGGTAGAGCAGCTGATTCGTAATCAGCAGGTCGTCGGTTCGAGTCCGATTCCCGGCTCCAGTGAAATCAAGGGGTTGCGGTCTTCCGTGATCCCTTTTTTCTTCCCAAATGGGCCAACTGTCCTAATAATGGTATAGTCAGCCATTTGTCCCGTCCTTGCGGTCCAGCACACTCACAGCACGTCTCAGACTCTCCACGCTATGCTTGGCGTACCTTTTCGTTGTGGAAAGTTGACTGTGGTTCAAGAATGAGGCTATAGCGTAGATATCCACGCCTGCCTGTGCGAGGCGCGTTGCTGCCGTGTGCCTCAAGTCATGGAACCGGAATCCTTTGATCTTTGCAGCATCGAGAGCGATCCTGAAAGCCCTTCTGATATTGTTCTTGTCCAGCGGCGTCCCGCTGTCAGAAGGGAAAACAAGGCCTGAGATATGGCATACCCTGGACCGTGCCAGAAGCATCACGTGAAGGGCCTCTGACATCGGTATAAGATAAGTCTGCCTTGTCTTTTCATTCAGGCTTTTGATCGTCTTTTTCTGTAGATCAATGTCCGTCCATTTCAAGAGCGGCACCTGGCCGATCCTGAAGCCGGTATGAAGAGCGAGAAGGATGATATGCTGCAAATCTCCGTTACATATGCCTTTTGACTTGTTAATAAGCAAGGCTTCTTCATCCGTGGTCAGTACCCTGCCGATGTCCTTCGGCTCCTTTTCCTTCGGTACGAGTTCACAGGGATTCTCCCGGACCCATCGCCAACGGCGAGCACAGTTCATCATTTTGGAGAGAGCTGCGATTTCCCGGTTACGGGAGCCCGGACCAACTTTCTTCTTTGCCTGGCGCCGTGACGTCACGTACTGAGAAATAAGATCAGGATTGATTCTATCCAGCGTGAGGCCTCCAAAAAAGCCGTCCAAGTGCTTCAGGCTGAGCGTGTAGCTTCTTTGAGTGTTGGCGCTCACCGTTGGAGCATGATCCTGAAGAAACCGCGTCTTCATCTCTTCGTATGTATGCCGGCTTGCTGTATCACGCTCAAACCACATTCCTTCTATTATCTCCGTGGTCACTTTCCCCAGTATCTTTTCTGCAAGCTTTCTGTCGGATGTCTGCGTGCTCCTTTTGTACTGCACCCCGTCAATCGAGAAGGACATCCACCAAACGGAACTTTCTTTTCTCCTGTATAAACCCATCAGATTAATTCACCTTCCTTTCCTGGGTATTGCAGGAGGCCGTGACCTCAGTATACATCACCGAAGGACCTCTCTGATAGTGGATTTAACGATGCTATTGACTTCGGACCTCGCTTGGCTCATTCGAACCTTGCTGACTCCAACCTTTTTCTCTGCCTTGGCTGCAGGTTGCGCTGCCGGTGATTTATCTCTCTTAAAGTATTGCAGAACTTCCAATTCATCGAATCGTAAAAGTCGGCCGACTCTGATCAGCGGGATCTTTCCAAGATGAGCCCATTTGTAGATCGTCTTCGGGGAAACACCGAGACGATCAGCTATTTCCGTAAGTGTCAAAAGTCGTTCCATTTCAACAAATCCAGGCTTCACGATCCTGTTAGAAGCTTTCTATAAGCCTTTCTGGAAGGTTATACCGAAGGCTTAACCAAACCAACCCCAATAATTTTTTTTTATGACTGGCGATATCTTGCGTCATGGCGCTTGCCCGCTTACCCATGGCTTCAGAAGGACCCGCTAATTCTTCTTAACAGCTCGCAATAATCTGGCATTTAATAACTGACTTCTCTTGGCTTCGATCAGTTCACTCGTGATATCTTCCGATCTTGTCCCGAGTGTTCGCAGCTTGTTTCTGATGTACCTGTCTGAAAGGTTGCTTATATATGATCTCTCTCTATTCCTTATCGCTTCGTTATATGGCCTGATCCTCTTCTTACGCATTCTCCTTTGACTGTCATGATAGACCTGCAGCCATTCCAGCGAAGCATTCTTGAGGAAGAACTGCCAGAACATGAATGCACACGCCACAGCGTTTTTATATCTTATCGGCGCTGTGCATCGAGTGCAGAAGAAACATTTCGTTTCGTGATAGATCGCCCGGTTTTGTTCGTTTATGCAAAGTTTGCAAGCAGAACGTCGACCGTCTCTACAGCCGGATTTCTGATCAATGTGAAAATCATTCAATTCTTTACTGATTCCGCATTTCGTGCAATTTTTTTTATTCATTTTCTAATGGGAAAACCACGCAGGTTTTACCTGCGACATTCTTTATATTCCTGTTCCTGTTCCTGTTCCTGATTAAGCATAGCCTTCCTGAAGGTTATTAGGAAAGCTTCTATAAAGCCTTTTAAAAGGATTACAGAAAGCCTTTTTAAAGGATTTAATTCCTTGTAATAATGTTCTTTTTTGTTGGATGAAAGATAAAGCGCAAGAAGTTATCAACATGCCATTTCTTGTTAAATTTGTTGATAACTCATTTTTGGAATTGTTAATAACTACCCTCGAAAATTGCCTCTCGAATAGCCCTGAAATTGAGCCTTCAAAAAAGGTTTTGATATAACCTTTATAGAAGGCTTCAAGAAAGCCTTTCGTCTGCAATCTCTTTCTTTTTTGCTCTGATAAAATTGTCACCTAAAAGCCCCTTTTTTCGATCCTGGTCCATCTGTCGGAAAACATGAGAGGGATGATGCCGGTTGCACCGAAAGGCCTATTCTTCCTGATTTCGCAATCAAGGAAATGCTCCTTGTTCTCCCCTTTGATCCGTTTCAACCAGAGAACAATATCAGCCGCAGCAGCAAGATCCCCAGAGCCCTTCAACGCGATCACCTCACTATTGCTCTTTACACTTTCATTCGTGACCTGTGAGAGCGCAATAATTGTGCATTGCAGGTCCTTCTTCAGCTTGTCCAGTTGTATGCTCGCTTCTCTCATCACTTGGTATAGATCGCCCTGGCCTGTGAGATTCTGGACGTAGTCAATGCAGATCATATTGATGTTATCCCGGAGCTTGTGCTTCTTGGCCTTCAGCCGGATATCATGGATCGAATAGACATCGTCATAGAATATCGGGGACCATTGCCGGATAGCCTTTTCGGCCTTTTGTATCTCTTTTTCTTTGCCCTCGATGTCGCCGGTCATAAGATCTCGTTGCGGAATATCGGCCAGATTTGAAATGAGCTTCATCATTTTCTCTTCGCGGGAATCCTCGAGGGAAAAAATGACCGGCCTGATACCTTCTTCGCAGCCGTCGACTATGATCTGATTCAATAGAGATGATTTGCCGTTGCTTGTATATCCACCCAGAAACCATAAATGCGGAAAGAACCCAGGTATTAAAGCAGATAATTTATAATCCATTGGTATGTACTTAACTGCACCGCTGCGGATGTTATCCCAGTTTTTTCGGATGTCTGAAAGAATGCTCTCGGCATAAGGGATTTTCTTCGGGCTGATTTTCTGCGAAAGCTCGTTCAGATCTCTCTCAAGGCCTGAGTATAAGGTATCAAAATCCCGTGTTCCGTCTTCAATCTGCCTCGCAATATCAGCAGCCCATGTCCTCACCTTCCGCAGAGCCGCCTTTTCCTTGACCAACCTGGCATGATAGTTCACATTCGCCACTGTAGTGACATTATTGGCAAGAGTTGAAAGATACCCTATCCCGCCGACCGTTTCGAGATCTCCCGTTGCCCTCAGACGTTCTGAAAGACTGATAATGTCGATATCTTCGCCGAATTGGTAAACATCGAGGCAGGCCGAGAAAATGATTTGATGCGATTTTCTGAAAAAGTTTTCCGGACTGATATGCTCAATTGCCTGCATCAGGCTGTCATGATCGATAAGAATTGCGCCGAGTATAGCCTGCTCTGCGTCAATGTTTTGAGGCGTCTGCAGTTTCATGTTACGTACTTTAATTGCCTGCCGGCTGCGTCAGTTGGCGCTGACTGTTCGGCGTCTTTCGGTGTCTTCCTGGACATCTGATGAACAAGCGTATCCCACTTCTCACGCAGCTTTTTACCTGAAAGAATATTACCTTTCCAGAAATCATCATGAGTGCTGAACTTAATGACGGCCTCGATCATTGATCGTTTTCTCAAATCCTTGTGCAACAGCAGATCTATGTCGATGGCCCATCTCTGCAGCGTCGCCTCTTTCTCTGATGCGCTATAGCTGTGCATACGGCTTTCGGGATTGCTCTTTCGAATGCTTTCAAAAAGTATCAGTGCAAGGTCATACGGAACCTCGTCGGGCTGAAATTTAATTTTTTTCTTTTCTACCTTAGCTCCTGAGTGTCTGGCTGCATCATCCTTGGGCGGTCTCTTTGGTCCTTGAATCTTTGCCGCCTGATAGAACTCTTCCGGCAGCGCAGCGCAAAATGCCTTTGGAAGGCTCTCTGCAAAGTCCTTCACCCTCTCCATTAATTCAATTTTCAGATTGCATTCCGGCAATAGATCAAGAGCCTGTTTCCATGCCTTCACTACGTTAGGGCTCTGAGGCCTGTTATATTTCAGAAAGTTCAACAACCAGACAAAGGATGCTTTCTCGTCATGCCGGATCATATCTTTTTGTGCGATCTCATTAAAGGCGCTGCGGAAGATTTTTTCAGTCCAGCCAATTTCAGCGGCGAGACCGGGCACAGATGCTCGCATGGCCCCCAGTGCCGTCATGTCCGGATTTGTGAGCACGAAGAAAAAGCAGAGTTTGCCGTAATCAGATAACTGCCGAAACTTTTCGTCATTCCATACCCTGATGTCAACTTGGCGGTATCGGCTCATTGTGCGAGCCTCTGGCTGCTTCTCCCCCTTATGGCAAACATGCGGGCCTTCAGTGTCTTCAGCACCGTTATATAGTCGACGACCGGCACCAGCTTATTACTGTTAAAATCGGCCATGGTTTTATAAAGCTCATCGGTGATGGGGAAGGTTAGAATTATCTTCTGGCCGTTTTGCGTGAAGTCAGCCTCAATACCGTGCATCACGATATAGGCGCCGAGATAGATATCCATTGTTGTGAATGTCTTCTTCTCCTGATCGATTACGCTTCTCTTTTCCATTTCATTCTTTTCCTTTCAACTGTCAGGGGTAATTTATTCAAACGATCTGTCATAACCCGCCCTGGTCGAGAGCCGCATACCGCTGTCTTCTCTTATGCCATCCTGAACTATCGAATACCCCTTTTTACACCCCCAACGGTGAATCGCCGATGAATCGCTTCAGCAGCTCTGCTTTTACGTCTGCGATGCAGTTTTCAGAAGGACCTTGAGAATCGAGCGTCTGCTGTCCCCAAAGGTTCGAAAAGGCCTCCAGCCAGATGTTGCTGGTATGTCCGCCATTGCGCAGCTTTGCTGCGATGAAGACCCGCTGTAGATCGTCGGCTGCCTTTTCCATTACGCTATCGCAGAGCGATTTGAATATCCGATCCC
Organism: Nitrospiraceae bacterium UBA6905; assembly: GCA_002451165.1. Taxonomy (GTDB): domain Bacteria; phylum Nitrospirota; class Thermodesulfovibrionia; order Thermodesulfovibrionales; family UBA6898; genus UBA6898. The sequence goes on from DKBH01000123.1 coordinate 23,139, forward strand.
ACACTTTACGCCGGATATTTGAGATGTTCAGATCGGTGTTTCGGATTTCACGTGTGGTTTTCGGGAGTTGCTCATTGAATAGTTGAATCTCATCCCTGATCCGCTTTACCTGATCCAGCACGTCACGCTTAACCAAAGTAGACTGCTTAAATTCATCCTTCGATGTGTCGCCTAGAAGATACTTTCGCAGATTTTCTTCCGCAATCGAAGGCCGCTCAATCGGATTGCTGATCGACTTTTCACTTGCGCGCAGCGTATTGATGTTGTCCTTCAAAGATTGGAGAACTTCTTCATGCCTTCGGCGTTCGGTAACAGCCATGTTGCAATGATCAACCAAATTAACCATTCTTACACACCCTCCCTTTATTTTTTGTTGAATCCGGCGCGATTTCCTTGCTGAGATGCCACAGTAAGAGATTTATGAATCCATCACAAAGACCAAGGTCAATTGCCTTTTGGGCGGAAAATACTCGGCCATCAGCGATCGCCCTTACATCATCGACTGACATGTTTCGAAAAGACGCCAGATCCTCGCAAAAAGTGTCATAAAGAAAGAGAATCTGGGAATCGAGGTATTCCTGAATTTCAGAAGTTTTCTCAGAATCTTCTTCCGCGCACTTAAAGAAGCCACATCTTTCCTCTCTGATGATATATCCTGGATCGTCCGAGCTGGTTCTCTCCTTGTAACGTAATATCACGCCAACCGAACCGAATCTACAGAGAGGCACTGCCGCATAGACTTTGCCAGGGCCTGCAGACAAACCAACTAGCATGGCGCCATTTAACATGCTTCCAACTACAAGAGTCTGGACATGTTTTAGGTGACTTAACTGTCGAATAAGATATGCAAGCTCCTGACATGCCTTCGGCGCTCCGCCATCCGAATCGACTAGGCAAATAATTCCGAGTAAATCTTGATAGCGCTTGACGATATTACAAAGTTCTCGAATTAAAGAGTCGACAGCCGTATAGCGCACACCAAGAGTATCTAAGGCGGGTTCACGGGTTTGCAATATAATGCCGCGAACATGAACAAGGACATACCCGCTTTCAATGACCTCGTTCGATGGGCAGCTCTGTTGCAGTGTGGGAATATTAAATCCAGACAAGTTTTTACCCTTTTCAAGTGCGCTCATCAATTCGATCGTTTCACTCAACTGACCAAAAGCTGTGAAATTGTAATGGCCCTTCAGATCAAAGCTCGGCATTACATCTCCCCTGATAATAAAGAGTGGGTCTGGTCGGTCAAGCGTGAAGTTATACATAGAAGAGAAGTAGCCAAATGATGGAGCAACAGCATGGCAAAGTGATTCATCCGCCGACCTTCTGTCTCTCAGATTTAGCAGTTTGTGAATGAGCCTCAATCCAAGAAGTGATATCCGACTCACGAAAACGCAAACTGCGGCCTAACTTCACGACCGGGAGATCGCCGCGACCGACCATTCGATAAACTTGAACAACATGAACTCCCAAAAGCTGTGACAGTTCGGAGACCTTAAGTAATTGAACCATGTTTAATCCCTTTCATTGAAATTAATACAAATTTAAATTTCTGAGATGAGTTTAGCTAAGGATGTTGGAATGTAGGAGGGATACTTGCCAGATTTCTTTAGATACTCTGACCTGCCTCTTGCTCCAAAGTACACTACCATCAACAGATTTTAAACACGTGTAGTGATGAGGACTGCCCTTTGAAATGATCACAATTATCGAGTGCTATACTGCATAGTAAGACCAATGGAATACCTTTCAAGTAATCTCAGGAGTATGCTATATTTTCCCCATGATATTGCTTTCTTTTCCGTGTGATAGTTCTCGTTTGAGGTTCTTAGTGATGGGCTGCAAAATCCCTCAATTGTATTACCTATATTGCCATGCCTGATGCTCATAATCAGAACTCTTCACTCCAATTTATCAAGGAGGTCGCGACGTATTTCATGGACTTCCTCGAAACGGATTTTCACAAGCGACGCCTGCCCAAAAGAAGCGTCCAGTTTCATACCAAAGAAAACCTACTTGTGGGGCTCAGCCTCAACAAATATCCCTCCTTCAACCGCCTCATCTGGGAGACAATCATCAGGAATTTCGACAAGAGCAAGTTTAGTTCGTTTCAGAAAGGCGCTTACAGAGCGGATATTCCCAAGAATCTTCTCGATGTTATAGCTATCCAAACCAAGAATATATCTGAAGCCCAAATATCGAAGGTGCTCGACACAGTTGCCGAGAATGTCCAGGAGGCCAGCACCCTTTTTCCAAGAAATTACCAACAAGCATTGAACTATACGGTCGACAGTGCATCTACCATTTTTAAAAAGCATCTTGTAGTTCCATTCGTCCAGAAGCTTGAACAGCCGCTCGATACGCTGAGTCTCGGAGATGAAAACATCGCCTATTTGATGGAAGAAGAACTGACCGCAGTCCTTGTTCAGCTCAGTGAAAGCGCAATATCTGAGACTCTAAAACATGTCATCGCAGAAGAAGAGATTGACATTAAGAATTCCATTTCAGAGGTAATGCAGGCCGGGGAGGTGAAAAGCGCCATCAATTCATTCTTCGAAAGCTTCCAGGTATTCGACGTTTATAATGAAGTCTACGAGATGTCCAGAAACAAGGCCATTCTCGACAAGCAGGACTATTATCTTTACTTCTGTGATATTACTTACAACAAGGCTAAGTATCCCATCTTCTATATCCCTTTTGCGGTCGAGAGGTCAGAAGACGCGCTAACATTAGAATTCGATTCGCAGCTCTATATAAACAAAAAGGCTCTGGAGTATATCGCTCAGCAATTCAACGAGGAAAAAGCTAAATTCGGCAGCCTTAAGACCATATCCGAAAGGATCATCTATCTCGCTCAGTGCGGTAACGACCTGTCCGGTGCTCTACAACCTATCATTGATGAATTGACAGATTTCTTTGAACTGGATGCAAGGATCATCATTGGCAGAACCGTTCCACAAACTGCCAAAGGCTTGTTTACCAGAATCACGAACTCCTGTTATTTCGCGCTCTTCGATAAATCCGATGAGAGCTTAGTTAATGATTACGAAATGATTCTGAAACTGTTAGCACAGGGGGACAGCGTCCTAGCCGCTGCCTTCAACAGGCTGATTGACGATTTCATCAATACGAACCCGGAAAGGTTCGCAATAGAGATAGCAGATGAATGGGACAGCAAGGAAGTTCCGGACAAACTCGTCTTCGGCAGCCCCATTCCGTTAAACAGCGAGCAACTCCAAATTATCTCCGCACTTAGGAAAAAAGGCTGCCGATATATAACCGTGGAGGGTCCTCCTGGTACGGGGAAAAGCCATACCATCACTGCAATAGCGTTCAATGCGATCCTAGACAACCAGAATGTCCTAGTTCTGTCGGACAAGAAAGAGGCCTTGGACGTCGTTGAGGACAAGATAACAGAAGCAATGAATAAGGTAAGAATCGACAAGAATTTTCAGAACCCTATCCTTCGACTCGGCAAGACAGGGAGCACATACAGCCAGATTTTATCAAACTCCGCCATGAACGACATCAAGCTCCATCACAGGGCTGTGAAGAAGGATTACGAAAAGCTTGTGAGCAATATCGATAAAATATCCAATACTCTCAAAGATGAACTTGAAAACGAAATTGTCCGCTCCGGAGATGTTGATCTTCGGGAGGTCTATGAGATGATTGACCTCGAGCGGAAATGTCAAGGTACCTCCCAGCTAATAGATATTGAAGAAGTCCTAAAAACCCCGGATGCCGCTGGAGAGCTTGAGGAATTCCGAAAAATATTCCTGAACATCAAAAAACTTCTCGGTGCGCCATCCATAAGGAATCCCATCAAACTGATGGGGCTTGCTTCGAATGAGATTGGAAGCATGTCCTGCCTGCTTCAAGTCTCACAATTGGCCAAAGAGTTTTCCAATATCATGCAATATCTCAGAGAAAGGTATGGAACCCATATCGAAACCGTTAAGAGATTTGAGTCATTCTCTGACGCTGAGATGGGGACTCTCTCATCTTTCGTCAATCAGTATGATAAGGTTGCTGGCATATTTGCTATGCTGTTCATGCGCAGGAAAATCCGCCAATTAGATAACGACTTCAAACGGGCTTTTCCCTTCAACAAATTTGACCAGCCGAAAAAAAACCTCAAGGAGATCAAAGAAGTCCAGGAAATCTTTCATTTTTCATCGTCAACGCTAAAAAAACAGATGATGGTGCCACTACCAGCCAACGTTGATTTCTCTCGCGTAATCCATTTGATTGTAAAAGATAAGAACATTGAGAACGCTCTCAAGATCATAGCAGGTGTCCTCGATGATCTGAAATATATAGAGGAGCGGCGCCTACGTTACGAAAGCACATTCAATAAACTTGGTTTTGACCCAGCAGTACTTGAGACATATGTCGACAATGGTTTTACCCAAATTGCAGACAACAACATGGATCATCTTTTACGGTATGTAACCCTTAAACATAAGACGGCCAAACAGTTCAACTCCATTCCTATAGTAAGCTACGCAAACCGCAAGAAGCACATTGAAGAGCTTGTTACAGTTCAGATGACCTACATACTGGATGGAAGAGTAATCGATTTCTTTGAAGGCAACAAGGCCGACGCCCAGGCCCTCAGGGAGGTCATCAAGAAGAAAGTGAAGTTTCCGCAGGACAAATTCCTGAAGTTAAAAGAAGCGTTCCCCTGCATACTTTCAGGAATCAGAGATTATGCTGAGTACATACCTCTGGAACCCGAAATGTTCGATCTGCTGATTATCGACGAAGCCTCGCAGGTAAGCATCGCACAGGCCTTCCCTGCCCTATTGAGGGCAAAAAAGGTATTGATTCTCGGAGACAAGAAACAGTTCAGCAACGTCAAGGCTGCCCAGGCCAGGTCAGATACAAATACGGAATACCTCAACAGGCTACGGGATACATTCAAAAAGACTATCTCAGTTTCGTCGGATAAGCTGGTGCGACTGGAGAGTTTTAATATCAAAACTTCCATCCTCGACTTTTTTGAATTTATCAGCAACTACAGCACTCAATTAATGAAGTATTTCAGAGGATATAAGGAAATCATATCTTACTCTAACAGGTACTTCTACCGTGATGCGCTGCAAGTGATGAAAATCAGAGGAAAATCGATTGATGAAGTTCTGGTCTTCTCCTTTGTTAAACATGATGGCAAGATTGAATTAGTTCAAAACACTAATACCATCGAGATAGATTTCCTTATCAAGGAGCTACAGGCTCTCAAGGTCAACCATTGTAAAAACAGCATAGGAATAATTACACCCCATACGAATCAGCAAAAGCTGATCATGGAAAAGATAAGTACACAGCCGGAGAAGGATTACTTCTTCGGCGAGATGCGCCTTAAGATCATGACATTTGACACGTGTCAGGGCGAAGAAAGGGATATCATCTTTTACTCAATGGTGGCGACGGAGACTGACGATAAACTTTGGGGTGTCTTTATCAAGGACCTGAACAGCGTGGATATTGAGGAGGACGGGAAGATCAAAGCGCAGAGGCTCAATGTAGGATTTAGCCGTGCTCGAGAGCGTATGCATTTTGTTTTAAGCAAACCGCTGAGCCAATTTGCGGGCTCGGTCGGCGAAGCCCTCAGGCATTATCATCAGCTCCTTGAGGAGGCTAGGCAAGAAAAATCTGTAACCACTGTCGATCCGAAGTCAGTGATGGAGCCTTGCGTTCTCCACTGGTTCTACCAGACTGACTTCTGGAATAATAACAAGCAAAGGATCGACTTTTTCCCCCAATTCGAGTTGGGTAAGTATTTGAAACAACTCGACAAAAGATACAATCACCCAGATTATAAGGTGGACTTCTTGCTTATCTATTCTGACGAATCTAAGGCAGAGCATAAAATAATTATCGAGTACGACGGTTTCCATGAGCACTTCAAGAATGTCGAGGAGATCAATGAACTCAACTACTCGAGATACTATTCCGATGAAGATATTTACCGGGAAAAGGTACTGGAAAGCTATGGATACAAATTTCTCAGAATAAATCGCTTCAACGTTGGGCAAAATCCTATACAGACCCTGGACAAGAGAATAGCCTCTCTGGTAAAGCCAACGAAGGGAAATCACGAAATCGTGAATGACATACACGACACGATAGAAGGACTGTCAGACGGTGACATGAAGGAATGCCCAAAATGCAAAGAAGTTCAGAACATCGATGAATTCAAGGATAAGGATCTGATATCGGGCATGGGAAGAATATGCAAAGCCTGCAAAGACACAAAGAACAACAAAACCATCAAAAAACAACGACCGCAAGCGGCCTCGAGAGACATCCTTTGTCCAAATTGTGGTAGTGCTATGGTACCGCGAGCAGGGAGACTGGGTAAATTTTTCGGGTGTTCACGTTATCCCTATTGTAAGGGTACAAGACCGCGGAGTTAATGTCTGCGCAAAAGGTAGATGGTATCCTAAGTTGCTCGAGAAGCAGCGTTGACTTCAGAAAGAAGTCGAGAAATAGTTTACATGTCCTGGACACTAAATGTGTTTACAGTGATTGTAGGCGCAACTCTTGACTTGCTACTGTTACGTATAGCACCTGTTTATCGATAGTTATCAGCGTTAGCTACTCAATAAAGATTACGTACGGAAATAGATACCCACGGGCATGCCCATGGAACTCTGCTGCCGGATTAGAAACCTTTATTGAGACCAGAACCCATTTGTTACAGAAATCATTTCAGATTCTATCAATTCTATCATTGATTTCTATTGAGGATTACTGTGAAAAAGCCTGATATAGTGTGCTTATAAGCGATGCCCAGTAGAACCTTTGTGCCCTTCAGGTAGCCTGCAGGAAGGGCATAATCAGCCACCTCTCTATCATCCCCTTGATGGGTCCGGCGAAGTGAAACCCATCTATCACTTCTTTTTGAACGCTGCCTTATTCCTTAAAATTCCATGGTAGGCCCATTACTTCGGGCCACTGATTATTGTAACAGGCTGTCGTCAAACCATCTTATAATTCACGCATAGGAAGACATCCGTAAGTTTTTCCGAGTCAATTGCCGAGACGTCACCAAGTGCTGGCGACACCGGACCCAAAGTACCGGTGGTTTCAATGGCAAACGAATATCTACCAAGAAGCCCTCTCAAGAGACCTCCTTTAACATCCTCACTGTAGGGCAGTTCTCCCCACCTCTTATCTTCCTCCGTCTCTGGCCATGAGAAACCATAACTTTTTTTTGTATCATTGAAGAAGATTGCGACAGTCAAATCTCCAGGGTCTTCTGAGGTTCTGAGAACGAGATATGCACTCACGATCTCTATGCTCTTGCCTTTCAGAAAGATCGGGAAATGTTTGTCGGTGATATTGATTTGCACCGAAGTGCCAGCCGGGCTGTGAATGAGCCGGTTGAACTCACTGGAGAACTCCTGGCGGAAGCTGAAAATACGCGAGAGGGACTCAGTTGTCAGGAAGTCATGAATCCACCCCTCTAATTCACCATTTCGTCCTTCCACAATGGTGCGGTATCCCTGATCCTGCTCTGCGGTGTAGCTGATGTGGATGATCACGTCGTTGATGGTCTGGTAGTCGAACTGGCGGAAATTCTTCGGCAGTGATAGTTGCCAGCTGCTGATGGCTCCGGCTCCTTCAAAGGGCATGTAGCGTTCGTCCCTGAAGTTGAGCTCGAACACGCCGGCATCGTTCTGTGCGCTGCTGGTGGCGATGGCCACGGTTCTGGAGCGAGGTACCTGTCGCAGGCTGATTTCGAGCTTCGGCTCGGTGCGTATCTTGCTGTCCGTTAGCTCCAGGGTGGCGCTAATGTTGGTATACGGGCCGGTGATGCAAGGGATCGTCAACCGCGCAGACTTGATCTTGCGTTTGTAGTGGCCGGGATAGAAGAGATCGAAGAAGATCTCCGGAATTTCAAAGCGGCACTGACCCGTTTCTTTGAGCAGAATCAACGCGTCGGGCGCGATCTGAGTGAGGGAGAAGGATTGATCGATCTCAAAGCTACGGTAGTTGGTCTCGATGAAGCGCCGCTCGAGGTTCTGCAGATCAATCAGCAGCCGCTCTCCGGCGAGCAGTCCAGCCCTGGAGGCATCCCAATGATTCGGGCCGATCAGTTCTGCCGCATCGTCGCCGCGCTCGAAACGGTAGGCCCGCTCGGCAAGCTTGGCCATGGCGTAGGCATTGTTATACGCCACTTTGAACAGACTCTGCAGGTTGATCGAGAGCCAGGTGTAGAGCCCGAGGTTGGAGAACTTATCTCTGTAAAACTCGTAGACTTCGTCAAGTTGCTCACTGGTCTTATCGTGGATCTCCATCGTCCTATTAGCGATCTCAATTCGAATCTGAGCAGCCTTGATCTGTTTCTCTAGTTCGTTCAGCTCATGATCCGCAAGGGTTTCTTGATGTTGCCAGCCTTCCTCCCGGCGCTCAAAGCCGGATTGCAATCCAGCTGTCGCAGCAATTTCATCAGAAATTTGTGCCGCAGTTCTAAACATCTGAGCCCAAGTCATGCTACTGTCTCCAAGTTGCTTTCCACCAAATGTTATCGCAAATGGTGATCCAAGATTTGGAACGAGATATGTGATTGCTGCAAGGAGATCACATGCTGCCGCTGTTATGCGCAAACCTTCTGATACATAACGTGAGGTGCTCTGCAATTGCTCAGTAGGACTAAGGCCACCATCAATAAGTCCCTGATAATAGCCTTTACGATACTCCACAGCCTCCTTCCTTTTCTCCAGCGCAGCACAGGCTTCAGATGCTGCATCTATCTCCCACTGCCGCACCTGTCTGGTTTGTTGCAGGATATTTTGCTGATGCACGGTTCGGATCAGGTTCAAGTCCTCAATGTCTTTCTTTTCTAACGCACTGAGCAAAGCCGCACCGAAACCCTGCAGCATCGCCGCGTATCCTTTGGCCCTCTCAATGAGATAACTGAAACGATATGGTGGCAAATCGCCGCTGATGGAATTCAGCACATCTTCCAGAGACAGGCCGGCTGCCTTGGCCCGCACGAGGAGCATGGGGCTAATCTCCGGTGCAAAGAGGGCCAGCTGGCGGTGGACTCCGCTGATGTTCATGCAGTTACGGATCTTGAAGAGCCGGTCCTCAACGCGGTCCCAATAGCCAAGAAGATCTTGATTCGGGGGAACACAGAAAACGGGACCAAGCTCATAGGCAAAAGCAACCACGAACCCGTGGACATACTTAGAATTGTTCTCTTGCTTATCGAAGTCCATCCAACGCATACCTTGAAAGAGGCCGTCTTTCTTGGCAGGCAGACCTCCCAATGGTGAGATCTCCATTCGTTCTGTGGAGATGTTCGTAGATACAGATTCCTCATATGTGCGCGCACCCACCCCCGGAACCCGCTGTCCTGCAATCTTGTAGCATCGTGTCGCGACGTGGTCATTGGCGTTCTTTGTTGCGGAATATAACCAGGAGGAATCTGCAGCATAACTATAGCTAAAAATACCCGAATGCGACCTGCCGGGATTGACAAGATGATACATTTCGATCAGGAATTCGTTGTCTTGTTGGTCGAGCATCGGAGAAATTTCGGCGTAACTCCTAGTGGCTGCTTCCCCGCACTCACCCAGTTCCGCCGGACGCTCGCCCAAGATGTCCGATGCCAACACGTAGAGCAATGTGGCTTCATTGATCAACTCCATGGTGTCCTGCGCAAAGAGGTGATCGCCCCAGTCCAGCAGATTGTCGATGTATTTCATGACAATGGCTTTCTGATAGGCGCTCAGGCGCAATCGGGCAATGGCGTGGGGATTGAATGGCTCCTTCTTGTAGGCGTCGATGGCTTCCTGGGCTTCCAAAATATCCCGCAGGCTCTCAACATCACGTCCCCGGAATTCCCGGTAACGCCAATTCCGAACTTTCGGACCTTGTGTGCCAGTCGCCTGTGCTGTTGGATTAAAAATGTAGTGATACCAGTTCTGTGCCTCAGCGAATTTACCCTGACTGTTAAGATGATTGGCGATCAGGAAAGGAATGTGGAAGAAGATTTCGCGGTAGTAAACCCCGTACGAGCCGGTGAAATCAAGCCTATTGATATTAGTTCTATCTACAGTTGTGCAGTACGGATTGATCCACAAGACTGGAGCACTGGATTCACGAAGCTGCTCTTGGGTCTCTATGGACAGAAGCCCTTCAATACCTTTAGCGAAAAGTATTTCATTTACTGCAAGGCTTAGTGTCGTGCCAATACGCTTGATCTTATAATCAGCCCCACCCGCAGGGCTATCTTGAAAATACAAAAGATCACCATTGCAGTTTACCAATACATCCGAGAGAGAACCGTTAATCGGCCAGCAAGTCGGATTACACTTAAATATACATATGGCGTTATCGTATAGCCCAATTTCTAGCCCTTCGACGAACCATTCTTTCCACCCGAAATTTCGATAGAAATCCAAATTTCTTTTATCTATGACTATGGAAGAATAAGGATATGGATCAATCAAAATATTATCGGTAGGGAGACCGTAATATAGAACGTTTGGTTCCTTTGCACAAAGAACCCTTCGAGCAGGAAATCGCTGTTCCGTCCCCGGTGCACTGTAGTTTATCTCGACTACCCACGAACTTTCTCTTTGACCGATCAATGAGTTTTGGAAATCGATAGTAGAGCGCATTTGGAAATCTCGCCCGATTACTAGCAGAGATCCATCTTCGTTAACGTGAGGATAAACCCGGTCCCACTGAAAGCCTGATAAAGAATAACCATCCTTTGGTTCGAATCTCGACAATTTCTGCGCAATTTGTTGTTGTTCTGCAATCGTTAAATACCTCCCTTCGGAATCGTGCTTTTTCTTATTCATGCTGTCTAATTCGACTTTAATATTTGGGATGAGTTCTTTGCCAGTGTGCGTATCATTCATCCCATAAGTTGGCTGGGTCGTAGGAAATTGATCATCTCCAGCCAATACCTGAGAAAGCAGTTGTTCATTGAGAAGCAAGTCATTGATAATTCCATCTCCATCAAAGGGGGTTGTATAGAGATTAATTTTTTGTGGAGGAGTCCATGAACCATCTAGTCGCAATGAAGTAAATTTGAGCAGCATTACGTGTCTATAACCGACAAAAATCGAACTGCCTTCTATAACTTCATTTTGTGGACGCGTCGTGATTTCAACCCAAAACACATACAACTGCCCCTTGAAGACAATCGGGGAGACTTTCTTAACCGGAATCTGCACGTCGATCTTGCGCCAAGGGTGCCAGGCGATTTTGTGCAATTCTGGTTCTTTTTCACTCCAGTACGCGTTTTCGACCACGCGATAGTAATAAACTGGTGGTTCAATGCTGGTTACGCCGAATAGGTGCAAGAAGTCGGCATCATCTCCTTTATCGTGGTAAGAACCGGCGATCTTCAGATTCGCTAGCTCGTCGAAACCGCGCATGTATTTGGCATAGGCCTCGAGCACCGTCTCCTCGTTGATCTCCTGCTGCAGTAAGGTTGCTTCCAGTTCCTCGAAAAGCGATGTTTTGTTATCCCTGAGGTCGGGATCGATATAGTTCTCCGGATAGAGAAAGATCTTGCGGTTGGCTTCCCAGACCCGGTAATTCTTGCGCCATTTCCATTCCTCTACTCCATCTTCGTCTATGCAAGCCTTAAGGGAGCCGGCTCGGTCCTGCTCGAGGTTCATGAAAATGCGATGCATATAGAGCTGTAGACTGGAGTTGGCGCCCACGACCCGCGAGGTGCGGGCACAGCCCTCGAGTTCGACATCGATAAGGAAGTGATGATAGAGGTCGTGCAGGGTACTGAATATTTTCGGATCCAGAGAGTGAATCAGGTAATCAGCGAGTGCATCCCGTTTGCGGGAGCGGATCTTGTCTTCGAAGAGCTGAATCTTCTCCTGCCATTCCTCCTCGCTGTTGTATTTAGCTCGGAAGGCGCTGAAAATGGCGTTGGCCGCCTTGTTCAGTTGTTCATAATCATTCGACACAATGAGCTTGAGAACGTCTCCCCCTACTCCGAGACGCTTGGCGAGGTCGAGACAGCGATCCAGCTTGGCAAGAGCTTCAAGGGCGGTGTCGGCAAGATCGATCTCGTCCTGGGTGGTAATTGCAAGGCCGACCTCGGCATTGAGGACTTGTGCCAGCCATTGTTGGATGGCCTGTTTATCATCAGTGTCACTTATGTAGAACTTGCTCTCCTCTGGAATGAATGCAGCAAGCAAGTCGAAAAGCAGGTGCCGATCGATTTCACGGTCATCCAGCTTCTGCAGGAATTCCAGGAAAATGGAAACCAGCTGGATGCTTTGCAATCCTATAGGTGACATGTCAGCAAGTCCAAAGCGATCGAGGTCGTTTTGGACAAATTCGAGCGCACTTTTGTCAAAGGCTTTGTGTTTTAAGAGGATGGTTAACGGCAATAGGGTGGTGACAAGATCGATGATGCACCGATCTGACGCCTCACCCTTCAAAGCCTCTGTGTACATTGGGTCCTTCAGGTCGATATCTGCCAGGTTGAGCAACGCCGTGATCTTCTCAACCGACAACCCCAGTTCGGCTGCAAGATAGTTTGGAATGATGTCAGTTGCGTGGTAGGCCGACAACAACCCTCTGGCGGCAATCTCAGTGATCGGTATGTTCGGCGGGATGATCAGTGTTTCTGCCGGGAATAAAGACGTCAGCCAGTAAGCGTTCTCCAGTGGGGCAGGCACGATCCACTCCGTATTCGCAGCGACGATAGCCCGAGATTGCTCGTCGGTAACTCCCGAAATTACTGTGAACAACGTGTCGTCAAAGACCGGCATACTGTCGGTGCGATAGGTAAACAGCAGGGCCTGCACTGTCAGCGTATCCACAGCAATCGGCGCTTCCTCGATGGGCATGGCGGGAATTACAATATCCGGCAGGTCGCTTTCCGCCATATCCCTAAGACCCTCTGCTATGCGGTAGCGCGTACCCGGCGCCTTAGCGAAACAACCAGGGTTCGCCGATATGATGGCCTGTGATTGATCCTCGGTAACGCCCTCCAGGAAGGCAAACACGGTATGGGTGAACACCAACTTCTGGTTTGCTCGGGCCTGACGGAAAAGCTGTGTCGTCATCGCCTCGACGTCAGGATAGGCTTCGGGTTTTGCGACCACACCCGCGGTGATGAAGGCGAGATCATCCAGGGTGTACTCCGTCGATTCCCACCAGTCGAAGAAATCGATTAGCGCCGACAGATCAGACAAACCGCTGATGTGATCTGTAGTGATCGTAGGTGCCAGGTGGATGAGCTGGAACAGGTTCGGGATAGAGATTTTGAGTGCCTCTGCTATACGAGCATGGCGGTAAAGCAAAGACAGGTTTTCTATGCTGAGTGGAAATTCCTTGTCGCTTGTGCTTACGGAGGTAAGGTTCAGACCAAGGGGTACACTCAATCCGGTTATGAGCTGATAGAGTTTCCCGTCATCGGCACGCAGACCGGCCAGCAAGCGGTGCAGTGGGTAGTCGACTTCCGGCGGAATGGTTTCACGAAATGCCGGGTGCAGGAAGGTGTCTGTCTTGGGAAATGTGCTGTTGAGACGGACAAAGTCAGGCAGATTAAAAAGGCGATCAAATAGTGATTCCTTTCCTTCAACCACCGGTTCATGGGGCAAATCACCCCACCAGGCGCACAGGTCCTCCACCGTGAGGTCGAAGCGCCTCTGTAAGGAAAGGATATCCGCCAGATCCTCCAGCGACGACACTGGAATGGCATTACGTGCTCGCGTATCCGCGAGTCTGCTCAGCACCAGGTCCAGCTCCTTGATCGACCAGGGCACATGCCGCCAGAGCCTCGTGAAGCGATGCATGCGCTCCAATGCCGGTTCGGACAAACCATGGATGCGCTCGATATCATTCTGGATGCTTGCGTCCTCCCCTTCGGGAACACTTTTTTCGCTATGGATCTCGACGCTGCCAACTATAATCATCACACCATATTCGGTGCGAACAAAGTCGGTTGTGATCAACTGGCCCAGCTCGGCTCGGGTGATGCCCATCGCCTTCAAGAGCAGCTGGACATCGTTTTTCGATTTCTTTCGCGCTTGGTCGTATATCTCGGCGCTCTCGAAATCAGCGGCCTGGAGGGTGAGATCATAAAAAACCAGTTCACCGGCACCGGAATCACTTTCGAAGTCGAGGCCGTACAGTGAAATCAGATGCGCCAGTCTGTTATCACGTTCTGTGATCAGCTCGAATTCGCGTTTCAGGGCATCGGATGCCTGGACCTTTTTGGAGAGCATCAGTGCCGCTCCTGCAACCACATCCCTGGGTTCCTCGATCAATCGGGTGATCTCTTCGCGGGTGACGGCGAAGTGGGCGAGGTAAACCGCCAGCCGCTCCAAGGGCAACAAGAAGGGCTGGTTAAATGAATTTATGGAATCGTACAGTCTCCCGTACACGTCGTTCACTAATTCCGATCGATCCACCGCGTCCGGAGCGAGGCGGCCATCATCCGGGCCATCGGCAATACCTGCTTCAAGGGCGATATAGTTCTCCAGCACCTCGTTGATGATGTCGAGGTAGGGTATGAGCTGGTTGGTATTTTCGCAGGTGAGCGGCAGTCCCCACAGGTCGGGGCGACGCATACGCAAGTGGAGGGGATGATCCTCCCTGGCGCGGAACCCAGCGCTGGTCTCCTCTGCCACCCCTTCACCTTCTCGCCGACCTGCAAAATAAACGTTCTTCTCCAGGAAGCGCATCAAGTCAACAAAATAGGCGGCGGGGCTAAAGATCGAGCGGCAATGTTCGCACTTGCAGTAATCCAGATTATCGAAAAGCACTTCCCAGCCGTCGATCTTCTTGAGGTAATCCGAGAGGGATTTGTAGTCGGCATTGTCAACCGACGACCATGGCCCGAAAGCGTTGAAACCCTCCATGATCGTCACGGGGCTGACGCCCATATTGATCGCCATATTACAGGCGTTGCGATAGTAGGTATCACCAACGGGTGTTTCCCAACCAAGGCTCTCCACAAATGCCTTGCAGCTCATGTTCGCAATGCTGAGGGGAGAGAGGTGCCCTTTTTCAAGAAGATCCCTGGTATGAGTGGCTTCCCGGGTGACGGAGTACATCCGCTGATACGCCTTCACCGTCTTGAGGACCATGCGCTGCTCGTCGGTGCTGAATCCCTCGAAATCCAAGGCCTCAAGGTCTTTGCTTTCCGGGGAGTAGTCTAGGAACAAGAACTCCTTGTCCGGGTTCCGCGCATGAAAGCGCATGAGCAGCGCGATCCGGGCGGAAATCGCTTCTTCCTTGGCGTTTTCGGGAAGCTGGCGGTCGTCGAGAATTTCGGCGATGCGCAGACCGGGATAGGTATTGGCCAACGCTCTTAGACGGGTGTGGGCCTGGCGGAGTTTTTCCTGCGTGTCCGGATCTGTATCGGGTTCAATAAGATTACCGAAATCCTCACGGCCGAAAAGGGGCTCGTTTCTTTCGAACAGGGGCCGTAGGCTTTCCAGATCCTTCGCCACGCCATCCGTCGCCTTTGCCGTCACTCGTATCAGCATGGTCTTGCTGGGATAGAGGTTCTCGACCTTCTTGGCCAAGAAAGCCGCGTAGCCCTCACGACTGAATTCTTGGGGCGGCTCAGTCTCGGCGTGCTCCAGGAGGGCACGCCATTCTTCTTTGTCAAAGGCCGTCAGCTCGTCGAGGCGATGAATCTTTCCCTGGGGAAGCTGCGGGAAATCGCTCTTCTTGACTGCCTCGGCCAGTTTTTCGTCTTCATCGAACAACTGGAACAGGCTGACAGTCAGGCCAATGTCTTTGGCCTCGCTGTCCTGCAACTCGCCACTCGCCACCATTGAGGCCAACAGCTTGTCGGTGACCATTGTGGGTTGCGCAGCCTTGCTAACGATGACCTCCATTTTAGACTCACCGATAGCGGCGATTTTTCCAAGGCGACGGAGCTTATCTTTCTGCTTCTTTCTGTGGATGCCGGGGTCGGTTTCCTTGACTTTGGATAGGCGTTCGAGATAGTCCTCCAGATTTTCCTGCAGGCGTAGGGGGATGAGGTGCGCCTTGAAAGATGCTGTTAAGGCATTCCTTAGCGATTCGGGCGCCTCTTCGAGGAGATCGGAAAGAGCGGTTGGCATCCCCTGCCGGAAAAGACCGTAGAAAATCTCCGGCAGCAGGTCGGTCTGCTTGCCCAGGCGGGCGGCTATGGATAAATCTTCGATGTGTTGGGCGACAATGCCGGTCTCGCCATGCAGGAATTGAATATCCTCAGCAGTCAGTTCAGACATCGGCACGTTGTCGCGCACCGAGGTCAGTTCGGCCATATATCTTTCGTATTCCGAAAAAGATTTTGTAACAATGAAATCCACCAACTCCACGGGCCCGGCATTGAAGATGATTTCGGATTCGGCCAGCAGCAAGCTGCCAGTTTTTGGATCAAATACCCGAACAATCAGATCGGCATTTCGTTTTTCAGCACTGCGGAACTGATCTTGGATGTAGTGAATTTCATAATGACCCTGATGGTCGGCGGCGGTTTGTCCCAGCACCTGCTCGTGGCGCAGATCTTTGTCGATGGCGCGTACTACGGCCGCGGCCAACGGACGCTTTTCTGCATACAGGACCGTACCCTTGATGATAAAACCTTCCGTTTCCTCTTCTTGCGGTAATTCGACCTCAATGGTAACGTTCTTGGATTTTTCCTTTATGTTCCATAACACCGAATTCTCGGTGCTTGCAAGGAACTGACTACCCTTATAGACCTTGAAAAAGAGATCTGGCTTACGGTCAAGAAACCACTCGCGGAAATTGGCTTCGCTGAACTCTATGCGGAACTCCCCTGATGCATCGGTGTCTGCACTGCCAACCAGGTCGTTGAAGATCAGGTCCTTATCCCACGCTTCGACCTTCAGATTGGGGATGCCTTTTTTGGTTTTGACATCCTTGACTTGTCCAGTGATGATGAAGGATTTCATAAAGACCTCCTGTCTAAAAACCTGTAGCGTGTGTTTCACGCATTACAAACTTGGAATAATGATATGCTTTATTACAAAAGTTCTGTCCCCATTCTTGATTTTTGTTTCTATTCAAATAAATAGTGTCTTAATACTCTGGACATGATACGTAATCTCCTACCAAGCGATAAACCACGATAACCAGTCTCTGTCCAGTAAGCACGCGCCTCTCTAAGTGTTATGGAGCCGCGAAAAATACGACCAACAATGCCGGAGCGGCTAAAATCCAGGAAGTGTTGTCCCTCATGCATTGTTATTTCGCCTCGTTCTGCTAAAGATCGACGCAAATAGACTCTGCCGTTGCTGTGAAATGCATAAACATCTTGCGGGTTAATATTCTGCACGCCCTGCGCCTGCATTCGCTGAGCTACGTATCTGTTGAACAAACCATCTTCCAGTATGTTGACACGCAGTTCACCGCTTTCTATTGCTTCAATAATTTGATTTTCGACTTCAGCCGCGCGCCCGGCCTGCCTATACCCTTGCTCACCAGGTAGACGCGTTTGCCCTCTTGTTCTTATTCCCCGCACAACATCTTCCACAGTCGGATTCGGTCGCCACTGAGGTCCTCCCTGCTGAGCTTGCGGTTGAGCCTGAACCTGAGCTTGCGCCATTTCTATTTCATTTGCTGTATTCGCTCGTTCCGCCTGGGCAGCCTGAATTTCCTCTGCAGGTTGTGTGATTTCTTCTTCCGGCTGATGGCTCCGAGCGCCTCTCGGACGAGGTCGTGAGCTCATGTGTCGTTGCACACGCGCTGTACCAACTGCGCCTACAGTTCCACCTAGCATGGTACAAAAACGCTGAATGTTTTCCCGGTTTACTAAATTTGGATCAACACATCGAAGAATGTAATCCTCTCTTTCCCATCGTACTCTTGCTGTACGTTCATCCTCAAACATCGCACCACCTGCAATTACAAATGCCGGAGTGCTACCAATCGCAATGGCAGTACCTATTAATGTGCCTGTCGCAAAACCTTCGGGACATTCTTCTCTTAGAATATCTCCAAACGGTATTTCCTGCGGTATGTCGATCGCCGGTGGCGGATAAGGTTGGCCTACCGTCTCTATGTCGAAATCTGTTTGGGAAGCTGCGTATATATCCTCACACTCTTCGTAGCGTGTAACCTCTTCCTCGGTCATCGCCAGTTCCCGTTGGTTAGCTTCTTCTTCCTCGGCTTCGTTGGGTCCAATTGGAGCGGCAAGATCCACATCAGGATCGCCCGGCATATCTTCTTCGGTCTCCAACACCTGTTCTTCACTTTCACCGGGTATGGTTTCCACGGCAGGTATTTCCGGCGTTGGCGTATCTTCATCGGGATCAGTTCCCATAGGCGGCAATGTTTCTTCGACTTCCTGCGCCTGCGGTGTGACGCGCATGCGCATAATAGCAGGATGTCCGCGAGTAGTTCCCAGCACTTCAGTAGAAGCCGCACGCGGTTGCGCACTTCCGGGCCGCGTTCTTGTTGCTCTTCTACGCGTGCTCTCCGGTGAACCCTCCGTTGCCGGCGTTGCAGGCGCAGGGCTTGGCGTCCCGATTCTTAAAGGGGGTATAGCTGCTTGTTGCCTGAAGGCGCGTTCGCGCCACTCGGCGTTTGGTGCCCATCGATTTCTTTCCGCCTGCAGGCGGCGCAAACGCTCATTACCTAGACCATTGGGATCAACAACGTTAACAGGATTATTGGCAACATACTGATAAAGATTAATGGTATCAACCGGCCCTGCCGGGTCCGGGCTCAGCCAATTGCCGATCCAGGGGACATAGTAGCGATAGCCGTAATAGTAAAAGCCAGTGTTGTCATCCCACTCCTTGCCGGTGTAACGGTATTCCTTGAGCTCCACCTCCCTAACGTTATTTCCGGCAATGAATGATGTCCCGCCGAAGGGAAAATACTCCTCGTAACTGATAACCCGTCTGTTCTCATCCAGCTCCAGGGACGAAGTGCCAAGATGATTGGAGAACTGATAGTGAATCTTCTTCTGAGTGATGTCGTCGGTTTCTGTGTCCAGTTGATCGCGAGTCCATTGATGCAAAAGGGCGATACGGTTGCTGCCGTCGCTGATGTGGGAGGTGGTCCGTTCTAGCAGCGAGTCACCGTTCCAGTGCACCCGCTTGATTTCACAGCCATCCAGATAGATCTTCTCGGTGACTTCCACCAGGTCCTGAGCGCCCGGCTGTTCTGCCCGGACAAGACGCTCATGCACCTTGCGGATGCGCATCCCATCACAGCCGTAGACGTAATATTCAGCGTCTTCCACACGACCCTCTGCCGACCGGTCTATGATTACCGCCCGGGCGAGATTGTTGCGGTAGTTCCATACCATGGAGCGCAGGTGCGGCAGGTAGGCGCAGTTACCATTGGCGTCGAAGAGGTCTTCAGGGTTCGAAATCGGGATTCCATTGAGATCTTCGGCGGGTAATGATCGGTTGGAGGCCTCGGATGTCCAGATTGGTTGGGTCCAGTTGAGAGAGGTGTCGCCATCCGGTGTGAGTCTGGCGTGACGGATGGTCTCGATATTGCCTCCAGGGTCGTATTCGTAGTTGCGTTGGTAGCGTTCGACGACAGCGGCATTGTTGAGACTCAGGTGTTGCGTCCCCTTGATTTTGGGATAGTCCAGGCCGGTGCGGTAGTCGTGCTGTTCCAACGCCTGATGAACGCGCCCCGTGGCCAGAGTGAGCTGGTAGAAGGCGTCATAGGTGTACTCGCACAGGGGAGAGACATTTAGCCCCTGGAGGACATCCTCGTGTGCCCCGTCCGGCTTCTGGGCATGGTCCAGCTGACGCGTGATATTGCCTGCCGGGTCGTAGGTGTATTCGATATCCTGGTAGAGATGTGTGACAGTGGCGCCGTCGGGCATAACCTCGGTGTGGGCTGTCGTCAGCCGCCGCAACCGGAAGGTCTGCTCGTCGTATTCATAGCTGACTTCGATGTCGTTTCCCAACAGCGCACGGGTGCGCTGACCGCGGGCATTGTATTCGGCGCTTTCAAGGAACGGCTGCGCTGTGTAGGCGCCGTCCTCGGTGGTGACCAGCACCTGGTTCACCCCGCCGCTGGGCAGATAGCCAAGGGTACGGGTGGTCTGATCGGGCAGGGACTGTTCCACAATGCGGCCCAGCGCGTCAAAGGAAGTGCGGGTGGTAAAGGGATCTTCCAGCAGATTTCCGGACAACTCCGTCCAGTCGGGTTCAGCACTGTAGTTTACACGCAACTGCACCAGGCGGCGTTCCGTATGCAGGGGATTGCCACCGGGGTCGTATTGCAGGATGGTGAGCAATCCGGCCTGATCGTAATGTTCCACCAAGCGGCCGCGGGCGTTTCGCTGCGCGCCGTCCGTTCTTCCAGGGTAGTCGCCGTACACCATGTGTTCCACCCTGTGATCGAGGCCCAGCCCCTGAATATCAATGTCTGTGGGGCGGCCCAAAGCATCATGGGAAAACTGCTGGTGTACCCCCCGTCCGTCCCACAGGTACAGGGGTTGATCCATGGCATCGGAGAGCATCCACTTGTCACCGGCATCCATGCTGTGTTCGTGCAGCAAGCGGCCGAGCATGTCATATCGATATTGAAAGGCGCTCAGACCGCGGGGATCGATGATTTCCGAGGTGTTTCCCTGAATGTCCAGCCGGGTGCAGGTGACACGGTGGGGGTGGTCATTGCTGGTCTCGATTTTCTCTACCTCCCGGCCCAAGGGGTCGCGGCGCACAATGGCAGGAGTGTCGGCATGGGCCAGGGCCTTGTTGAGCGCCTGTCTTTTCGGATTTGTCTCAGCAAGTGCTTCGCGGTCAATGCGGTAGAGGGAGTCAGCGACGGTATCATTGGGATCGTAGCTGCGCACCTCCCAGGGCGTGGTTTCGACCCGGATGAGGGTCCCGTTGGGAAAATCCTGCCGGATGAGGCGCCCGATGGAATCGTAATGGGAAAAGGTGGAGACGCCAAAGGTCTGCAGGGCTGCTTCGGATGTGTACTCGGGTATGGTGTCGAAAGATGGCTCGTACTGGCGTACCGGCTGCTGCTTGTTGTTGTAAACTGTGTGGCCGGATACCAGCCAGCGCTCGGCCGCGTCCTCCTCTTCCGGGCGGCCGGTGACGTCGAGCACAACCGCTCCAGTTTCGTCCCGGCGCATCGCGGGGCCGGGTTCTACCCGCAGTTTGCTTTGCAGGGCGCGGCTGTAGCCGTCCCGGTACGCCACGGTGGTCTGGATGCGGCTTTCCGGGTTTTCGCCGCCACGGCAATCATGGACAAAGTCCTCGCGGACCAGTGAGATGCTGTGTGGCGGCTGGCCGGAAATTTTCCAGGTGTGCAAATCGTAGTAAAGGAATTGGCTCGCACCCTGGAGGAATCGCGAGGGTTCGGCAAGGATGGACGCGAAGTCCGGCTCCGGTTGTAAAGTGTAGGCGGAGAGCAACTCGTTGCCATACAACGCAAGCTCTCCATTAGCGCTCAGTACACTGCCCTGGGCGGTGGAGACGATGATCATGCTCAGCGGATCGTAAAGCACCTCGGCGGTGTTTTCGTTGGGATCGGTAATGCGGTGGGGCGCGATCAGGTTGTAGTCGATCTCCGCACGGGTGCGGTTGCCCATGGCATCGACGGTCTCTCGAAGCGTCAGATAATAGGGTGCGTCATAGGTGTACTGGGTTATCCCGCCATCGAGGCGATCTTCTTGCGCAACAGCGAAGAAACCTTCTGCAGAGAGGTAGTGCTGGACCGTGCTTGGTCGCCACCAATAGCTGTCACGGAGCACATAACGTCCTTCCGACTCCAGCATGGTGGGGTCGACCCGGTCCTCGAAGATCTCCAGCAAGGGCTCGTCGAAGCAGGCTGACTCCTGGTGATGGAGAAGCGCGCGCTGCCCCACCTCCCCGAGGGGTAGCACGGCCGTCAGGTCGTCGTTCCAGTGGCAGTTCTGGATCCAGCCGATCAGTCGGGCCTGGGGACGGGTACCTGCATCATCGATGGTTTCATGGAAGTCGAGCGGTGCATCCAGAAGAGACGGGAGAACCGCCGCCAGTTCATCAAAACGAAAGAGGCTGCCATCAATTGGCACCAGTGCGCCAATCTCGAATTCCTTGTTCTCAGAGGCAATCCCCAGCTCGTACCGGCCAGGCTCGTCGATATGGATGAAATCCTGCCATGCGGCGCTGAGATAGTGACGTTGCTGAGGATCAATTGCCTCGGTGATGCCGCTTCGGCGGGAATAAGCCGCGGTGCAGGACGCGCGGGGAAATCCATATGCATCGATGCCCATAACGAAGCTGTGGATTATACGAGGGTCGTCGGGCTGCTGCTCGTATTCATGGGTAAGAGATTCGCTGGCAACGAAGGTGAAACAGGCATCCTGTTCATCCTGTGCGGGTTGCAACCGCCGGAGATGATAGGCAGCCTGAGTGACTTGATAGGGGTGGTCCGCGCGGTATCCCTCGAGGGTGACGGCAAAGATCTCGCGGCGGATGACCTGGCCGGCTAGGGCCCGATAGCCATCCTCGAACTCCTTCTGGTTAAGATTCGCCGCTTCTTCAAAGACCGGTGGAGGTAGCAGGTCATGTTCGGGATCGCCGCTGTAATAATCGAGCGTCCGCCATGCATCCCAGCCGAAGGCGCCGTTGTGGAACCAGGTTCGCACACAGCTTGGCGGGGTGTAGCACTCCTCGATCATCATTTCTCTGACAAAGCTCTTGGCATCGAACTGGTCAACCAGGCCGAATCCCCGGAACTCACGCTCTTTGCCGTCGAAATGGCCGTCATGGTATTCGTAGCGGCTGACAAGACGCGAGCCGCCAATCAAGTCCTTCACAATCTTTTGGTCGACAACCATGCTGTGGGAGGGGAGCTTGGAGATCCAGCCCCGTCCCGTCTCCTTATCCCTAAGGTAGTGGGAACTGGAGAAGGAATAAACAAGCTCGGTCTCCTGCCCCATGGAGTTGTTGACCATGGTGAGAAGCCGGGGCGGCAGGCCATTAGTCAGACGCAGATAACGGATCGGCTCTTCTGCATATGAGACTAAGGGCGAAGACCACACCAGACAGGGTGTTCCGTCCCCGAGGAAATCCAGCACCTGGACCGTGGAGAGATTTTCGATATAGGGAAGATCTGTGAGATGGCCGCCCTCGACAAAACGGTTGCCGCAGGCATTGATCCAGTAGCGGATCTCACCACGGCCGATGTAGAGGAGATCAGTGGTGCCGCTGCCGTCAAGGTCCACGAGGCGGAGGCGGCTGGGGTCGAATTCGGTGTCGTGATCAAAGGTGGGGGCGCCTTCCATCACCACGCAATCGCCGAACCGTCCGTTCCCCAGTTGCGGCCAGTACTCGATCCGGCCGTTCTGGATATGGACTTGGTCCAGCATTCCATCCCCGTTCATGTCGGCGAAGAAGAGGTCCAGGCTGAGGTTTTCCGTGATCGCCTGGGCCTGGGAAGCCGCTTGCGGCTTTGCCAGTTCGACTGCCGCCCCGTAGCCGTCCCTGCCCTCCGAGGGATACCAGGTGAAACGATCCTGACGGGAGATGAGAATGTCGGGCAGACCGTCGCCGTTCAGGTCGAGCCACTGCGCCCTGGAGCCCAACGAGTCGATGTGCGGTGCGGCGCTGAACGGCCGGAAACCGTTCCATTGCCCTCTATTCCGGTCGTATTCGCAGTATCCTGCCTGCCTGCCCTCCATGATGACCAGGTTCAGATTGCCGTCGCGGTCAAAATCCGTAAGGGCATAGCCGCCGACCCGCTGGGACGGCTTATCGGCAACCTTCTGCTGGGGGCCGAAACGGCCATGACCGAGATTGGGCTTGTAGTACCATGCCTGATTGGTTTCGGTCAGGATGCCGGGTAGTCCTTCGCCGTAGAGGTCGACCCAGCGGTAACGGGAATCACCCAATCCGTAAGGGAAGTTCTCCTTGGTCTGCTCCGGGGCCGCTTCGAAAAAACGTCCGACGGTTGGCGGTGTGTATTCAAAGAGCAGCGGCGGCAGGGATCGGTGTGAAATTTCGCCGCTTTCGAGATCGCGGCGATAGCCGGTGTAGCTGATTAACCGCAGGGTGGTGCCGGCGGAGTCCTCTCGGTGGTTGAGTTCGGTACAACCGATAAGGGTAGCCTCGGGGCTGAGTTCTTCGAAGTGGTGAAACATTAGGATGCGGCGGCAGAGGCGGTAGGTCCTCACCTCGAAGCCGGGGTGGCAGCTGGAATAGGGATCAGGCCGAACTGGCCATGATCGGTCGGGGAGCCGTGAGGGGAGCAGCTCGTCGGTGCGTTCTCCGTAATCGAAAACCACCTCGAATAGCCATCGATTATCTTCAGGAAGCGGTGAGTTTACTTCGAGGGGTGAGGTGTTACCATAGAGGATGCGTTTTAAATATCGTTGGGGAAAGGTGCTGCTTAGGATAATGCGATGAATTTCATAGGACTGGCCGAAGTCCAGATTTTCCGAATTCTCAGGAGTGTATTCATATAGAACGGCATTTCCAAGCCTGTCGTACTGGGCTTCAAGCAGCCACAGATACGTCTTTCGTTGGCTCGGATCTTCTGGATCTGAAATGCGGCTATTGCCGGTGGAATCCGAGCCGAAAATGGAGATCGTGTTGTCGGGGGCCCGGGTGCGCCAGTGGATACGCCCGCTTGCTAGATGGATCCATTTCTCAAATCGAATATAATTATTCTCAAACTTGCTTCGATAATAACGAACCTGGTATTCCCCAATTGATTCGATCCTAGGCTCATAGCCGTTACCGTTTGGGCGCAGGGCTGGCACCAGCTCATCGGCCCCATTAAAGACGAAATTGTCCTCGTCAGTGTATTTTGGATGTTGTTTCGAGCTAAGGCCGATGCTTGGCAGCCCTGCGAGGGACCAGCCCATTCCATACACTGAGTTTCCGGCGGAAGAATTGTACTCGAGGGTGAGGCTTGGGCCGAAGCCGGATCGTCCAGGAGTGAGAGACAAAGGGACGCTAATGTTCGCCGTACCGGTGAGGGGATTGACCTCAACTTGAGAAGCAATCCCCAAATCCTGAAGACCCTTCGATAGAAAGGAAATTTGAGAACTGTCCATCCCCTTTTCCCCATTCAGATACACAAGGACGGCAGAATAATGTCCAAGCAAAACTAACGAATGCATAAGCTGCCCCTAAGGAGCCCTGAAAAACTTATCTATCTCCTCAGCAACAACTTATAGTTCATCAGTATCACATCATGCTGGGTCTGTCAAGTTTTCTTCTACTAAATTTCTACTAAACTCAACAAGAATACCCTACACGTTGCTGCGCAGATCAAATCGGTCCCCCGTAGGCGGATTTGAAACTAGTATCACACAATCGTCTACTAAGAGTGAAAGTTAAGTCTAAGGAAACGAAAGTTTCCGGTTGAAGTCAGTACTGCTATCAGGAGGGCACGCCGGCGCTCGAATATTGGAATACACAACGTCAGTCATGCTACCTAAATTTGAGGTGTACGAACGGAAAGAGATAGATTCAGCAGACCGAAACTATTGCGGAGGAAGTAGTCAAGAAAAGTGTTGACAGGTTTTGTAAAGACTACTCATGACTATTACACTTTTTCTAGATCACTTCTTTTTGATGACTTTACGAATGGTGTCTTTTTCCTCTAAGAGATGTTGTTTATTATTCTTAATGAATCTTCCATAAATCGCATTTGCAACTTCAGTCTTTTTCTTGGTTGGATATTCCCGCCAAATCTTATCTGCTTCAGCCTGCCATGCTTTATGCTTAGGCCCCTGTTTTTCTGATATCTCTTTCCCTCTCTCATTTCCAGCCTTACGAGCAGCTGCTTTAATTCTTTCCATAGGCGAAACAAAATCCACTAAGTCAGCATATTTCTCTAATTGAGCGCGCCTCAGCGCGAAATCGGCTTCAAGAACATGATTCAAAATATCGGGTGCGGTCTCAGATGTTAATTTAAGCACCAGCATTTTATCGAGTGTCGTCCAGGCATTGCGAATAGCTATCAATGCAAATACTTCATAATCTTTGAGAGTATCGATCCCAACGGTTTTTTGAATGCACTGTAATAAAGCATCTTCAGGCCAGTGATGGATCTCGTAGGAGAGATAATAAGGCACTCTATTCTCCAAGCCGAAAGGCTTGGTAATAGTTGCTTCGATCAAGGGTATCACCTTGCTATACCAATCCTTAAATAGAGTACGAACAGCGAGAAGCTTTTCTGTTGGATAGAAAGATATTTCTTCTGGTAGGGGACATTTTGTAAATCTAAAAAGTTCCCAAAAATCAAAATCTAATTCAAGTTCTGCGATCTGTGGGTTCTGATATGCGCCGAGAAGCTCACGGGCTTCCTCTATTATGTCAAGACATCTGTTGATCTGCTTGTTATGTGGTCTTGCCTTGCTGCTAAAAGGTAATTCTCCAAATAGTGGACACCAGTCAAGTTGATTTATTCTTTTGGTATTTATATAGCCAGGATACCAATCATTTCTGAATAATCGATAATCAGCATGATCACCTGTTAAATAATTGCTTGACCCTCTTTTTGTTGTCCACGATTCCTTTTGTTTTTCCTTTTTCATTCCCTTACCACTTCTCCTTTGTGGTCTCTCCTAGATACTCAGGGGAAAGCCACCGGAGTTGCGGCTTTGTCGACCTGCAGAGCCTATCCCCTGAATGCGGTTACGCTTTTCTTTGCCGATATTAAGATATTATATCAGTGCTATTATTCCTTCTCCAGTGGGTTATGTTCATCGAGGTATTTCGCAGTAGATCCTCTGATTTGAAGATGTGCCGATCACTAATACCCTAGAGCCCTCTATCTCAATCTCAGGCGTGACTTTTTGACAGCTTATCAGTAACAGATAGCTGCGGCCAATCAGCTCCGCTGAAAAACCCTCTCTGCAGAAAACGAAATAACGGGATTACTGAAAGAATCATTAAAGAAGGCTCGACATCACGTATCAACTATTGCAGAGTATCTAATTATCAGTTATTTTGCTTTGCAGCAATTAAACTGCCTAAATATCTGAGTTCAATATTTTCAATGTAGTTTAAAAAAATATCGAATGCGGTAAAATCAACAACATCTATCAAGAAATATGCATCCTTCCTCTTCCTTTCAGCGTCGAGGTAGGCATAGTTAACTTCTACCTGAAAATAATTATCTGCAATATTGTCGTATCCATCACGACCCATACTTACCCTGAATATATTCGAAAAGTCGTTAAGCAAAATCAGCGGATAACTAGGCCGCGAAACAATGGGATGAGAGCGATTCAGAAAGGTTATTTTATTTTCATAATAGACTAATGCATTCAAGCTTTGATTTATTGCCTTATAAATAGGCTCATTTGCCGCTTCATCTTTTGTTGAAGCAAAAAGTTTCGCGACATCACCATCCTTAAGATAGTGATGTTTTTCTGCCATGCCATTATTTTCAGATGGATCTATTAGTGTCTCGTGAAGAATTCTTTTGGAAGCTGCTGTCTTATCTTTGTTGTCAAACCAAAATACTACAGGCTTTGTAATGTATTTGCACTCAATGAAAAGCCTTGCTATGTTGTACCCTATGAATCCCCTATAGTCATTACCCATCCCGAAGGCTTTTTCAGCAATGATATCAATTTCTCGAGATCTATCTGTCTGATTGTCACTGTAATAAGGACTTATTAAAACAGACCATTTCCTTTGTCTGAGGAATTCGACAACTTTGCTATGAAAATTGTTGCCGCTGTTCGTAATGATCTTTTGAATTTCTTCTGCCTTACCGCTCATGATAGTCCTTCGTCCTCTCTTCGGTTTATCGTAATATCTGAGTCTACAAGAAACATAGTCGGAGACATTCCCCCGCTTCTTTCGACGCCGTCTGGCGAGACACATCATGTGGTGTCAGCCATAGGATAAATTATTTTACTTCATCCACTGAGGCGGTACAACATCTACGTTATTATTTTGTGAGTTTTTTTCACAGCAGAAGAATAAACAGTGCCGTAAGCAATCCGAAAACCTCCCGCATTGCAAAGCAGGAGCAGCCGGGAGCCTTAATCGCGGAATGTCATGATGGAATAGTCACGAGATCTTTGCTATCGTTTCCTGACGTTCTAGGAGGATTTGACGGTCTGCTGATAAATATTAAGCATCAGACTGTTCTAAAATTGGTATAGAACAGGGGAGAATAACGGCAAAATTGATCTATTTACAGCAAACAACTCTTCCGTGATAAGATATTGCTGGGCAAGGGTTTTTCAGTATTTACGGCCCCCTGCAAAAACCCTTTTTTTCATTCGTAATCAGCAGGTCGTCGGTTCGAGTCCGATTCCCGGCTCCAGTGAAATCAAGGGGTTGCGGTTCTCCGTGGCCCCTTTTTTCTGCTCAAGACAACCAACTGTCATAAAAATGTCATAATCGGCCTGTTAGTTGGCATTGAAAAATGACCCACTATCGACGTCCTATATTGACCCCTGTGTGCATTCACTTGTTGATTTAGAAATAGAAGGTTAGCGATGTTAGAGGTGGGTTGATCGTATATGCCGGATTGTAAGAAAACTGGTATATTTAGGCGAGTTAACGCACAAGCATGCGACCATCGTGCATCCTACAGAACGTTATACGCCCTGTAAAAGACCATGGAGCAATGTGTTCTGCCCTATGCTCCTCAGCATGCGACCTTATTTCCCCTTTATTTTTATGGTATATTTTCGTCATAACTGCGCAGAACGAACAGACAAGACAGAAGCATATGAGACGCGGTTCGAACATTGAGCTGAGATATAAAGATGGCGGCGCATCGCAAGGTATTATGAATTTTGCACGGCTTATGACAATACATTCGCTTCAGGTCCCTGACATATGATCCCTATCAAAGATACGGTTCCTAACAGAACATTTCCCGTTGCTACGTGGTCGATCATTGCGCTTTGCGGCCTTGTCTTCTATATTGAAGCGTCTTTGCCGGATGATCTTCTCGAAGAATTTATCTATTACTTCGGCGTTGTTCCCGCTGAATATACCAGGCATCATCGCACCCCTGTCCTGCCGCTGATTGATTATCTATCCTTTGTGACGACACTTTTCCTCCATGGAGGGTGGCTTCATATTCTCGGGAATATGTGGTTTCTGAAGGTCTTTGGCAGCAAGGTGGAAGACGCCATGGGCCATGAAAGATTCTTTTTCTTCTATATCATATCCGGGATACTGGCCAGCATTGCCTTCATCTATTTCAGCCCCCGGTCATCCATGCCCATTATTGGCGCATCAGGCGCCATAGCAGGAGTTATGGGGGCCTACTATGTACTGTTTCCGAAAGCAAAGATATTAACCGTGATACCCATTTTCATATTTCCCTGGTTCGTGGAGTTGCCGGCATTCTTTTTTCTTGCCTGGTGGTTTTTAATTCAAGTCTTCGCCGGCAGTGTGGCTCAGGTGCTTCCGGCAGGAGGGCAGGGCATTGCCTGGTGGGCGCACGTAGGGGGCTTTATCTCAGGGATTCTGCTTGTACCATTTTTCAGAAAAAAATGAGGGCTATCACCTTAAGAGCATCGCCTGCCTGTTATGGCATCAGCAGGCTCTGCTGTTCCTGCCTCCACTCAGAGAGGCAACGTACGATATGGGAAACCAATGAGGAAAGTCTTTGTCTATGGCAGAGCATGAGAAAATAATCATATCTGAAAGCAGATTCGGTTTTCCCGCATATGCCGACTACTACCACTATGGCCCCGCATCAGGGAAGAGCGTTCCTTTTATGTTGTATATCGGAGGTTATGTCGAGCCGCTTACCTATCGGCAACGCATGCAGACAGTCCCGGATGTAATAGCAAGAACATTTGAGGAGGTTCTTGAGACACGCGCCGAATCAGCAGATCTCTTGGTTATTCCCAATCCTATGGGAGATGATGCCGACCTCTTATGGTTTCGTGAGCAGTTCCGTCTCCATCTGGTCTTTGATCTCTTGCCGCAGACAGGGAACCCGCGCCCAACAACTATGGGAGTGGTCGGCTATTCTCTTGGCGCTTATCTCGCCGCGGCGCTGGCCCTTGATCAACCGCAGGTGGGAGCTGCAGCCCTCATCGGCGGCACGGAAATGTCTCTGGCTGTTGAAGAGATAGACCCTGAAGCGGCCGGCAGCAAGAAGTTCATGGCATATGGCAACGGCGATGACCCCTTTGCAATGGAGAACTATCACTTCATGCAGCTGCTTGTCCATACAGCACATTCAGTTGATGTGGAACTCGGGGATGGCGGCCATGATTTCGATGATTATGTAAAGAACGGTTTTGTGGCACAGGCTTTTGCTTTTGCTCTGTTGCATGCACGTGCGCATTGAAAGCAGACGGCAATAAGAACGCGGTCTTTGCTCATGCTCCTCGCTCAGCGGGCAAGGTATCTCTATACACACAGCATGAGACTTTTTCATCGGTACGATGCTTTTATCTCTGATAGCGCGTTATGACGGGAGCCGGGATGATCTGAGGATAGGGAATCTTCGGCGGCTCACCTTCCAGCTTTTTGATAGTAAAGGAAATCCGGGCGGGAGCGTGTGGGAATCGGACCATCACTGCTATTTGATTTTATAATGAAAAAAAGGTTACAGATTGCAGTAACAGTAAACCCTAATACTACCTTCTCCACATAAAAGCTGACTGTCTTTATGCTCCAGAAAACAAAACTAATAGGACTTTTTACCATCCTGATTTGTTTCTTGATCGCAAACTGAACAGATCGCCGTGTGGCAGTATAATCAGTATACTATTCCCGTAATGTCGAAAGAGATCCTCAGCAATCTATTCTCCGGCAACTTTTTCGAGCCTGAACTCTCCCCGGAAACTGTATGCAGGGCCAGAGCTGTAAATACCTCGGAGTTCCAGTCGGCCATCATCATTCCTGTGCAGGGTAAGCTTCAGGGATGGCCTTCCCTTGCCCATCATATCGCCCGCAATAGTGCCATCTTGCAATTCTCCGCGAAAACCGAAACTGACGGTGCTGCCATGTGCAGCAGTCTGATAAAACAATATTTTAGCTCGAAAGGGACGAATGGACAACACATTCATCGTTACTGGTGCTGTACCCGATCGTTTTGATTCAGTCCCCGTTCGCGACCCTTCCCACGCCCCCTTCAACTGACTGATATTATCTTGGGTGATCGCAATTTCTGCAGCATCTGCGGATCCAAAAGGAGAAAGGCCCATGACCAAAATGCCAGCATATACCGGCGCCAATGCTATGGCATATGTCCTCTGCATGCAATTCTTCATATATTTTCCCTCGTTAGCTTACTTGTATCACGAAAACGCCTCCCTGTAAATGCACCAGATCGTATGCATAAAAAAATGGGTATAGCACGTCAACTCTTAGCACAAAGTATTGCAATAACCGGTGTTCAAGTTCTTTTGTAGTTGCACTTCTGGGGCAGGAGGGTATATCCATTACATATTCGTTATCTGGTAATAGAAAGGCATAGGCGAGAGGTTACTCCTGAGTGTACAGTTCTTAGACAGTTACTATTATGAAAAAAAAGGAAATAATTCAGAATACTACGTAATCAGCAGGTAGCCGGTTCGAGTCAGATTCCCGGCTCCAGTCTATTCATACTAGAATATGGGGGTTACAGAGTCCCCTTTTCTATTTCAATAAAACTCCCACTATTGTTCGACTATTTTCAAACTTATGGAGGCTTTTATGCCTCTGAGTTATCATGGTCTTAGACATAAGACTACTGGTAATGTCTGTCATATTCCTGCAGGCCGTTACGGTAATTTCTTGAATTCGATCAAGAAATTGGTCAGCTATATTTTGACAATTCCTGCTATCCATGGTAAAAACTCATTTAAGAGTGAAATCCCAGCAGAGCCAGACCGCCTGCAAGGACGGGACGGAAGGCGACTGTGCTAGAGGGTTTGTTGCTGGCCTACTGAAAAGAGAGTATGCCTTTGGGTTGTAGCGATGCCGCAAGGTCAAAACTATTTGGGGCAATAAATTAACAAGCATTACCCTGTATGAAGGAGGAACTGCCATGAGACGACTGAGAAAGCATTATGCGTTTTGCGCCGTGATAATCCTCGCGGTTATGATCGGCCTTTTGAACCCGGTGAACGCACCTGCCGACAACAGGCCGGACCCCGCATTGCTTCCGGACTATGATATCCGGGACCATCTGATTTCAACATCTGCCGCTCCTGCGACCCTCGCTCCTCGTCCACTTGGGACCATCAGCGCCATCATACCTGATCTTGGGCCGATCAAAGACCTTCGGGTCCGGCTGAACCCGGTGACGGGAGTGCCGAACCGGATATACAGCACCACCCAACCACTCACCGGAGCGAGCGCGGCACCTGTCACCGAGATCGCACGAGGCTTCCTCACCGAGAACCGCAGCCTCTTCAATCTCATGCCGCAGGACATTGCCCCGCTGGGATTCACCCGTAACTTTATGACCAAGCACAACGGAGTTACCCACCTGACCATGCAGCAGGAAGTGAACGGCATACCCGTATTTGACGGGCATATGCATGTAAACATCGACAATCAGGGGAGGGTTCTCGGAATCTCAGGCCAGCTCATTCCCGATGTCGAGTCGAGCATTAACATCCAGGTGCCGGTTGTCGCAGAACCCTATGCAGTCAATCTTGCAATGGTGAGCAGTCGTGTCATCATGCCCCGTAGGGCAACGGCGGATCGGCTCATGTACTTTCCGCTTGAAGAGGGCAATACGCGCCTTGCCTGGGACGTCACTGTCGAAGACGCCCAGAGCCCTGATGTGTACCAGATCCTGGTGGACGCCGAGGACGGCACGCTGCTCCTCAGGCGTAATCACACGCAGTATCAGCATGGTTCCGTCTACACCTCGGACAGCCCGGTGCCCGATACGCCAAGAGGCACCTCACCCTGTACGGGTGCGACTTATCCCGCTTGCGCACTGGCGAGGGCGGACATGCCTTTCGACGGCACCGGCTTTTTCGCTGCGGCCGATGGGCACTTCAACTGGTGGAATGACTCGACAGGCGAGGCGGATACCGCCACGACCAAGAGCAACTACGCCCACGCAAAGGAGGACAGTGACAGCGACGACGATGACACCGAGGGCTTCCCGACGGTGACGGGGGGCAACTTCACCTTCACCGTCGATCTCACTCAGGACCCGACCACCGAGGACGCCACGGTGCAGAACAGATCTGCGGCTATAGCGAACGCGTTCTACTGGGTCAACCGCATTCACCATATCTACTATAGCTTCGGCTTTGACGAGGCAGCCGGGAATTTCCAGAACGACAATTTCGGCTTGGGCGGCGTAGGCGGGGATGCGGTTCAGGTGGATGTGCAGGACACGGCGAAAACCTGTAATGCCGGCTTCTGGAGCCGGCATGATGACGGCATCCAGCCAAGGATGACCCTTTTCCTCTGCGGCAACGCCACGCCGCGGCGCGATGCAGGCTTCGAGAACCTGATCGTCATCCACGAGTATACCCACGGACTCACAAAACGCCTCGTGGAAGTGGGAAGTTACGATACCCAGAGCGGCGGTCTTCAGGACGGACTCTGCGACTTTATGGGGCTTGCTATCACTGCAGAGCCAGGCGATGACCTTTCTGAGTCGTATCCGCGGGGTCAGTGGTACTACAACAACGTGAACGGCAACCGGCGCCAGCCTTACAGCACCGATAAGACCGTCTTCACCCGCACCTATGGCGACCTGAACGACGGCGCCTACTGTGCCGGCAACGGCACCCGGTCGTGTACCAACACCGCCGACTGTGTGCCGCCGGCGACTGCCGTTGACGAGGGACCGTGCATCGAGGATCCCTGGCCGGCCGGCGAGATATGGTGCAACACGCTCTGGATGGCTCGGGCCAACCTCGTCTGGAAGCACGGGTTTGCCACAGGCGGTCCTCTGATGATGCAGCTCATCATTGACGGCTTGAAGAATGCACCGACGAGACCTGACTACCTCGACATGCGGGACTCCATCCTTCAGGCAGACGCCGTGAACAACGCAGCGGCCAACCGCTGCATCCTCTGGGACGGTTTCGCGAAAATGGGGATGGGCGACTCGGCGAGCAGCACCGGCGACAGGGACGTAGACCCCGTTGAGGCTTTCGACGTACCTGCCGACTGCATACCCGATGTCCAGGTTGATGCAGCCCTCGATTTCGGGAATGTCTGCGTCGGCAGCACTCAGTCGAGGAATCTACGGATCTCCAATGCGGGTTCCGGAGACCTCATTATCCAGCGCATCGTCAAGACCGGCAGTGAAGACATCACTGTTGAGCCGGTACCGACCTCGCCCCTCTTCATTGTGGCTGGTGCCCATGCCGACTTCAGTGTCCGTTGTGCGCCGATGTCATGTACCTCTCGGACGGCGACCGTGCAGATCGAGACCAACGATCCGGACACCCCTCTCGTCGAACGGACTTTCACGTGCTCCGGCGACGAGATACAGCCACAGATCACATGTCCGGCAGATGCCGTTGTCGAGTGCAGTCAGTCCACCGACCCATCGCACACCGGAACTTCTACGGCCACAGACAACTGCACTCCCAGCCCGGCGGTAAGCTTCGCCGACGCGGTGACACCGGGAACGCTATGCCCGCAGCAGTCGACAATCACCCGGACCTGGACGGCTATTGATGGCTGCGGAAATCTGAGCAGTTGTGTACAGAACATCC
>DKBH01000095.1 GCA_002451165.1 Nitrospiraceae bacterium UBA6905
TTGCACTTCGACGTTGAATTCGGGCCCTATTTTAAGGCGCTGAAATTTACAATTGTCGGCGTAACGAAGACAAGAAGCTCACTGGTTTCCAACGTATCGTTGTCCCTCTTGAAGAGAAGTCCTAGAATTGGGAGCCTCGAGAGTCCTGGTACCCCATTCTCATTATTCCGCAGGCTGTTCTTGAATATTCCTCCAATAACTACGGTGTCAGAGTTATTGACGAGGACAGAGGTTTTTACGGTGTTCTTAAGAACATCAACACCACCCGCTGTAGGCAATCCGGGTTCGTCTTTTGTGATATCAAGGTCCATAAAGATCGCACCACCCGGAGCTATGCGGGGTTTTACCGTAAGGGAGAGCAGCGCATCAATGGCCTTGTAATCGGTCTTGTCGGAGGTCGCCACAGGTAGGTATATGGTACGGCCCTGTGTTATCTTAGCTTCCTGGTTATTCATGGTCATGATCTTCGGATTCGAAAGCACCTTCCCGTTTCTTGTCTCTTCCAGAGCGGATATCTGGAGATCAAGGGTAAAGTTGGCAGCTTTACTGATATAGCCAAACCCGATCTGTCCGCCCGATCCAAGGCCCACAGCAGCGGGAAGGTTAACCAGGAAGTTGTTCGGTGAACCGGTTGAGGTTCTACCAATGGTATAGCTGTTCTGACCGGGAGTCTTGTAAAATGCGCCCCATTGGATACCGAGGTCCTTGGTGAAGTTCGTATTCACCTCAACGATCTTTGCCTCTATCATTACTTGGCGTGCCTGCATCTGTTCCTGATCGATTTCTCTGATAAGTTCGGCTATGCGCTCCAGATTGCTATCGAGATCATTAATGATAATGCTGCTTCCCCGCTCGTCAAGAGACAAGCTTCCCCGCGAGCTGAGAAGTTTTGCTTTATCGATGGAGTCTTTAAGCTTACTCAACTCAGCATAATTTACGGCAAAGATTCTTGTCCTCAGATCTCCGGCCTCAGCAGCGGCTTTTTTTGCCTTCGCCATATCGTCCAGTTCTTTCGCGACAACATTATTAGGAACAATCCTAATAATGTTACCGTCTACAATCTTGGCAAGCGAGAAGGTGCGCAAAATGATATCCAGTGCCTGGTCCCACGGGACGTTTATGAGTTTCAGTGTAATCTTGCCCTTGACATCGGGGTTAACTACCACGTTGTAGCCGCTGATATCGCCCAGAAGCCTGAAGATCGGTACGACATCGGCATCCTGGAAATCAAGTGAGATCTTTTTTCCTGAATAGCTGCCTTCAGATAGTGCTTCAGGTGACGGTGATTCCTGAACTTCTTCTGTACCAGCGGATGCTGACTGTGGCGCATCGCTGCTCCCGGCGTTAAATGATGCCTGCTGGGCAGAGGCGGCTTCTTTGTATGTCAGGGTGATTTCAATATTGTTTCCAATTGCGGTGACGTCAAAATTTGTCTTTTCCTTCAGATCGAGTACCAGCCGAAGCTTGTCCTGATGTTTTCCTGTACGGATGCCTTTTAAGGGAGAGACGGTCTGGGAAGGCACTGAGGCGAGGAGTACCACATCAGGGATATCAACTACGATTCTCTCGTTTATAGGGAATACATTAGGAATCATGGTGCCATTACCGGTAATCAGGACTTTAACTGCACCTGTACTTTTCTTTACTTCGATATTGGTTATCTCGGTTGCCTTTGATTTGGACGACGCAGCTTCCGGCCCAGCCTGCTTTATTTCTATTGCCGTTTCTTCTACAGCAAGCCGAGCTTCAGGCTGCGAAGCAGATTCAGCTCTAGGCCCACCAGTGAGGACAACAGGTTCATTTTTTACTACAGCTATGGTGAGCGTACCGTCTTTATACGTTGGGATAAGGGAGGAAGGATATTCCAGTACCATATCGATTCTTATCATACGGTTGGGGGAGTCGATCTGATGGGGGATAATCTCTGTAATGCCTGCCCGACTGGTAGATATCTTGGAACCGAATTGACCTACTGTCATGTCAGCAATTTCAACGGTCGCCCTGTAAGGATCGTCGGCCTTGTAGACGGTATAGGTAAAAGGCTGGTTGCCCTTAATAAAAACCGTATTATCTTCGACCTCGATCGATGTCAGCACTGGGGGTATGGACGTATTATCTAAGGTCTGTTTGCTTTCCTGCGTCGAAGCACAGCCAAGCATAAGCATGAGCATAATCATGCATATAACTAGTTTTAGAACGAGCGCTTTTTTCATTCTTCCTCCTCCTTGCGGAGTTTCAGTATGGTATCTTTTGTCTTTAATTGG
Organism: Nitrospiraceae bacterium UBA6905; assembly: GCA_002451165.1. GTDB lineage: Bacteria > Nitrospirota > Thermodesulfovibrionia > Thermodesulfovibrionales > UBA6898 > UBA6898. The sequence goes on from DKBH01000095.1 coordinate 2,265, forward strand.
CCCTTGTAATCCTTTATCTGCTCTGTGATGACGACCGAGTCCTTAGTGATTTGGCGAACCTTGCCGCCATAGAGGCCTAACGTCATGCCCTTCTTGATGGTATACGATTTCTTGTCGGGAAGAGTAACCATGGCGTAATATTGCCGACTGTCCCAGGCGATGGCTATCACCTTAATTTCCTCAACATCAACGTTTTCAATAGGGCGAGCCCCTTTTTTCTTAGGGGCCTTTTCCTTGACGACTTCGGTCAGGGGAACAAAGGGATCTCTTCTCCCCTTAGGTTCGTAGGCATATATTTCCTTTTCAGCTTTGACCTCATTTTGGGGCGCTGCGGGAGCGGCTGAAACTACTGCTTGAGATGCCGCAGCCTGGGGCGGCGCTTTCTTCTGGGCAGGCTTCTTGTCACCGCATGCTACAAGCGCTGCAGCCATCGTACATGCTACAAGCGCTAGCAGTAAAGTGTTTTTCCTCATTTCTTCACCACCGGCTTTACTATTTCCGAATCCGGAATCGCAGAAAACGTAGAGGCCCTGAACGATACCTGAAGCATGGTCTCATTGCGCTCTGCTTTTGGATTCCCGAGTTTCATATCCTTGATATTCACGATCCTGTTCAGCCGCGTAAGGCTGCTGAGAAAATAGCCGAGATTGTGATAGGTGCCTTCAACACTCACCGCTACCGGGATTTCATAAACAATGCCGCTGGGGTGGGTAACTTTTTGAGAAGGTTTCCAAGACTTGATCTCAAGACCAGCAGATATTCCCATGTCGGACACCTGCTTAAGAAGGCTCGATATCTCTTTTTCTTCAGGGAGTTGCTCTTTCAGTTCGTTTATCCGTGCGACGAGCCGCTCATTCTCAAGCTTCAGCATCTCCAGTTTAGCTGCCTTTGCTTGGCTCGCAGCAATCTCGTTGTTTTGCTTATCTATTTTTGCATCGAGCACCTTTATCTGCTTAATCTTTGGATTTATAAAAAGAAAAAGCACAAGAGCGACAATGATGATCGACGGTAACACTACGATAATTGCTTTTACATAGATCGGCATGGTCTTTATGTCAAGTTTTAATGCCATATCAGGATTTCACCTTGAAGGTTAGTCGGAATGTGTAAACGGAAGCTTCTTTTGTTTTTGACTGAATAGATTCCTGTAAATATACTTCGGTAAATAGCTTGGAACTTTTCAAGTTATTGACGTAATTCACCACATCAGTATTTGAAAATGCCGTACAGCTCAGATTGATGTCAGAACCCTTTACTTCCATAGCTGTCAGCCAGACACCGACCGGCAGTTGAGTGCTTATCTCATCAAGGATTTTTACCGGCAGCGATTTATTTCTTCCGAGTTCTTCGATGATATCCTTGCGCTGTTGAAAAGTCTTATTAAGCCGTTCAAAATCCTCAACAGCCTTAATTTTTTCTTTGAGTTCCGCGATTTTGCGCTCATTTTCCCGCACCTTAGCCTGTCGGTCGGTGAGGCGTGAGCTGTAGAAATAAGCCAGATATGCAATAACCAGACCGGTTACAATCGTCAATAGGATAGTATAAATAAGGAGGGTCGGTATGGGCTTCTGCTTTTTTTTCTTTTTTGTCGATAGTAAGTTTACTTTTATCATCTGTCGCCCTGTTTTCTGAGTGCCAGACCAACGGCGATGGCCATCATGGGAGCAATTTCTTCAATATAGCTGACATCAAACCGTTTCGGGATTCTAATATTTCTGAAAGGTTCAGCGATCTTTGTTTCTATTCCCGTCCGTTCAGCGATCATGGCTGCAAAATTCTTAATAAGCGCACAGCCACCGCTCAGAATAACCTCTGCAATATCCTCCTGGACAGTGGTGCTCCGATAATAATCAAAAGACCGGCTAATTTCACTGAGGATTTCTTCAGAAGCAGACTCGATGATGGAGTTGGCGTCTTCCGGATTCACGTTCTCTATCGGCTCTCCGCGCTTTAGTTTTTCAGCTAAGTCATAAGTTATGTTGAATTCCCTCTGTAAAGCTTCGGTATGAAGATTGCTGCCGAGAGAACTGTCTCTGGTAAATACTGATACCCCCCCCTTCAGAATACTTAAATTTATCGTACTTGCACCGATGTTCAGCAGAGCAACGTTTTTTCCGGCCTCAATCTCATAATTAATGCCGTACATGTTTTCCAAAGCAAAAGAGTCAATGTCAACAATAATAGGATTAAGCCCAGCCTCTTTGACCACCTGAATATATTCGTTGATGATATCCTTTTTGACGGCAACAAGAACGACATCCATCTGGCCAGGTTCGTCTTTTGGACCGATGATCTGGAAGTCAAGGTTGACGTCATCAATGTCAAAAGGCACATACTGCTCTGCTTCAAACTTAATCGATTCTGACAGTTCCTCCTCCGACATTTCAGGAAGTGAAATTCTTTTTATGATGACTGAGGAGTGGCCAGAAATTGAAATTACAACGTCTTTTGTCTTAATTCCAGCGGTCTTAATCATATCTTTCAATGAATCGACCATCCTCAGTGAATCGATGATCGAGCCGTCAACAATGAGTTCAGGAGCCAAGGTATGCAGGTGACAGAGGTCTAATTCGTAGCTGCCTTTCGTCTCTTTGAGCTTGACGGCCTTCATATAGCTTGAGCCGATGTCTAACCCTATTGAATCTTTTCCGCTAAAAAGCATGACTNNTTTAAACTAAACCTTGAGAAAATGGTTTAAGTTATATCTTTCGTGGGCGAGTTAATGAGTCTTTCGATGGTAATTTTGGTATTGTCTACCCTGCCGATTCCAAACAATTCTCCTGAAGGAGATTTGAGACGAACAAATGGCTGTGATGAGGCTATCCTAAAGTTCATGGCGCCTATTGGAGCTCCATTTCTGGCTTTCCGATAATCGTCCTCGTTCAGATATATTTCAAAGATATCCGCAAGTGCATCATCAATCATGCATACATAGGGATATGCGCGGAAATTTTTCATGTCGTGAGGGAGATCGTGAAGATGAACAGCATGCTCGAGAGTAAACATCCCGCATCTGATCCGCGACAGTGAAGTTAGGTGGGCGAGAGTTCCCAAGCGTACACCCAGATCATCGCAGAGCGAACGTATATATGTTCCCTTCGAGCAGGAGATTGTCATATCAATGTAGGGAAGATCGACAGCTATTATTTTTATTGCGTGAACCTCAATGGTTCGAACTGACCGTTCGATAGCGAGGCCTTTTCTGGCAAGAGCATAGAGCGGCGTTCCCTTATGCTTGACAGCAGAGTACATAGGAGGGGTCTGCTCGATCCTCCCGATGAACTCACGAGCCGCATCTTCAATTTGCCGTACTGAAATATTTCCAACAGACTTGGCTTCAATAACGCAACCATCTGCATCAAGGGTGTCCGTTCGTTCGCCAAGCTTCATCCTGGCGCGATACTCTTTGTCCTTGTCCATGAGGAACCTGCTGATTTTTGTTGCTTCATTAAGACATACCAGGAGAACGCCCGTTGCGAGGGGGTCAAGGGTGCCGGCATGACCCGCCTTTTTCGCTCCGAGGGTCCTTCTTACTTTTGTGACAGCATGCTGGGATGTCATGCCTTTCGGCTTGTTCAAATTAATTATGATATTGTCAACACGCATGGAATACCAGATGCTTCAGTTCAAGTCAGACAGGGAATAATGCTGCGTTTCACGTTTTTGAAATTACGCTTCTTGCTGCATTGAAGATCGCTTTTTTTACCGTGGCAAGGTCAGCCGTCATCCTGAATCCAGCTGCATTTCTGTGACCGCCTCCGCCGAATGCCGCTGCAATGGTTGCCACATTTACCCTGCCCTTCGATCGCATACTTACCTTCCAGCGGCTGTTGCCGATCGCCCGGATGAGGACAGAGATCTTAACCGTGTCTATTATTCTCGGAAAATTTGCAAAATTTTCCGTATCTGACTCTGTAGTACCGGTTTTCGTGTGCATTTCTCTTGTCACATGAACGATGGACACGTTGTTCTTAATCTCGAGGGTTCCGAGAGAGAGAGTGAGCAAGTCGAAACGTCTCTTTTTCCAGCACTCGTACAGATATTCGGATATGGCACCAGGTTTGGCTCCTGCTTCTACCAACGATGCGGCTACCCGTAAGACATCCACGCCGGTATTGCCGTATCTGAAGGTGCCGGTATCAACAGCGATGGCTGTATAGAGATTGGTAGCCATGGTTTTCGTGATAGGAATGCCCAAGGACTTGATAAGATGAAAGATCATAATTCCAGTAGCAGCAGCATTGCGTTCCACCCAGCGCACTTCTCCGTAATCGGATTCTGTTTCATGGTGATCAATGACGATGGTCTTCCGAAATGTATATCTCTCGAGGGCAGCCCGTTCAGGGCCGTTACAGTCAAGAAGCACGAGGAGCGGATCTTTCGAAAGAATTCTGCCGAGAGCAGAACGAAACAGCCTGCATCCCGGCATGAACCGGTAATGTTCCGGAACGGGATCCTTGTCGTAGAGAACGACTGTTTTGCCGAGTAACCTAAGCGCCTCAGCCAAGGCCAGACATGAGCCGATGGCATCACCGTCAGGACTGATGTGTGTAGCCAAAAGAAAGACCTGCTCCTCGCGGAAATCGTCGATCAGGCCTTTAGGAATTTTCATTGTGGTCCTTAATTTTTTTCAAGAGCCGATCAATTTTGTATCCGTATTCGATGGAGGTGTCGAGCCTGAATTCGACTGCAGGTACGAATTTCATCTTCAGCCGTTTACCGAGGGCGGAACGAAAAAAGGGTTTTGCTTCATTCAGAATCTCCAATGTCTGCTCTCGCTCCTCTTCTTTGAGGACGCTTACAAATACGCGTGCGAGTTTGAGATCATCGGTCATGTCCACTCCGGTGACCGTGACGAAGCCTATCCGAGGGTCTTTCAGCCGGTACATGATGATGTCGGCAATTTCTTCACGGATAAGGTCACTTACTCTCTGGGAGCGCTTATATGGCAACACGGATCACCTCATTACCTTTCTCTTCTTACATAATAAACAATTCCCCCCGACAAAAAACAGCGGGCGATGTGAGAAGTGCAGGGTGCGGCTTAGAGTCATTGCGGGAGAAAGATGAAGGGTAAAATCAGCTATTACAGTTTTGCCGCGATACTCTCAATAACATAGTTTTCAATGATGTCGCCGATCTTGATATCGTTGAAGTTCTCGATTAATATGCCGCATTCATATCCCGTCTGAACCTCTTTTACGTCATCCTTGAGCCTCTTGAGGCTGGCCATCTTGCCTTCGTACACAACAATATTATCTCTCAGCACGCGGATACCGTCACATGCCCTAGAAATATGGCCGTCAACAACATAACATCCCGCAATAGTTCCAAGACGTGAGACGGGAAAGAGCTGCCTGACCTCAGCCCTTCCGAGCACCTTTTCTTTCAGTGTCGGTGCAAGCATACCTTCAAGCGCCTTTTTCACATCATCAATAGCCTCATAAATTATCGTGTACAGCCGGATGTCAACGCCTTCTTTTTCCGCGGTCTGCGAAGCCTTGATTTCCGGCCGCACATTGAACCCAATAATAATGGCGTTGGAAGCGGTAGCCAGCATGACATCAGATTCATTGATACCACCGACGGAAGTATGAATTACCTTCACTTTCACTTCTGGATGAACGATATTTTCAAGAGCGTCCTTGATAGCTTCCACGGAACCCTGAACATCTCCCTTGATGATGATGTTCAGCTCCTTGATCTGTCCTTCCTTTATTTTAGTATAGAGTTCATCGAGCGTAAGCTTCTTTGCCTTTGCGATTTCAAGTGAGCGCTGCTTCTGCAGTCGTGTCATCGCTATTTGGCGAGCCCGCTTTTCGTCATCTATCACCGTAAAGACGTCCCCTGCCGAAGGCACTTCCGAAAAACCGATGACTTCAACCGGCGTGGACGGCCCTGCCTCCTGGATCCGTTTCCCTGTATCGTCGTTCATAGCCCTAACTTTGCCGACATGCACGCCCGAAAGGAGGGCGTCACCAACCTTCAATGTGCCGGTCTGCACAAGGAGTGTGGCAACTGGACCCCTCCCCTTGTCGAGCCTTGCTTCAATAATGGTTCCCTTTGCTTTTCTCTGGGGATTTGCCTTAAGCTCCATTACTTCAGCCTGAAGAAGGATCATCTCGAGCAGGTGTTCTATGCCGAGGCGCTTCTTCGCCGAAACCTCGACAAAGATGTTGTGGCCTCCCCATTCTTCTGAAATGATGCCGCGTTCAGAGAGTTCGTTTCTGACACGAGTGATATTCGCTTCAGGCTTATCGATCTTGTTTACGGCAACGACAATAGGCACATTGGCTGCCTTGGCATGATTGATTGCTTCGACCGTCTGGGGCATCACGCTGTCGTCGGCAGCGACAACCAGAACAACGATATCCGTGACCTTCGCTCCCCTTGCCCGTAATGCGGTGAACGCTTCATGGCCGGGAGTATCTAGGAAGGCGATGTCCTTTCCTTTAAGGTTCACTTTATAAGCCCCTATATGCTGGGTTATGCCTCCTGCTTCTGTCTCGGTGACCTTTGTCTCGCGTACCGCATCAAGGAGGGAGGTCTTCCCATGGTCAACATGTCCCATAATCGTGACGACTGGGGCACGGGGCACAAGATCAGCAGCGTCTTCCTGCACCTCTTCTTCCACCAATAGATCGTCTTCAACCGTAGCAAGTTCGATCTTGATGCCTAAGTTGTCAGCAATGAGCAGCGCGGCATCGGTGTCAACAGGCTGGTTGATCGTCGGCATATAGCCCATTTCCATGAATTTCTTAATGACCTCGCCTATCTTAATGCCGAGAAGTTCGGCAAACTCTTTTACCGAGGCACCCTCACGCAATTTAAGATTCTTTTTTCTCGGAGCGGTCGACAGCACCTGCGGTTTCGTCTCCTGTTTGGACGGAAAAGGCGGTTTCCCACCTTTTCGCAGCGTTTTTGTGTCATGCCACTTCTTGGGCTCAACTTTTCGTATGGCCTGAAAAGCCCGCTGAAGACCGGGTTTCGCCTTAAATTTTTCTATCTTTTCCGCTTCCATATCCTTCTTGAAGCGGTCAGGAAGTGCAACGTCCTCTTCTCCTTCGGGAGTGACGGGTGCGGCAGGCTGCTCCACCAAGATCTCCTCCGTGATCACGGGAGGAGGTTCGCTTGGCAGCGTCGGCTCAAGCTTAATGGTTGTCTCCGTCTTTCCTTTATGCGGTTTAGCAGGTTTCTTATGCTCAGTTTTTTTCTTGGTCGCTTCTTTAATTTCTGTTTTTGCTTCAATCTTCTCTTCAGCTCTTCTTGTTACTTCTGCCTCCGCCTTGACCTCGGCTTGGACCTCTTCTTTCTTCTCTTCCTTCCTGAGCGGCTCTTTAGCGATTTCCTTCTTCGGTTTCAGTTCTTCTTTTGGAGCGGGCGGCGGTGCAACCGGTTCTGCTTCGCCAAGCAGCTTGGCTATCTTGTCAGCGATCGACTCGTCGATGCTTGAGGAATGAGACTTACCTTCAAAGCCCATGCTGGAGAGCTCGTCAAGGATGTCCTTGCTGTTCCTGTTCAGCTTTTTCGCTAATTCATATATCCTGACTTTTGCCATGTTATTTTTCCCTTAAGCCGTGCGCTGCGCAGGCAGAATACTGCACTGAGTGATGTACGGTTGTATCAATAATTCTAAAATGTTATCATAACCGACTATCTTAATGCAATGTAGAAAGGGGAAGAACATGGCAAGCTGCTACGCATGTGGAAAGAAGAAGACCACCGGAAACAATGTGAGTCATGCCAATAATAAAACCAAGAGAGAGGTGTTGCCGAATCTCCAGCGGACGAGGATACAGACCGGGGCGGGAGTGAAACGGGCCTATGTCTGCACGCGCTGTCTGAGGAGCGGCACCGTTAAGAAAGTGGTCTGATGAAAAAAGCTGCGGCTGTTCTCGCCCCGATGATGAAAAGGCTCGGGCTCGAGAGCAGGGTAAGGCTTGAGCGTATCAGGACCGACTGGTTCAGTATTTTTGACGCTAGCATTGCATCGCATATGTACCCTGCCGATTGTACCGATCGTGAACTGCTGCTGAATGTTGAATCTCCTGTCTGGATGCAACAGCTCACCTATTTTAAAACAGACATTGTCGGGAAACTCGTTCCCTACGGGATAGACAACATCCGCTTCAGAGTAGGCAAACTACAGAAAAAGAAGCAGGAGCAACCAGCAGGGAGAAAAATGCGCCGGCTTTCCGCTGACGATCTGTCCTTTGCTTCTTCCGTAGTCTCAGAGATTGCCGATGAACAACTGAAGGTATCCATTCGAAAGGCCATAGAAAAATCCCTTGCTGCGACGCGGCGGCCGTAGCCCCCGGAAGAGCTGATCGCCCTACGCTGACTCCGCCTGTTTTTCGTAGATGAGGATCGGCTTCTCGTTTTTCATGACCGTCTCCTCCGTGATGAGGCACTCCCTGATATTCTTTTGGGAAGGTATTTCATACATGACGTCCAGCATGATCTCCTCAATGATCGACCTGAGTCCCCGCGCACCAGTTTTCCGCTGAATTGCCTTTCTCGCAATGGCGGACAGGGCCGCATCCGTGAACTTCAGTCTCACGTTGTCAAAGGCAAGAAGTTTCTGAAACTGCTTGGTCAGGGAGTTTTTCGGTTCCGTCAAGATCTTCACCAAAGAGTTTTCATCAAGCTCGGCAAGAGTCGTCACAACGGGAAGACGTCCCACGAATTCCGGAATCAGCCCGTATTTGATCAGATCTTCCGGTTCCGCCGCTCCCATGAGGTCGCCGCGCTTCCGCTCGTTTCTGCCCGAAAGCGCAGCGCTGAACCCTACGGTTTTCTTGCCCGCGCGCTGCTCAATGATCCCCTCAAGACCGATAAACGCGCCGCCGCAGATAAAGAGGATGTTTGTGGTATCGACCTGAATGAAATCCTGCTGAGGATGTTTTCTTCCTCCCTGGGGAGGGATATTGGCAATCGTTCCTTCAATGATCTTGAGAAGTGCCTGTTGGACACCTTCTCCCGACACGTCCCGCGTGATGGAAGGATTTTCGGACTTCCGGCTTATCTTATCGATTTCATCGATATAGACGATGCCCCGCTGAGCTTTTTCTACGTCATAATCCGAGGTCTGGAGAAGTTTCAGAATGATATTTTCGACGTCCTCTCCTACGTATCCGGCTTCGGTTAGGGTTGTCGCGTCAGCGATCGTGAACGGTACATCAAGAAGCCGGGCAAGCGTCTGGGCAAGAAGCGTTTTGCCCGTGCCGGTCGGACCAATCAGCAGCACATTGCTCTTCTGCAGTTCCACATCAGGTTCTCCCGGCGTGTAGATCCTCTTATAGTGGTTGTGAACGGCAACAGAGAGTATTCGCTTTGCTTTTTCCTGGCCGACGACGTAATCATTTAAAAAAGCATGGATCTCTTTCGGCGTTGGAAGCTTGTGAGCCGATTCCGCTTCCTTTTCCACCGAGAGTTCATCGGCAATGATCTCGTTGCAGAGTTCAATGCATTCATTGCAGATATAAACCGTCGGTCCCGCTATCAGCTTTTTAACCTCTTCCTGCCCCTTACCGCAGAATGAGCACTTCAGAGATTCTTCATCTTTCTTCGCCATCTATGCCCTCTTCTCCTGTTTCTTCGTAGTTGATTCGATGACTTCATCGACGAGCCCGTACTCTTTTGCTTCCAGCCCCGACATGAAGAAGTCACGGTCCGTATCTGTCCTGATCTTTTCCAGCGACTGTCCGGTATGGTTCGCGATGATTTTGTTCAGAGTATCTTTGACCTTTAAGATCTCCCGGGCGTGTATCTCAATGTCGGTGGCCTGGCCCTGGAACCCTCCCATGGGCTGATGCAGCATGATCCTGGCATGGGGAAGAGAGAAACGCTTGCCCTTGGCTCCGGCTGTAAGGAGTAATGCTCCCATGCTGGCTGCCTGCCCAATGCAATACGTGCAGATGTCCGGTTTTACATACTGCATGGTATCGTATATCGCAAGTCCCGAGGTCACAATCCCGCCGGGAGAATTGATATATACATGTATGTCCTTTTCCGGATCCTCCGTCTGCAGAAAGAGGAGCTGGGCAATGACCGTGTTCGCGACGTGATCATCGATCGCCGTGCCGAGGAAAATGATGCGATCCTTCAGCAGCCGCGAATAGATGTCATATGCACGCTCAGACCTTCCGGTCTGTTCAATTACGATAGGTATTACGCTCATATCAAGCTCCTTTGACGATCTCTGCCCGGGAGAGCAGGAAGTCGAGCACCTTTTCCTCCCTGATAGTGTGCCGGAGGTTATCCAGTGAGCCGTCCCTTGTCATAAAAAGGTTAACAATGGCATCAGGTGTTGCTTGGAGCTGTTTGGCGATCAGGGCTATTCTGTCCTTCATCTCCGCCTCAGCAACCGCTATATGCTCTTTTTCTGCTATCGCATCGAGGATGATCGTTGCCTTGACATTCGTTATCGCCTTTGGTCTAAGCGATTCGGCAAGTTCTACATCAGCTTTGTCCGAATCAGTTGTGGGGCCATGCTGTGCAGACGTGCCCGCCGTCTTCTCATTCACGATCAGATGCTCCAGCTCTGCCTGAATGAGGGACTCGGGGACATCGAAGGTATGGCTGTTCACCAACGCAGCAACGATGCGCGATTTCTGCTGTTTTTTCACGTTTCCCTGTTTTGCCGCCAGCAACCCGTCTCGTATCTTTTCCCTCAGCATCTGGAGTGAGTCATGACCGAAGTCCTTGGCGAACTCATCGTCCAAAAGCGGAAGTCTTTTTTCCTTGACCTCCTTAATGGTTATGCGGAGCTTGTCTCCCTTTTCTTCAGCCTCGCTGTGCTCGCTATCTGCTTCAGGGAGTGTAATCTCCGCGATGTCGCCTTTTTTCCTGCCAAGCACTGCGTCGAGGATTCCACGAGGTGTAAGCTTGTTACCGAGGTTCACGACCTGGTCTTTTGCCGTGGAGAGTTCCTTTGTCCCGGAGGGATCAAGCTTTACGTAATCAATAACGAGGAGGTCGTCCTCGCTGATCTCACGGTCCACCACTTCGAACATGGCCCGGTCGTTCTGTAGACCTTTGACCGTATCTTCTATTTCTCCCTCATCGACGGTAACCGCGATATTTTCGACCGTAATGCCGGCATAATTGAGGCTATCGATCTTCGGCCTGACCTCTACCGTGAGGGAGAAGGAAAGCGGCTCATTCCGTTTAAAGTCGAGGCCTTCTTCAATTTTCGGCATCGTTACGGGAGAAATAGCTGCTTCTTTGACTGCCTGTGCATAATAGGTCGGCACAAGTTTTTCCAGCATTTCGCTCTTAATCTCATCTCCGAATCTCTTCTCAATGATACTGATCGGCGTCTTGCCCTGCCGGAATCCCGGGATGCGTGCCCGCTGCCGTATTTTATTCAGAGAATCGCTATATTCCTTTTCGAGGATGTCGGCCGGAATCTCGATTTTTAGCCGTTTTTTTGTAGTGCTAATGTCCTCAACTGTCGTGGCCAATGGTTCCTCCTTGAACGTTTATTTACTCTAAAATAAGAGCGTATCTTTAGTCAATTTTAGGTATAATCACATCCGTGGACCTCTATATTATCGACGGAAACTCTTATGTATATCGGGCCTACTACGCCATCAGGTCTCTGACAAACTCAAAGGGCTTTCCTACGAACGCCATCTACGGTTTTACAAACATGCTGATGAAGATCATCAGGGACAAGCGGCCGGAGGGACTGGTGGTCTCATTTGATTCACCGGAGCCTACGGAGCGGCATCTGCTCTTCAACCAGTATAAGGCGAACCGGAAGGAGACGCCTTCTGATCTCGCAGAGCAGCTGCCACATATCAGGAAAGTGATAGCCGCCTTTCACATACGGATCTTTGAACTGCCGGGATATGAAGCTGATGATCTTATCGGCACCATAGCAAAAAAGGCTGCATCGGAAGGATCGAACATTTTTATTGTTACGGCGGACAAGGACATGATGCAGCTTGTTGATGACCGGATAAAGGTCTACGATCCCCTGAAGGACCGCGTACTGGACAGGGAGTATGTGATCGGAAAATTCGGTGTCGGCCCGGAACGGGTGACCGAGTATATGGCACTTACGGGAGACGCCACGGATAACATTCCAGGGGTCAGAGGCATCGGTGACAAGACCGCTAAGGAGCTTCTTGCTTCCTTTTCGAGCCTTGATGAGCTTATTCGGCATCCGGAGCGGATCAGCAGGGAAAAGCTGAGATCACTGTTAACGGAGAATAAGGACATGATGCTCATGAGCAGAAAGCTTGCTAGAATAGATACCGCAGCACCGATCGATATTCATGTCGGCGAGTTTGTCCTCAGGGAGCCTGATTGGCTTGCCCTGCTTTCTCTTTTTAAAGAATATGAATTTACCAGCCTTATGAAGCTCATTCCTACTGCTGCTGAGGGCGCCGGTGCTGTTGTGAGGTCGCATGAAACGATCTTGGGGGAAGAGAGTCTCCGCGAAGTCGTTGCCTCGATATCCGATGTATTTGCTTTCGATACCGAAGCAACGGGCAGAAATCCGCTTCGGGACCATCTCGTCGGCATCTCGCTCTGCTGGGAGCGGGACAGGGCATGTTATGTACCTGTGGGCCATGCGCAGGCTCTCATGTCCGAGAATGCGCAGCTCGCCCGGGATAAGGTCCGCAACATTCTCTCCCCGCTTTTTCATGATCCGGGTATCAGTAAGATCGGACATAACCTTAAGTATGACATCGTGATGCTTGCCGGGGAAGGGATTGAGGTTGTTGGTCACCTCTATGACACCATGATCGCAGCATATCTGCTGAATCCGAACAAGCCGGGTCACAGCCTTGATGAGGTCTCTTTCGAATATCTGTCGAGACGGAAAAAGTCTTTCATGGAGGTCCTGAAGAAGCGGCAAAGTTTTGCCGATGTACCGTTGGATGAGGCAACCGCGTATGCAGCAGAAGATGCTGCACTGGCCTTTGAGCTCAAAGATATCCTTTTTGCAAAGCTCTGGGAGCAGGACCTTGAAAGTGTCTATTCCGATATCGAGATGCCGCTCATCAGGGTGCTTGTGGACATGGAGCGCGCAGGGGTCAGTATCCGTACGTCTCTCCTCGAAGAGATGTCACGGGAGCTTGCAGATGAGATCTTGGCCATCGAGAAGCGGATCTACTCTCTTGCGGGCGAAGAGTTCAATATCAACTCGCCCAAGCAGCTGAGCTCGATCCTTTTCGCCAAACTCGGACTCAGTCCGACCAGAAAGACAAAGACCGGATTTTCGACTGGCATGGATGTGCTGGAGGAGCTTGCCGAGGTTCATGACCTTCCGCGCGAAGTTCTCCAGTACCGCAGTCTTACAAAGCTCAAGACAACGTATATCGATGTGCTTCCGGGACTGGTGAACCCAGCGACCGGGAGGGTGCATACATCGTTCAATCAGACTGTCACAGCTACCGGAAGGCTGAGCAGCAGTGATCCGAATCTTCAGAATATACCTATAAGAGGGGAATGGGGAAAGCGCATCAGAGAGGCCTTTGTCGCTGAGGAGGGCAACCTCCTCCTCTCCGCAGATTATTCGCAGGTCGAACTGAGGATTCTGGCGCATTTGAGCGGGGACGAGGGTCTTATCTCTGCATTTAACAACGGCCTCGATATTCATGCACGTACTGCTGCAGAAATCTTTGGCGTGCCGCTCGATGGGGTAACGACGGAGATGCGGAGGACTGCGAAGACCGTAAATTTCGGCGTTATTTACGGCATCTCCTCCTTCGGTCTTTCCGAGACCCTCAACATAGACAGGAAAGAAGCCGAGCGGTATATCCGACAGTACTTTGACCGCCACCCGGGGGTGAAACGCTATGTCGAAGAGCTCATCTCAGGGGCGACACATAAGGGCTTCGTCACCACGCTATTCGGGCGGAGACGTCCGGTGCCAGAATTGAACAACAAGAACAGGGCTGTCAGGCAGCTGGGGGAGCGGCTTGCGGTCAATTCCCCGATTCAAGGTACTGCAGCTGACCTTATCAAGATAGCCATGATCAATATCAAGAAGCGCCTGCATGATGAGAGGCTCGGCGCCCGGATGATCCTTCAGGTACATGACGAACTTCTCTTCGAACTTCCGGAGACAGAACTCGAAACGGTGAGAAACATGGTGAGGGAGGAGATGGAGGGCGTCAAGATACTTTCGATCCCTTTGAAGGTCGAGATCGGTTACGGCAGGAACTGGGCTGAGGCCCATTGATGAAGCCTTCTCAGAAAACAGGCTATATAATGTGTCCTGAATTTGATACAATAGTCTCACGGAACGATCTATGAAAGCTAGAGACAAAAAAAATACTAAAAAATCAGCGGAGAAAAAAGAAGTAACGGCGAAGGCGCCTAAAAAAAGGGGAAATACTTCTGCTGCGAAAGCCGGGAGGAATACCGGCAAGTCTTCAGCGTCAAGAGCTGCTTCAATAAAATCGAGGCCAGGAAAGAAAGCACCTTTGAAAAAGCCGTTAGTTGCGAAGACTCCCACTGCCAAGAAAACAGTGGAAAAGCCTTCTGATGAAACAAAAAAACTGGTGCAAGTGCCTGCTGTGAAGAAACCGGTAAAGGCAACCAAGAAGACTGCTGGGACAAAAAAACCCTCGTCATTCCAGAAGAGTACCCGCGTAAAGACAAAAAGAGTTCCGGCAGCTGCCGCAGGAAAACCGAAGGCAGTTGTGAAAAAGCCGCAGAAGTCTGATCTCAAAGGTGCTGTACCGAAGAACACTGCTTCGGTAGTTCATGCTGCTTCTGTCAGGAAGATTGGTACGAGTGCAAAGGGTCCTCTATCCAGAGAGATTGCCACAAAAGAGAAGTCGACGAAAACCGCGAAAAAAACCGCTGCAGAGAGGGTTGAAAAAAGAACGACAAAAGCAGGATCCTTGCCCCCTAAACCTATGGAAAAAAATGAGAGGAAAGTGGCGGCGAAGGTTGCTGCGGAAAAGGTAGTGTCTGCGAAGCCGTCATCAAAGACGGCAAGAAAGCTGGCTGTTTCACCGAGGACCGCAGAAAAACTGAGGAGGCTTTCTCCAAAAGATCAGCCTGTGTCAGCACGGGCAGCCACAAAGACCATTGAAGAGAAAACGGACATGAAAGTGAAAGCAGCGGCGAAAGGGAAGAGAGGCCCTGCGGTAACCAGGACTACCAGAGAAGTTGGAAAACCACCTGCCGCTAAGACTGAGAGAGCAAAAAAAATAACGGTAACGCCTGCAAAGATTATCACCAAAGCCATGGCAGCAGAGAACAAATACGCAGCAGGGGAATCTGCCGCCGCAGTCGCAGTATTACCGGTAAAACCTGAACGGGTGAAGCTGAAGATATTCCTCCCCAGCGAGGAAGCAGGCGAAGAGGAATTGCGGGAAGGGTTCATAGCCGGACTGCCTGAAGAATACGGAGAGAATGCGCTGATTGCGATGGCGGTTGATCCCAACACTATTTTTGTCGATTGGGAGGTCGTGCCCGGAGAGATTGCCGGTAAAGAGGGAGAACTGATGCTGAGGTTCTATGATGTAACGAGGATAGATTTCGACGGGAACAATGCTCATGCCATTCTTGACATGAGTATCACACAGAGGGTGGGGAGTGGCTTCTTTGCCATTCGCATGCCTGGTCGGGATGTTATCGTCGAAGCGGGCATCTTAGGCCCGGACGGCAGGTTTCATAGTGTGGTGAGGTCGGATATGGTCTCTTTCCCCTTTCTTCTGACCTTTGATGATCTCGGTATTGTGCAGGGGCTCTTTGCATCAGGTATCCCCATCGGCTATTGACAGACTCTCTTGCCGGTAATTTCATGAGCCGCTGTATCCTGCCAGCACTTTTGATATCCCTCATTGCGATGGTTGCCTGCGGTGGCCGTGCCGGGACAGGCGTGACGCGCGAACAGGCAGAGATGGCGGATGCCTATACTGAAGAAGGCGCCAAGTACTATGCCGGTCAGAAATTCGAAAAGGCAGTCACTGCATTCAGGCATGCGGTAGAGATTACGCCGGATAATGCATATCTTCATTACAGCATTGCCTCGGCTTACGCCCGTATGAACATGTCTGAGGAGGCCATAGCATCATACCGTCGAGCCATTGCCATCAAACCGGACGAACCGATCTTTCACTACAATCTTGGAGCTGCATTTGTGCGGGAGAAAAAGTACGACGATGCTTTGCGATCATTTGCCGAAGCTATCAAGTACAATCCGTCACTCCTGGAAGCGTATTACGGGACAGGATGGATATTTGCTGAGACGGGGCAATACCCTGAAGCAGTGCAATATTATAAAAAAGCTTTAGAGATCGATCCGTACAATGCAAATACGCACTTTGCCCTCGGGAATCTCTATGTAATCTTGAGTGATATGAAGATGGCGCAGAAGGAATACGAAATCCTGTCGGGGATAGACCCAGCAAGGGCCGACGATCTCCTCAGCCAGATCAACAAAAGGTAGCGACTGGGTCATATGATGCCGCATGCCAAGATACTCGTTCCCGGTCTGGTGGTTACGGCCTTACTCATTCCATTCGTGCTTCTTTTCGGCTGTTCATCGCTGCGCTCCCCCCTCCCTTTGACCGAAAAAGCAGAAAAACCGCTCAGAATGGCAGTTTTTGTCGGAACCGGTGAAGCCTATCGGTTCACGCAGGGCGGATGGCAGCGGCAGGCTACCTATGATTATGACTTCTCGGTGGTGCAGCGTTATTATGAAGATGGTTGGGAAACAATTAAGGAGATCCATCGGCGGCATCCTGACTATGACGGGAGGGCAGGGGCCCGTGAGCAGACGTTTTATTTCCGGGTGAAGACCTTGCCGGCAGAAGGCAAATCGCTGACGCTCCTTGTTCAGAGCTCCTGGGGACATGGCAGCGGTACTGCTGATGCCGGTCTCACCCATGTGGTCGTCGAACTCACCCCGGACATCAGCAGGTTTGCGCCGTTTAATGTCTTCAGGATCACCCAGTTTTATTCCTACGACGAAGGCCGGCTTAGAGAGACGGTCGAGCTCTTCAAGAAAAAAGAAGGACAGGAAAAATCGTTTATGAAGATGGAGGAAGAGGCAGATCTTTTCCTGCCGGCGAGAAAATAATCCGGGAAGGAAGGCGCCTTCTTAGTTTGAACTTTCCTTTATCACTTGGCCGTGACTTACAAAGGAAATTCCCTGACCACCTTTCATGCCGATCATCACACATTCAACAATTGGCATATTCACTTCTGTTGAAGCAGTCCATCTGACGATGAAAGTTGCTCCGATGCCGACGGTTGTATCATCCTCGGGCAGATACAGGTAGGTCGATTCTAAGGGTGCCAGGGTTATCTCGCTATCATAGTATTTCCTGCTCAGCTTGCCCTTCGTGTCATAGTAATCTGCGGAGATAATTCTGATTGGACTTTTCATGTCCGTATTTCTTATGCTTAAGAGCGCTGCAAGATTAAAAGGCATTCGTTTCGGAGCGCTCAAAATATTTGAATAGACGGGCACGTACAGGGTTTGGCCCTTTGACAGCGCACAGTCAGACGCGGCAAGAGAAGTTGTGAAAAGTCCTGAGAACAGGCCGAGGAATACTAAGAGAGCACTACCTCCAATACATGTTCTGACCCTATGGTTCATGATTACACCTCCACAGTCTTTACTCTCATATTATCATGCCAGTCTGAAAATACTATGGCCTTCAAAATCTAGGATGGACGCGACTGCGCCGAGCCCTGGCGATAGGCTGTTGGAATGAGCGCAGGTTCGGCGCCATGAATTAACCTTGCTACGTTGGTATTTCTCTCCCTAAGTAGCATGATGTTATCATTTTCAGAGGCTCTTGCAGGGGAAAGAAGTCTATTTAAAAGAAAAAGAATAGAAGTATTGCCAATGGTATTTTATAAGAACGGCCAGAAAACC
>DKBH01000097.1 GCA_002451165.1 Nitrospiraceae bacterium UBA6905
AATAGGTGACAAAGCAGCGGTGCAGCCTCTCATCGAGACGCTCAAAGAAGACCCTTATTGGGGAGTGCATAGCGTGGCAATGGTGGCACTGGAGGCGATAGGGAAGAAAACAGCAGTATCGGCCCCCATTGAAGCGCTGAGAGCCCCAGACGGCTGGGTACGCTTTGTGGCAGCATCTGCACTCGGGAAGAGAGAGGCCAAGGCGGCGGTCCAGCCCCTCATCAAGACGCTCAAAGACCCTGACTGGTTGGTGCGCGGTAAGGCAGCCTTCGCACTCGGGAAAATAGGTGACAAAGCAGCGGTGCAGCCTCTCATCGAGACGCTCAAAGACCCTGACTGGTTGGTGCGCGGTGAGGCAGCCTTCGCACTCGGGGACATTGGGGACAGAGCAGCAGTGCCAGCCCTCATTGAGGCGCTCATGGATCCCGATCGGCGAGTTCGTTATCCTGTAGCAAATGGTCTTGGGATGCTTGGAGACAGGGCAGCGGTGCAACCCCTCATCGAGGTACTGAAGGATCCTGACAGATGGGTTAGCAGCAAGGCCGCAGTTGCATTGGGGGACCTAGGGGACAACGCAGCGGTGCAGCCCCTGATCGGGGTGCTGAAAGATCCTTACAGCGGGGTTCGCTACGAGGCAGCATTGGCACTTGTGAAGCTAGGGGACAACGCAGCACTCATTAGGGCTCTCAAAGATCCTGACAGAGATGTTCGCCGCAATGCAGCAGAGGCACTTGTGAAGCNNGATCGAGGCGCTGAAGGATCCTGAACCGCGAGTTCGTTATCCTGTAGCAAATGGTCTTGGGATGCTTGGAGACAGGGCAGCGGTGCAGCCCCTCATCGAGGTACTGAAGGATCCTGACAGCGATGTTCGCCGCGAGGCAGCAAGGGCACTCATGAAGATAGGTGAGCCTAGAGAGGTATACAAGACCTTCGTTGCACGACCGGAGACTGAGCTGTTTAACCTATTGAGAAAGTACTTCACGTACGATGCGGAAGGCGTGAGGCAATTAACCGAATCTCAAGACTTGCACCTGAAGGCGAGAGGATACTACTTTCTTGTACTTAAATCAAAGGGAGAAAATAATTACCAACAACAATTTGAGTATTCCAACAAGGCTCTTAGCTATATCGATCCGAAAGTTGATACCGCATTGGCCATTCTGTCGCTTTGGCTCAAAGCACGGGCAGAAATGCAATTGGACAAGAAGCAAGCTGCTATCAAGACCGCCAGCGAAGCTGAGGCACTCCTTGACTACCTTTCGCGTAGAGAAAAAGAGGACTATCAAGAATTTTTCGTTGAAGATACATTGTTTCTTAAAGGAAATGCGTATGCAAACAATGATGAAAAGAAAGCGGCCGTAGCTAATTATGACAGCGCCCTCGAGCATTTAAAGACAACAAAGGAAAAATATTACTGGCTACGTAAAGACGATATTGGAGAGCTTGAGAGCAAACTTCTAAAAATGCATGGGGCGGTAGGTGGCGAACTTGAAGATGAATACCTCAAGAAGGGAATAGAACTCGGAGAAAAATATAGACCCGTTGAAAAAGAGGATATGCAGGTCGATGAGGCTGCTTATGCTCGAATGATAATCCTCGAGAAAGGCAAAGGGAATTACGAGGAGGCACAAAGATTAGCAGAGGAGCTGTCGATGAGGAGGACAGACTATGTCAACCGGAAGCTCGATATAAAGCTGGCCGATGCCGAAAAGCAGAGATCCATTGATGAGTACAAGATCAGGAAAAAAGACATAGAAGTGCTTGAAGAGGAGAGACGGAATCTGGCAATGAAAGCGACTAATAAAGAAATCGGACTTCTGGCAACCAAAGAGCAGGGTGAAGCAATTGGGATGAGCGCAGAAACAGCAAGTGAGATTGACAAAATTGAATCTGAGATAGGAGTCAAGCAACGTGAGCTCAGTAATTACCTAGTCACCTTGAAACGACTTCATCCTGATCTTGCAGTGCTGCTTGGGGCGAAACCTATAGAACTAAAGAACGCACAAGAGAGACTGTCACCTCATACGGCATTGCTTCAATATCTTCTCCTACCTGACAAGCTCCTCACCTTTATCATCACGTCCGAGGATATTCATATCCATGAGGAAGCAATAAAGAAAGATGATCTCAAACTGAAAGTTGAACAGTACAAAGCGTTTTTAAGCAAGATTGACAGAAGTGTTGAGAAAAGTGGGCGGTTACCCGAAGACGGCACGCTCGAAGAGCTCGATAAGATCTATTCGCATCTCTACGAAATCCTGATCAAGCCGGTCGAAGGAAAGCTTAGGGGTATTACAACGTTGGGGATTTCACCGAATGGGTATTTGCACTATGTTCCTTTTGGGGCGCTCTGGACAAAAGAGGACGGCACAAAGAAGTATCTCATCGACAAGTACAGGTCGGTCTTCTATATCAACTCTACCTCCTTATTCTGGATAGCGTCCGACCGGACAGGCAAGAGCGATATCACGGCAGCGAACCTGATAGCCTACATCAATCCCGACGAGAGCCTGAAGTATGGGAAAGACGAGGAAAATGAGTTGAAGAGTATATTTAAGAAGAATGATATCTACTATGGCAAGGCCGCCAAGAAAGAAACGCTGCAGACGATGGCTTTGTCCAATACGGTGCTTCATTTCTCCACTCATGGAAAACTCAACAATCAGAACAGCACACAGAGCTATCTGGTGATGGCGGACAACAGAAATTTGACGGTGCAGGATATTTGGGGATTGCCATTGACGGGCAACGTGGTGACCACCTTGTCTGCATGTGAAACAGGGCTAGGACAGATATTGAGTGGGGATGACATTGTGAGCCTCGAGAATGCATTCATCTATGCGGGGAGTCCTACAGTTGTATCAACACTTTGGAAAGTTGATGAGAAAGCTACCGCTGAAATCGTCAAGGCCTTTTATAAGAACTTGGTTGCTAACAAAATGAACAAGGCAGAGGCGTTAACGCAGGCACAGAGGGATTTGAGAAAAGACACCCCATCTTACAAAAATCCCTACTTCTGGGCAGGTTTTACCCTCCGAGGGACATATCAATGAACAAACATAAAGTACCCCTTTCCCCACGGCTCGATTGCCATCTGATTTGAAGCAAGCCTCCTTGGCCCTTGACCCCGGCAACCTCCCCGGCTGTGAGTGCACCTGTGCAGGAGAGAATAGGCCGGGACGTTGATGCGTTTAGTGCAACCCCCTTGACACAATTAAGGGCGGACTCGACGGACATGGCGGGGAACACCGCAGTAGTCGAGAACGTCAGCTTCGCGAACGGTGGCAGTGCCAGGCACTTGCGGCGCTGACACTTTCCTGAAGAAACATTGCTTCTTGCGGCATAGGCGATAAACGAGGGTTATCGGGCGAATATAGTGTCAGCCGTGATCATCAGATTCTATGGTGTACGTTAGGAAAGGGATAGATTCAGGCCATCGCAATTGTTGCATGTTCCAGGAAGAATTTGAGAAAAGCGTTTACAAATGTTACAACGACAACTTTTGACTACCGCACTTAACGGTAGGATTTTTTACCAGCTCCCGCCGCCTCCTCCGCCAAAACCGCCGCCGGATGAACCGCCGCCCCCGGAACCACTCCCCCGGGGTGCGGAATAGACAGCTGTGGACAGTGCGGACACCGCAGCATGGACGGAACGATGGAAGCCGACCGGATTGAACGTTCTCATACATCCTTATAGCTTCCATTAGGGTCGCCTTTAATGGGTGACCATAATGGCTCAATATGCGAGATTCGTTTATTGCCTCGGATACAACGAGAGAATGCTGACGACAAGCCGTAATTATCCATAGCGTGACGGTACTCCCAGTTCTGGAAGATATTTTGTAGCTGCAACTATTAGGTATCGAGCCTCCGAGACTTCCAACCCATATTGGCCCATACCGAGTATGAGCAACGAATATCCAACAAAACCAACTGCTGAAGAATCTCAAGGCCAAGGGTGTTTGGCGTCGGGGTGCCCGTGGTTCATCTTGTCCGCCGAGCATGGATTGGTCGCACATAGTCAGGTGATCGCGCCTTACGAGCGGACACTTAATACGATGAAGGTTGCCGAGCGCCGCGCGTGGGGTGAGCGAGTAGCCGCTCAACTCGCCGAGGCGGTCCCAGATTTGTCGCGGGTGGTGTTCTTGGCTGGCAAGCGGTATAGTGAGTTTCTCACCCAGAAGAAGCAATTTGCTGTTTGTTTATATATAATTAGATATGCCGACAATCAAGGAAATCTCGGGGCGATATCGCTTTTTCTTCTATAGCTTTGATTGTAATGAGCAAATGCATGTGCATGTGCAAAGAGAGAATATGCTCTGTAAGTTCTGGTTGCACCCTGTTGCATTGGCAAGAAACAAGGGGTTTGCGTCGAAAGAACTCAATACGATAAGGGCAAAGATTATAAACAACAGGGGCGAAATAATGGAGGCATGGCATGAGCACTGCGGTGAAACTGCAAGAAGTAAGAATTAAGGACATAAAAGTCACTGAGGATACTATTACCGCTCAGCTTATCGACGGTCGCGTAATCAGTGTTCCGCTCGCATGGTCATGGCGGCTGTCCGAGGCCACCGCTAAACAGCGCGCGAATTACAGAATCATGGGAGACGGCGATGGTGTGCATTGGCCGGACATTGATGAAGATATTAGTGCAGAGGGGATGCTTTACGGTATTCCTGCATCTCGTCCTCAGAAACACAATCAAAATCAAAGAAGTATAAAAAGGCCCACAAAGGCATCGAGAGGGCCGCGGGGATAGCCGTCTTTCTTTTTTGTTCTCTGCCTTTTTGCGTTCGCGTCCCTCATGCCCAGCGTAAGTACTGAAATTGAAGATAAGAGACAGGTCCGATTTGCGGGATTTTTCGATATGAGCTTCCGCTGCTGAATTCATGGTGCATTGCAGGACATCTGCCTTACCGTTAGTGCAACGTGAAGATTTCTTACCAGCATGCTTTTCTCTCATCCCAAGAACACATATCAAATTACCAGAAATACAGTGAGATTTGCTGTCGTTGATTCTCATCATGATACCTGTTCAGTAATAATTGGCTGCTTGCATTATCAATATTCGATGTAAGGTCACGACCAATAAAAATTGACAATGTGTAGCCGCATGGCTACAATAAGATTGTGTACGAGATTCGCAAAACAGCGACGTACGCCCGATGGCTCGATAGTCTGAGCGACATTCGCGCACGCGCAAAAGTACTGGCCAGGGTCGAACGCCTTGCGGAGGGGAATTCTGGAGATGTTAGCCCGGTCGGTGAAGGCGTATCCGAACTGCGAATCAATTATGGCCCCGGTTATCGCGTCTATTACACGATGCACAGGCGCGAGCTGATCATTTTATTGGCTGGCGGCAACAAGCGCACCCAAGCCGCCGGCATCAAAAAGGCATTGAGCTTAGCTCGGAATCTGTAGGAGGGAACAATGAAAAGAACTAAAACTACTCGATACGATGTTGCTGAACATCTTCGTACCCCCGAGGAAATGGCGGCATATCTTGAAGCCTGTCTTGAAGAAGCAAACGGCGACGCAGCGTTCATTGCAAAGGCGCTGGGTGACATTGCCAGATCCAAAGGGATGACGCAAGTTGCGCGCGACGCCGGTCTCTCTCGTGAAAGTCTCTACAAAGCACTTTCAGGCGATCGCAGTCCCGGTTTCGATACTATCCTGAAGGTCGTTAGTGCTCTCGGCTTGAAATTGCATGCCGAAGCATCGCACGGCTGATCTAAATTTCAACCAACGTTTCGACCGCGGCGCACTAAAGAGCGGCGCGTCAGGCGCGAATTAGACCGAAAATGAGATTATATGCTGCGACGAAATACACAACTTGAATCTGAAGGTGCTGAATTCCTGGTAGTTGGTGAGCTTCTTATACGTGGAATACCGGCATACAAGAACTACACAAAAATGCCCGGCTATGATGTAGTAGCTACAAATCCTGAGAGAAATCGATCTGCCCGCATTTCAGTGAAGAGTCGCTGGGATACTGGAGCTACTGGCTTTATCATCAAAAATTTCGATTGTGATTTTGTTGTCGTTGCTAAATTAAATAGAGGTAGTACTCGGGGAAAAAAGAATGTACTTCCTCCGCAATTTTATGTTTTACCCGTAAGTGTTGTCAGAAAAGCTTCAAGCAAAAGGGGTTGGGGGAGAATTGAATTTGGAAAGATTAATGCTTTTAATGGTTATTTAGATAAGTGGGATAAAATACGTGATTTTCTTTCTTAACCATAGCCATATTCACATAATGAATATTTGCGATCTAATGGCGCTCGACTGCGACGCGCCATGCGGCGCGTCAACGCCGCGTTAGCTCGGTATAATTGTAATTTTGGGCAAGCATTCAGAAACTGCATCGTTAAATCCCCGCTTAAATTCTTTGTGCCTTATTGTGTTCATTATGGGATTGATGAGATTATCCCCCGATATTGCATTCGCCCAGCACGAAATAGCCCCTGAAACCTGGATCGAAATGAGAAAAATGACTCGGCACAAGGGCCCTAATCCTAGGATTGAAGAAGATGTGGCAGCACTTGCCGGACCAGATGCAAAAAGTGCAGGGCCCAGATTAATTGACCGAGGTCCGGAAGCCCTACCGGTTATTCATAACGCTCTCATATCAGATGACGTCACACTGAGTCATGCCCAAGTCCTGCTTCAGATTATTGGTTCAATTGGTGATGAAAGCTCGGTGTCGGTTGTCCTTGATTTTCTTAAACGTAATACAAACAGTCCTCTGCGGCGGGATGCTCTCTTGGTTCTGGCTCATCTTCCCGCTACTGAGGAAGCTGCTGCTTTTGTTATTGAGTTGGCCAACAACACTAATGAGAAATGGCATACATACCGTATGGCATTCACATGGTTTGGTTTTCACCGTGACCAGCGAGGCCGCCCTTACTCCCAAGCACTCCTCGCTGACCCTGATCCTGAAAAAAGAGCAGCCGCTTTATTTGTGCTTGCTCGCCTGGGGGACAAATCAGCCCTTACCCCACTCAGTCAACTTCTTACTGCCCCCCCGGCCAATTCACGCGATACCCTCCTGTATGCCCTGGCAGAGCTAACCACACCCGAGGAATTCCAACGCCTTGCCCCAACTTCTCTGGCCTGGAGCAACGGGTACAAAGAATCTCTGCTCTATACGCAATATGTTGCAGCTGGAGCGCATGAAAAAATCCCTTTATGCCTGAAGATGCTTCGTTCTCAGAGTGCAGAATATCGAAAACTTGCAGTCCGCTATCTCCTTGATAATGGCCATGCTAATGACCTGAGACCTTACGCCGCTATTGATCTTGAAGCTCCAGGGCGTGCAGCATTGATACGCAACGAAATACGTAAGGCCGGTTGGCACATAATTGATACTGATGAAGAATTTACTATCAAGCAAGCTGCACCTTAACCCTGTCGGAGTCATACCATGACAGCTTCTAATCATGAAATTATGGTGATGTTATTACAGGGAAACATAGCAGCGGTGCTAACAAATACATTAACCAGCCGGCAAAAGCCCGGCGGCGGTGGAACGGCACGTTTCAGGTGGGCCGCTGGTGATGCCACCGTTAGTAATGGAGAATTGAAGATAATAGACAAATCATGTTGCACTGCAGGACATCTGCCTTGCCGTTCGTGCAACGGGAAGATTTTCTTACCAACTCCCGCCGCCTCCGCCGCCAAAACCGCCGCCGGACGAACCGCCGCCCCCGGAACCACTCCCCCGGGGTGAGGAATAGACAGCCGTCGACAGTGCTGACACCGCAGCATGGAAGGAACGATGGAAACCGGCCGGATTGAAAGTTCTCATAGCCCTGGATGATTGATACCAGTCCGGCTGCTCCTGATAGATGCCCTCGAAGGCCTTTGCCCAGTTGTCCGCAACGTCAAGCGCAAGTGCATAGGGAAAGAATGCAGAAAAGAGGTTCTGGTCTTTCATGCGGCTGAGCCGGTCCTTTTCCGCACGGTTCAGAAATTCCTGAAACCCGACGATCTGCATATACACAGCCGAGCCTGCCCTTGTCTTGGCCGGCATAAATTTCGCAAATCCGAGCACCGGCAGCCCTGTCAGGGCACCGACGATAAACGGTCTGACATCATCCAGCCGGTTTCCCGACAGCACAGCGAGGAGGATAACCGTGACTGCTGTCAGAACTCCTCCGGCTACCAGGTAGGTTGTCCGCACCTTATCGGGACTGATGGTAAAGAACTTCTTTTGCACCAGTCCTTCGTAAAGTGTGCTTTTCAGCCCGGGGATGTTCCGGTAAAAGGTATTCTTCATCGCAGAAACTGTCGTGCCGGGCATGGATCCGAACAGATCCTGCATCAGCTGGCGCTCAAAGGACGAGAGCGAAGCATCGGGTTCTTTCAGCTTCCTCAGATAGTAGTCTGTTGCATCAAAGATCAGCCCTTCTTTTTTGGTCTCTTCGATCCTGATATATCCGCGGACTGCAAGCCCCACGATCGTGGCCGTGATATCCCTCGGATCGAGATCTTCGTCAATCATGGCGCCGACCTCGGCGGGAGTAAGCAGTCGGTTATCAATCCGTGGAGGTTCATATACGACCGTGACTGATTCTCGCACCCGGGGGTCGCGCCCGCGGCGCAGCCAGAGAACTATCATAAAAAAGGAGGAGAGGAGCGGCAGGAGAAAGACCCCGTTTTGTCCGAGGTTCAGCTTCCAGAGGAATTTCTTCAGCGTTGAAGGAGGAGTTACGATCCCCTTGTCCCATCCATAGGCTATGGTGAACCCTTCGCCCGGCATGAAGCTCTTGTCCGCAAGGAATTCCATAGCAGCATCTCCCGCGATGAATCTGCATGCCGATTCCCGCGAGCCTTTGCTGCCAGTGTAGCACGACGCCCAATAATCTTTTGACCGCTGCCCTTCGAGGGAGACAAGGCACCCGGCCTTCTGTATGGAAGCGTTCCAGTCATTGCCGGTGACGTTCCAGTACAGTTCGTCATGGTCGTCGAAGAAGAGAACAGCGTTCTGAACCCGATAGGTTATTTCATAGTTCTGGTGTCCTGAAACGAAGCGGGCTGCATCGCCGATGCGGACCCTTATGATATCCCCGGTCCTTTGCACCTTATACTCCCTGACGTTATTGCTAACGTCCGTGACGGAAATAATTTCGATCGGTGTGGTGACCGCATCGCCGAAACTGTCTCGATAGATGCAGGGGATGTCGCGGTAAATACCGTGTCGCGGCCTATGGAACTCGACAAACAGCGTCTCCCTTACCACGAGGGAAGAGTCCGGTTTTATGGTTATGGAGGCGGTGAAGTTATTGATCGTGAAGTCCTGCGCCCGCGTCGCACAAGGAATGAAGAGGTAGAGGCAGAGGCATAGGGCGAAAAAGAACCTGCGAATCGTCTGCCTCACAGTAGATCCCTATGAAAAGCTGACCTTCACCGGCTTTCTCTCGACGCCCGCTTCTTCGAGCTCAAAAAACTCCGATTTTTCGAAGCGGAACTGGCCTGCAACAATATTGGACGGGAAGGTTTCAGTCATGATGTTGTAATCCCGTACGACGGCGTTGTAATAGCGGCGAGCGTATTCGATGTTGTCTTCGAGTCCCTTCAGCTGCTGCTGCAGCTGCATGAAGTTCTCATTGGCCCGCAGTTGCGGGTAGGCTTCAGCAACGGCGAAAAGACTTTTCAGGGTCTCGGTGAACATATTCTCGGCCTTGGCCTTGTCCGCAGGTGACGATGCCTTCATGGCAGCGGCTCGTGCCATGGTTACATTCTCGAACACGGACTTTTCGTGTCCGGCGTATCCTTTTACGGTCTCGACAAGGTTCGGCACCAGGTCATACCGTTTTTTCAGCTGCACGTCAATGTCCGACCAGGATGATGCGACCGTTGTCCTGAGGCGCACCAGCCGGTTATAGATCAGGATTCCTGCAACAATGATCAGCACTACGATGGCGATAATCGCTACGAGTACGAGGCCGATGATGGTTACCATGGTTCCTCCTGCAATACGAAGTTATAAAACTATAGCAGAAGACCCTGCCGATGATAAACAAAAAAGCACGGAATGAATGTGACCGGACCGCATGCATCTGATATACTGATGCAGAAGGAGTGTGACGGCATGTGACCAATGACGACAATGATAGAGCGTTGCAGGAGTGGCGCAGCATCCATCCGGAAAAATTCGCTCACCTGGATCGTATCTTCAGCCGCATTCACCCCGGCGACCGGATCTTTATCGGCACAGGCTGCGGCGAACCGCAATTCCTTGTCCGGGAGCTTACCGCGTACGTCCAGACGCATCCGAAGGCATTCGTCGATGCCGAGGTGCTCCAGGTATGGAATCTCGGGGTCAATTCCTACGCCGAGGAACAGTACCGGGAGAATTTTCGCTTCAATTCTTTTTTCATCGGCACGACGGCGCGGGCTGCAGTGAATGAAGGCCTTGCAGATTATACGCCCATATTTCTCTCCGCCGTTCCCGAACTGTTCTACAAGAAACGCGTACCCATTGACGTCGCGCTTGTCCAGACGTCCGTTCCCGATACGCATGGCTATGTGAGTCTCGGCATCAGCGTCGACATCGTCAAAGCCGCGGTCGAAAGCGCCGCGATCGTGATCGCCCAGGCCAATCGCCGCATGCCGCGGGTGCATGGAGATACCTTTATCCCGCTCAGCAGCATCGACTTTGTCGTCCCGCACGAAGAGCCGCTCCTGGAGTATGAGGCCAGCATATCCGATGACATTGCAGAAAAGATCGGAAAATATGTTGCGCGCATCGTACAGGACGGTGATACGATCCAGGTGGGATACGGCAGCATACCGAATGCGATCCTTGCGCATCTCCGCGGAAAGAAAGATCTCGGGGTTCATACCGAACTGCTGTCCGACGGCATTGTGGAGCTCATGAAGGCGGGTGTCGTCACGAATGCGCGCAAGGACCTGAACCGTGACAAGACAGTTGCGGCCTTCTGTATGGGAAAGGCCGCTACCTATGCCTTTATTCATGACAACCCGAGCATTGAATTCAGGCCGGTGAGCTATACCAACAATCCCCTCACCATAGCCAGGAACAGGCGTGCAACGGCCATCAACAGCGCCCTCGAGATCGATCTGAGCGGTCAGGCGACGGCTGAGTCCCTGGGGAAATATTTTTTCAGCGGGATCGGGGGGCAGGCGGATTTCATGCGGGGCGCCATGCTCTCCCAGGGTGGGAAGACCATCCTTGCCCTGCAGTCGACGGCTGAACACGAGACGGTCTCCCGGATTGTGCCGGTCCTTAAAGAAGGGGCGGGGGTCACGCTTACGCGGGGCGACCTGCACTATGTGGTTTCGGAATACGGCATTGCCTATCTGCACGGCAAGAACGTGCGGGAACGCGCCATGGACCTCATCGCCATCGCGCATCCCAGGTTCAGAGACTGGCTCATAGAAGAGGCGAAGAAGCTCAACCTCATCTATAAAGATCAGGCGTTCATACCGGGGAAACGGGGCGAGTATCCCGAGGGGCTGGAGACGAACAGGACGACCAAGGCGGGCGTAAAAATATTTCTGCGGCCGGTCAGGCTGAGCGACGAGCCCCTGCTCAAGGACTTCTTTTACTCGCTGTCTTCCGACAGCATGTATCAACGATTCATTGCGACACGTACGTCCATGCAGCATGAGCAGCTCCAGAAGTACGTGGTCATCGACTATACGCGGGAGATGGTGATCCTCGCGATCCTGGAAGAGAACGGCAATGAAGCAATCGTCGGCATGGGACAGTATTTCATCGATGAGGAGACGCATACGGCCGAGGTGGCCTTTGTAGTGCGCGACGACCACCAGGGCGAGGGGATCGGCGCGGAGCTGATCCGGTACCTGACGGTCTTGGCGAAGCGCAGCGGCCTGCATGGATTTGTCGCCGAGGTGCTGATGGACAATAAGCCGATGCTCCAGCTCTTCGAAAATATGGGATTTAACATTGAACGAAGGGCCGAGGCCGGCGTGTATGAACTGAAGATGTCCTTCCGGGAGGGGTAAGGGGCGCCTGTCGCGGCACCAGCGGCGTTGACCTCATTCCCGTTGCTGGTCGATCAGCAGTTGGTGCCGATGCAGGAGACTACGTTTGAGAAGCCTCCTGGTTCTTGGGAAGCATGATGATGAATGTTGCGCCCTCGCCGGGCGCACTCTGCACGAAGATGCGGCCACGGTGATATTCCACGATCCGTTTGCATATGGAGAGGCCGAGGCCCGTACCATGAGGTTTTCCCGTACGTTGGTTCGTGATCTGATGGAACTTCTCGAATATTCGTTCCTGTTCTTCCAGGGGGATGCCGGGGCCATTGTCAGCGACTTCGATACGGACCTGCCGTCCTTCGTCGCGAAGGCGGATCTCGACATGCGGATGATCACCCGAGTATTTTATCGCGTTGGTGACGAGATTGATGATCACCTGCATGATGCGGTCCCGGTCAGCCACTATCATAACGGGGGCCTCCGGCAACTGCTCAATAACCTGTGCTGATGTCGACTGGGCGAGCTGGCCGGAAGACCGCAGAGACTCGCGAATAACCTTCACCAGATCCACGTCTTCGAGCATCCAGCTCGTGGTGCCTGACTCCAGCTTGGTAAAATCAAGTATCTCGTTGACGAGGCGCGTCAGGCGTTCCGCCTCTGCGACGAGGATATTCAGGAGCTCCCTGCGCTTCTCCCGGTCCATATCGATGTCGTCACAGAGGATCTCCGAGAAGGCGCGGATCGATGTCAGGGGCGTCCGCAGTTCATGGCTCACGGTGGAAATGAATTCATCCTTCAGCCGGTCCAGCTCCTTGAGGCGTTCATTGGTCCGCTGCAGTTCCTGTGTCGCTGCTTCCAGCTCCCGTGACTTTTCCTCCAGGCGGTGGCTGTATTCGATCACCTGCGAGGTTTCGTCGAGGACGCGCATGAGCGTGTCGATGCTCACATCCTCCCCTTCCACGACCGTCGAGATCATTACCCGTGCCGATGCCGCGCCGATGGCCCCAGACAGCTCACGCTCGACAAATTCCACAAAGGCAGCGTCAGCCTCCTCAATGCTGCTCAGACTGATGCGATGCTGACGTTCATACCGCTCGAGCGCACGGTCACAACTCTCCTGACCGAGGAGGCGGACGAGGAGGCCGGTGAGTTCGCTGACCCGTGCAGTACCTCCCCAGACCGGAGAGCCCCGCAGCATGGGGCTCTGCTTGAAGACATCCACGAAGAGTTTTGCCTGGATCTTTTCCTGCACGCTCTGCTGGCCGAGCAGCGATACCACCACCAGAACCCCGGTATTAGCGAGCAGGCTCCAAAAGACCGAATGCGAGATCGGATCGAAGACCTCGATATTGAAAAGATGGTACGGCCTGAGGGCGGCAACGCCGAAAAGGCCTTCGTCGATGAACGAGACAGGTATCCAGCCGGCTATGGCGAGTGACGGAAAGATGAGCGTGTACATCCATAGGGCGAATCCGATGGAGAGACCCCACACGGCTCCTTGGCGGCTTGCCCCTTTCCAGAAGAGCCCGAGCAGAAAGGGCGGGGCGAACTGCGCGACTGCGGCGAACGAGATGAGGCCTATCGAGACAAGGGCATAGGCTTCGCCGATGAAGCGGAAGTACAGATAGCCCAGGAGGAGAACCAGCAGAATGCTCAGGCGGCGCGTATTAAGGAGGAGCCTGCTCAGGTTTTCGTGTTGCAGCGCCTTAATGCGGAGGAGAACGGGAACGACGAGATCGTTCGATACCATCGTGGAGAGCGCGATCGTTTCCACGATCACCATGCCGGTGGCGGCTGACAACCCGCCGATATACACGAACAGGGCAAGGAACTTCTCCCCGTAGGTGAGCGGCAGTGTGAGCACGAAGATATCCGCATCTACGTTGCTCCCATAAAAGGTGATTTTCCCAGCCAGGGCAATAGGTACCACGAAAAGGTTGATGGCGAACATGTAGAGCGGGAAGAGCCATGATGCCTTCTTGACATGCTCCTCATTAACGTTCTCCACCACGAGGACCTGGAACTGCCGCGGCAGGAACATGACGGCGAAGACGGAGATCAAGGTGAGGACGAACCAGGATGAATAGCTTTCGAGCGAGCTCTTCATGTGCGTCAGCATGGACATGGGCGCTGAGTCTGCTGCAAGGGAGAAGATGTCGC
The DNA here is from genome assembly GCA_002451165.1 of Nitrospiraceae bacterium UBA6905. Taxonomy (GTDB): domain Bacteria; phylum Nitrospirota; class Thermodesulfovibrionia; order Thermodesulfovibrionales; family UBA6898; genus UBA6898. The sequence continues at coordinate 14,133 of DKBH01000097.1, forward strand.
CCGGTTTCTCAAACAGGACGAAGACCACATAATAACCGACGGCGAGGAACGCCAGAAGTTTCACCAAAGACTCGAAGGCTATGGCGGCGACCATGCCTTCGTGGCGCTCAGTTGCATCGAGGTGACGCGTACCGAAGAGGATCGAAAAGAGCGCCATGATGATGGCCACGTAGAGCGCGGTATCGCTCCATATGGTGATATCGACGGACTTCGGGACCTGTTCCAGCGCAGGATACAGGTGGAGAACATTGAAGGTGCTGGATACCGCCTTGAGCTGCAGCGATATGTAGGGGATGATGCCGGCAACGGCGATAACGGTTACCAGGCCGCCGATGAATGCGCTTTTGCCGAAGCGGGAGGCGAGAAAGTCCGCAATGCTCGTGATCCGGTAGGTCTTGCTGATGCGGATGATCTTCCGGAGGAGAAACCACCAGACCGCCGCGATAAGGGTCGGGCCGAGATAGATCGGCAGAAACCCGACACCGGAGACGGCAGCGCGCCCCACGCTGCCGTAAAACGTCCAGGTTGTGCAGTACACGGCGATCGAAAGGGCGTAGATGTATGGATTGCTGATGATGGAGTTGCCGGTATCCGCACGCTTGTCTCCCAGGTAGGCGATGCCGAACAGGATACCAAGGTATCCGAAGGACGTAACCAGTATCATCCATTCAGAAAGCAAGCTACACCGCTTCCGAGAAGCTGCTCGTGAGCACCCGCATGAAGGAGTTAGTCAGCATGCCGGGCCTTCAGGGGGCAGCATAGGGTTGTTGATCTGTATCATGCGTAGTCTGCAGCCGCAAAGCTTGTTCTCCCGATGTTGCGAGACCGGCGCGATGACGTAATCCGCTGTGGTGCGCTGCCCTCTCCTCCGCTGCCGGCTGGACGGATTCAACTCCGCTCTAAGATGACCGCAACGAGGGCGATGAACAGCGCCCATGCAGTGACGATGTAAAGGTAGAGCGCCGGAAGGCCGAACCATAGCGCATCCTGGTGAAAGATGGCAAACACCGGGAAGTTCAGAAGGAGAATGCCCCCGATCAGCAGTGCTGTCAGACGCTCTATTTTCTTTCTGAATTCCGGCATAGGTACATCCTTTCCTTCTGATCACATGCCCCGGTTCGCGGTCAGTACTGCGCGGCAAGCATCGATCGCCTGACCGAGGGTCAGGATGCCCCGCTCCCGTAAGCGCGGAAGGAGCCGTGAGAAGATCTGTGCTGTGATGAAGGCATCTCCCAGGGCGGTATGGCGCTTGTCGAGATCTATGCCGAGCCGCCGGGCAATGGATTCGAGAGAATGCTCGGGGGTATGGGAATGAACTGCCATCGAGAGCAGCAGAACATCGAGGACCGGGTTGGTAAAACGAACCCCGCCTTCCGCCTCGCAGGAGCGGATGAAGCTCATGTCGAAGGCCGTGTCATAGCCCACGAGTACGGCGTCGCCGGCAAAGGCCTGAAACGCCCTGNNACGCCGGCGACCGCGACGATCCTGTCGCCCTGGGCGGGCAGCAGCCCTGTGGTCTCTACGTCGAAGGCGACGAATGTGGCCGCAGAAAGCTGCTGCGCTGCAGCTTCATCCGAAAGAGGAACATCCAGAAACGTCTCGGGTGACGTGAATACGGGACGGGCGGGATAGGGCGGCGGCGCAGACGACTTCTGCTGCGAAAACGGCACCGGCAGCACGAGCGAGGCATATCCCTCCCAGCGATGCGGCTTGCTCCACAGCTCGCTGTCGTGCTGGCGCAGGACATCGGCGACACTCAGCGACGAGGGATACGGTATGAGCTGCACATCGCTCCACCGCGCTATCATCGACTCGGGCATGGGCGTTCCTTTCCACAGGAAGCCAAAATAGGTTCTTCTGTCGCCCAGAAGTGTCTCCACTTCAAGTTCCTTCACTCCCGCATGCTCGGCGATCCTGTGCGCGATAAACTCGACGAGGAGGATTATGGCGTTGCCGTCAACATTCACCCAGAGGGGGTGGCCGGTGAAGGTGAGGGTGATCTGCTCCTCCTGCAGATGGCGGCTGATGCACTGCAAAAGATCTGACGAGAGTATATCCTCCCGCGGCCATAAGGATGCCCGCATGGATTCCGCTTCCGTTGCCGTCTCCTCGAAGCAGTGCGCGAGCCGCTCGGTCTCTTTCAGGATGATTCCTTCCAGTTCAGTGCGCACCTGCGGGTCAATATCGCGGTAGTCCGCAAGCCCTTCGGCAGATGCCCGGAGGTTTGCCAGGGGGGAGCGCATCGAATCGATGAGCGCGACCAGTCCACTCTGCTTTCGCAGGAGCGCGGTCTGGGTTTCCGTCATATCTTCGAATGACATGACGAAATGCCCGGTCGGCGCCGCGCCGTGAGGCAGAAGATGCAGGCAGCAGGAGAGCTGAATGCTCCCCTCCAGTGCGGAGCAGCGGAACCTGAGGTGTTCGGCCTGCTCTTCGACGTCGACTCTTGTCAGTTCCTGCTGAAGGAGCTCGATGGCGTTCTCCACCGGCTGCCGCGCGCAGAGCGCATAGAGCGATCCGTTGATCCTCAGGGCGTCACTGCCGCGGAAGATCCGCTGGGCAGCAGCGTTGAAATGGAGTATCCGCCCTATCTCGTCGCAGACCACGATCCCTTCCTTGAGATCCTTGAGGACGGAGTCAAGACGGGCCGCCTGCTCTGCGGCTCTTTGAGATCCAGCCGATGCTGAGCTGATAACCGCACGCCGCGCCTCGAGCAGCTCGTTGCCGAGCGATGTGACGGCATTGGTAACGTCGGCGAGGAAAGGGTAAGATTGCAGGTCAATTGTGCCGCTGGGATTGATCTTCGGTATGGCCTTTACGTCCTCTGCAAGGCCCTTGAGCGGCCTGAGCATGGCGAGGTAGATGGCCAAGAATACCACTGCTTGCAACGCAACGATCAGGATGATCCATGTCCCGAGCTGCTGAAGCAGCCGGGTGAACTGCCCGCCCTCCGCCAACTGACCGTCAACATACAAAACGGCGAACGCCGTTACAAGACATTGCGCCAGAACGAGTACCGCGAAGAGCGCCCAAAAAAGCGCCGGTCTTTTTCTCATTCAGTCTCCCCCCTGAATGCTGAGCATGGCGGCATTACCTGAGGATACTCAGTGCTCAAGGGCCGACTTGATCAGCTTCACAACCTCTCTTGTGGAGAACGGC
>DKBH01000040.1 GCA_002451165.1 Nitrospiraceae bacterium UBA6905
CGTACTTCGATGCCCCGTATACGGTAGCAATCTGGATCTCCATGAGTTGCTCGATACTGAGGTCGGTCAGACTTTGCCCTGAGTCCCCCTCCTTGTCTCCGCCGTTTTCCATCTCCCCGTAGCCCCCCGAAACCATGGCAAGGAGAAAGAAAACCGCGCATGCATACCGGCTGAGAAGTCTCATGCAGCCCCCTCCGCAATTATGTTTTATTCAATTATAAATGATACTTATCCTTATGTCCTAATGCAATACTTTATTTTAGTGGGCTAACCATATATATAATTTGGCTTTATATGCCGACTATCAGAAGTTGCGTGCCTACTTCGCCCTTTCTTTGGCACATATTCGTCAGGAGCGAAGTAATCGGCAGCACAAACAGGGCAAAGCCCTGCCCGACGTGAAAGGAGGCAAAAAAACCTTTATGTTACAAATAATTTGCTATAGTAGTGCCATAGGGATGTAACTGCTATCCATCAGTAATTCATCCGAAGCACGCACAATATGCAGTCTCTCTCTAATATCCGAACGATTTTGTATTGCCGTGAGATACTAGCCAAAAGCAGACGGTATCGCGCGAAATCCGAGGATATCGTACCCGTCCGGTGAATACATGACATCATGATCACCACTGCCGGAATTACCTCACGCCATCTTCCTTCTCTGCCTCTAGAAGCGCTCAGCTTCAGGGAATGCAGCAGATTGGCGGAATATCTCTGTACTACTTCTTCTTCTCCTCCGAACTCGACCGAAAACGCCGATAGCGTTTCATGTAATCTTCAGCTACCTTCTGGTGGTCAAGAGACAAATGGCGGGCATACTCAATAACATACCCCCGCAGATAGACCTCCGCGGGCATCCAAGTAAACTGCTCGGCCTCGATTTCTTCCAGATATCGCTTCTGCACCTTTGTGGCAAGGGACATGCTGCTCAGGTCGATCCCCCTCCTCTCCCGAATTTCCTTAAGAATGGGGCCGGAGAAAGCGGTAATGCCGTTCAGGTACTCTTTCATGGCGTCATGAGCGGACATATCAGGACTCTTCAGGGGCTGCTGTGTCTGTTCTTCCTCAACCTGCATATCTTTCAGTTTATTGTAGGCCTCCTGAAGCTCGGCAAGAATTGCCTGTCGCCGGTGATAGGGAGCATCCCCGTTCAATGCCGCCAGTTCCATCGTATCTCCCGTATAAAACGCACTGAGGTAGAGATATTTCTTCCTCACCTCGGCAAACGAGGCGTCCGGCGGAAGCTCGAGAAGATCGAAATATTTTTTACGGACTTCCGTACTCATAGATCTGCGCCGAAAAGCCGCTTCTTTTTTCGGACCGTATGTTTTCCGTGATATCCTCTATTTCCTTTACTACCGATGAAAAACGGCAATGAATCATAAAAGGTTCTTTTCTGTTAATGGTACGCTGCACCTCTTCATCATAGTCGGCGTATCCCGCATAGACAGCTGTCAGACCGAGCAGCTTCAGGCAGACACTCTTCAGATTCTCACCCACCAGGATATCGGTGCTTTTCCGAACTTGGTTCAGGATGATATACACTGCAAATTTTGACATTTCCTGCTCATACGCAATGTGCATGTCCGGCAAGTTCTTCTTGAGATAGTCAACAAGATTCGCAAAACTCCGTATGCCGTAATTGGCCCTGTTTTTCCAAAGCTCCTGAACCGTATCTTTCAATCCGATAGATCCCATAAAGAATTTCAGTTTTCTGAAGTATACGCTCTTTATGAACTGATACAAGTTTTCGATGGCCGTTATCTCCGGCACCGTGACCACGATCATCTTGTCCGCGAGGAGGAACGTGTCCAAGGTGTTGATGTGGGAACCTGCACCGAGGTCAATGAGAATAAAGTCGGCTTCCAGGCCCCTTATCTGCCTGAAAAGTTTCTGTTTCTGCGTATAGGTGATACTCTCAGAGTCCAGAGATCCCAGCGCCCCGGTAATGAGTCCCATATTCGATATGCCGGAATGCACGATAATCTGACTCAGCGGAATCTTATCTTCAAAAAAATCTGAGAGCGAATATTTGGGCCTGCTGATTCCGAAAAAGCTATGCAAGTTCGCACCGCCGTAATCCGCGTCTATGAGGATCAATCTGTGGCCCCGCAGCGCAAGCTGCGTAGCAATGCTACTGATGATAAAGCTTTTGCCGGTGCCGCCCTTGCCTCCGGCAACAGCCCAAATCTCACATGGTTTAGCAGCCTGCTGCATAGTGCGTAGTACTATCATAAAACATTTATGCGGAAATGTCCCCCGCAGTAATCCATCGGCAGGGGCCGGGAAAAGCCGGCCGCAGACGCACCGGGCAATAGCCGTATTTCGGAATTAAGCCGTGATGGCTTCTGCCTATCGCTCTATCACCACCCTCACCAATGTCATGGGCTTCTCTTGGTCACGGCCAGGGACTCGCATCAAGTAGCGTAATCTGCTATGCTAATGAAAACTGCCTGTAAACCTGCCGTAGTTCAGACATTATGATCCGCTGTTATGCGCAATGATCATAGTTGTATCTTGCAGCCCAGGCGTAAAGGGAGGATATCATGGTACCTAAATGGTCAGGAAGAGCGTTATCGTTACTCGGCGTAATCCTCGTTCTGCTCATTGCCCTGCCCCAGTCCCTTTCTCTTTACATAGACTGGCTTTGGTTCCTCGATCTCGGCTTTGAGAAGGTCTTCGTCTCAAAACTCAATGCCCAACTCATTGCCGCCCTTGCGGGCGGTCTTGCCGCATTTCTTTTCTCCTATGTAAACCTCTGGATCGCTGTAGCCGCAACCCGGGGACGGCCTGCTGTCCTGCCCTTGCATATCCAGGGCATACCGCAGCTGGATATCCTGAGGCATGTCGATAAGGTGAAGCTCATTATTCCTTTCCTGCTCGGCCTGGTCACTGCTTCTGTCTTCTCCGGCAACTGGCTGACGCTTCTGAGCTACCTGCACGCTGCTGATTTCACCTACATCGACCCTGTCTTCTCGAAGAATGCATCTTTTTATGTCTTTACCCTACCATTGCTGGAGATCTGCGCGAGCTCGGCTATGCTCATTATTTCGGTATCACTCATCTCGGCAGCTCTCCTCTATCTCCTCAAAGGCGCGATATTCATTCATCCGAAGGGGATCGGCACGGAACGTCCTGCACGAATCCATCTTTCTGTCCTGGGAGGTTTGATCTTCCTCGTGCTGTCGCTCAATGCCTATATCAGCATGCATGATACCCTTTCCTCTCCGACAGGCATAATTGCAGGGGCAACCTATACGGACATCCACGCAGCAATACCGTTCCTCAAGGCGCAGATGGTCCTAGCTGCGGTCATTGCAGGGCTCCTCATGGTCAATGTTGTTCTGAAGCGCAGCATACTGCTCCTTGGGGTAATTGGCCTTTACATCGCTGCAGCGTTCATCGGGAATTCCGTCTATCCGTCGGTCATCCAGAAGTTCGTTGTGGCGCCCAATGAGCTCGTCAAAGAGTCGCCCTACATCAGGAATAATATCGCTGCAACAAGAACGGCCTATAATATCGACCGTGTCGAAGAGCGCAATATCTCCGGCAGCACGTCCCTCTCCAGGGCTGACATCAAGACCAACAGCGCGACCATTGAGAATATACGGCTCTGGGATCACAGACCTCTCCTCGACACCTTCAGCCAGGTCCAGGAGATCCGGACCTACTATGATTTCAACTCCGTCGACAATGACCGCTATACGATCGACGGCCAATACCGCCAGACCATGCTTTCGGCGCGAGAGCTCTCATCGGAAAGCATACCGACCAGGAACTGGATCAATGAAACGCTCACATTTACCCACGGATACGGCCTTACGTTGGGTCCGGTCAACCAGGTGACGCCCGAAGGGCTGCCGGTCCTGTTCGTCAAAGACATCCCTCCGGTTTCATCCGCACAGAACCTTTCTGTCACACGCCCCGAGATCTATTTCGGAGAACTGTCGAGCACCTATGTCATCGTCAATACGAAATCGAAGGAGTTCGACTATCCCTCCGGAGAAAAGAATGTCTTCACGAGCTATGCAGGTTCGAGAGGGGTGAAGATAGACTCTTTGTTCAACAAGTTGCTTTTTTCGGTTCATTTCGGCTCACTGAAGCTCTTTCTGTCGAACGACATAACCCGAGAAAGCCGTATTCTCTTCGAACGGAAGATATCAGACCGGGTCCGCAAAGTCATGCCCTTTCTCCTCCTTGACCGCGACCCTTACATGGTCATAACAAAGCAGGGCGAGCTTTTCTGGATCTATGATGCCTATACTGCCAGCAACCGTTTCCCCTACGCTCAGCACCTGGGCAGAAAAAACAGCATCAACTATATTAGGAACTCCGTCAAAATAACGATCAACGCCTACGATGGGTCACTGGTCTTTTATAGGGCTGACGATACCGACCCGATTGTGCGGACATACGACCGCATATTCCCCGGCATGCTACGACCGATCACCGAGATGCCGGAAGATCTAAAGAGCCATATCCGCTATCCGGAGGATATCTTTAATATCCAGACAGCGGTCTATTCGACATATCATATGGAGGATCCGCAGATATTCTATAACCGTGAGGACCAGTGGGAGATCCCGGCAATGGGTTCCGACGCCCGGACAGAGGTCATGGAGCCGTACTACACGATCATGCGGTTGCCCGGAGAAAAAAAGGAAGAATTTATTCTCATGCTCCCTTTTACGCCGAAGAAGAAACAGAACCTGGCAGCATGGATGGTGGCGCGGAGCGACAATGCCGAATATGGAAAGCTGCTGGTCTATCGTTTTCCCAAGGACAGACTGGTATACGGCCCGAAGCAGATTGTAGCGCGGATCAACCAGGACACGGAAATATCGCGCCAGATATCTCTCTGGGACCAGCGTGGGTCACAGGTCATTCAGGGGACGCTCCTGGTCATCCCGATCGAGGGATCGCTTATATATGTCCAGCCGCTGTATCTCCGGGCCGAGTCCGGCAAGATCCCGGAACTAAAAAGGGTCATCGTAGCCTATGAGAACCGCATAGCCATGGAAGAGAACCTTGAACAGGCCCTCTCGAGGATCTTCGGAGACATCGGCATGCCGTCGCGGAAGGGACCTGAGGGTGGTTCCTTTGCCACTGTGGTTGATCTGCCGGAACACGGTCTTGCCGCTGCTGCGAAGGAGCACTTCGACCGCGCCATGAAGGCGCAGCGTGAAGGCGACTGGGCGCGTTACGGAGAAGAGATACGGAAACTCGGGGATATCATCAGCAAGATGCAGAAGGGAAAATGATGTCGCCATAGTGAGTTAAGGATTTCTGCCGAAGGGTGCAAATATCGCATCATGACGCTTCGTCCTCAGAACTGATAGGCTATACTGAGCGAGCCGAAGTTGTCCGGGCTCTTCTGCCCCCTGAACTCTTTTGTGCGCAGGATCTGCGTGTAAGTCAGACGGACACTGCGCAATTGGAGCGCCGCGCCGGCCTGCAGGTCGCCAACCCAGATATTTCGATCCACGGAATGGCTGTCAGCAAAGGTATTGCCATCCAAAAAGATATTATGCAGCACAGCCCGACCCTCCACGCCCGCAAAGACATACCAGACAATGCCGTGGGCATGCATGAAATATCCGGCGCCGGGCAGGCTCGGCCGGATGCGCGGCGGCCCGAAATCCTTTTCGAGGGCCGGCCCCGCCCTCACCGTAAACCCTGCGGCACCGTAGGTGAAGACATTGCCGAGCGCCCCGCCCAGGTGCGGGATCACGTCAATGTCCAGACCTAACAAAATGTCGTCGCTGCTGTAACGGCGCGCCTGTTCATAAAAGATCACGACAGCAGGCTCGTTCTTCAGCTGATGGTCCCATCCTTGGGGCATGCGCAGACCAAACAGAGAGTGCCAGCCGCGCTGGATTTCACTGGCCATCGCTGCCGGACCCACCACCCCCATAGTGAGTTCGAACTTATCGTACCGCTCGCTGCCCTGGTTCGCGACGAGACCGATGCCAAGATAAAGCCATCCTGCATACGGTCGGTCATCTCTTATAACCTCCTTCTCCGTAATGTCTTCCGGCGTATAGATGTTCTGTCCGAGCGAGAGGCTTGCCCGGGCGTGGATCCGGCCGTCGCGCGCCGCTGTTACTTCTCCGGCATCAAACCACGGCAGTCGGGCGGCAACAGCCGTGATCCAGGGAATCGGCTCTGTAAGGCAGGCTAGACGCGTGCCATGCGTGAAATGCCGGTCGGTACCGCCGCCGAAAAAATCGTTCTCTGCCTGCAGACTGCAGACATATCCATCACCCGTCTCAACCGCGGCCGATGATGCAGTCAAGAGGCAGATGACCATGAACATACTCTGCAGCGTCCGTATCAGCATCTCATTGCATGCACCTTTCAGGTTATCCATATTCTCTCATAGAAGAAGAAAACGTCAATCAACAAGCCGTCTTTATTGTTACAGAAATCATATCATGCGGCCATACCAAGACACGTCCCATGCCGTGTAACAGTAGCCATTCCGTAATCGCCGAGCAAGATGAGGCCATGCAGGTCTCTCTCTTGGCCTGATGACAAAAAATCGTTATACTAAGGCCATGATCAGACTGGTCGAGGCCATAAACATGTCGACGTCTCCGGCGGTAAACGCGCTGCTCTCCGTTGTTGCCTTCCTGGTCGTAGCCAAGGTTGCCGATCTGCTGGTCGACAAGGTCCTCCGGAAATTCAGCCGCTTTACGAAGACCGATCTTGACGACCGGATCATCGATGTAGTGCACAGGCCCATATTCTATACGATTCTGATCCTCGGCATCGTCACGACGCTCTTGCACCTCGAACCGGCCGAAAAAGTTGTCCTGTATACTTCGGGCAGCCTCTACTCGCTGCTGGCTATTATCTGGTGCGCCGCTGCGATACGCCTCAGCAATACGGTCATCGAGCATGCTGTCAGGAAAGTTTCCGATGTAACCGGCATGAGTCGGGACGTCATACCGCTGGTCGAAAATGTGACCCGCATTGTAATCTTCATTGCTGCACTCATGGTCGTGCTCTCTATCTGGAAGATCAATATCACGCCGATCGTTGCGTCAGCCGGCATCGCCGGTGCTGCCGTGGCCTTCGCAGCCAAGGACACGATTGCCAACTTCTTTGGTGGCATAAGCGTCTTCGTGGACAAGCCCTTCAAGATCGGCGACTACATTGTGCTCGATAAGGGAGAGCGCGGCGAAGTGGTAGCGATCGGGGTAAGAAGCACGAGGATCAAGACGCGCGATGACATCCTGATAACCATACCCAACTCGATTATCGCTAACACGAAGGTGATCAACGAGAGCGCGCCCGTCCCCAACTTCCGCGTGCGCATTCCGGTCTCGGTCGCCTATGGAAGCGATATAGACAAAGTCATGGAGGTGCTTCTTCGGGTGGCGGGACAGAACGAAAATGTGATCCCGGAACCCTCGCCCCGCGTCCGCTTCCGCGAGTTTGGGGAGTCGTCCCTGAACTTCGAGCTCCTCTGCTGGACACGTGAACCATCCCTCCGGGGATTAACCGTCCATGATCTTAACTGCGCTATCTATAAAGCATTTGCAGCAGCAGGCGTTACGATCCCCTTTCCGCAGCGGGATGTTCATATCCGGCAGGATTCCTGAAGGAAGCTCAGCTGCTGCTCAGTGTATCCAAAGATACCGGGTGTGTATCCAGCCTGTTTCTCCCCATGCATTCCTGAGACGCACCCAGGGACCCTTCCGCTGAAGGATGACAAACGTGTCATACTGCTCAGCAGGGCTCCAATTCGTTCTGGCGTAGCTGGTACCTGGCCCCTTGCGTACATTCACCACCGTCCGTTTTACTACAGCGCAGCGGTTCCGGGTCGTGACCAAACCGCTATGAATCCAGTTGACGTCGCCGTCGACGTCCTGAACCGCATACCAGTCGCCCCCGAGAGAGGCTCCCACCTTCCGGAACGGCATATAACGGAAGACTTCCCAGATTATCTCATACTGCGTTCCCGGCCCTGAACGGATATTCGCCCGGGACGCGCTGACGCAGAGAGCCTCGGCGGAGAGCCGTAACGCCAGAAGAAAAGCGACCGCTGTCGCGGCAAAAAGAAGCCTTCTCATGACCCGCTCCTTCCGACAGTGCGTTCCTCCTGCATGCCGAGCCGGTCGATCCTGGAAAGCCTGATGCGGAACGTCAGGTCCCTGCCTGCAAGGGGATGGTTCACATTCAGCATCACGCCTGATTTACTGACATTGGATACTGCCAGCACAGCTCTTCTACCGTTGGCTGCCCTGACGCAGAGGTATTTTCCCACCTCGAGGGAGATGCCTCTCGGAAGTCTTTCTCTCCTCAGCATTACGAAATTTTCTTCGCTCTTGCTCCCGTATGCTTTTTCCTTGGGAATGGTAACGGTCTTTTCATCCCCTTCGCGCATACCGATAACAGCCTCTTCAAATCCCATTATCACCTGATGCCGGCCGATAATAAATTCAGCAGCATCCTCTGCTAAAGCAGTGTCATGATCTGACGCTGTGTTCGAAAGGCATTGGTACAGCACCCTTACCTTATCTCCAGGGACTGCGGTCATAAAAGATCACCCCTTCCGGTTTTCCGCTGTCGTTCGTATGGACAGAGAACATGGCTGTGCCCGCGCATATAACGGCCTGCAGCGAAAACATGATAATTTTGAAAACAGTGATTTACAAGAAAACGTTAACGTTATCGCAAGCGTGGCGGGGAAACATCAAAGCCCCAATACCGGAGGGAGCGGTTAACATGGAGCATGCAGAATCTCGTGAGCTTACCCATGTATTTTTTTACTATGGATCGTATGACCATGTCAAGAACGCAGCCATCATATGCCTGTCTCCGAATCGTACCGACACATGCGATTCCTGCAGAGCACTGTCGTAATCTGCCAACGCTTCAGACAGCACTCTGCCTCGACTATGGAGTGCCCGATGACGATGCATGACTATCATGACAATACGGAGGCAAATATAGAAACAGCTGAGGAAGAGCCATGCTTGAAGAGATCAATGAACTTCTTGTCCAGTATGAGCTGATCAATGCGGAGAGGAGCACAACGCAGAAGCAATTCCGTCAGTTCGTCTTGCTATGCAGACATTGCGACCGTACGGGTAAGCAATCGTGAACACTGCCCAGCATTATACTCCTGACGAATCTCAGTCTGCATTCCCGTTACTGTCTTCCGATCAGATCTTCATCGGTCTGCAGAGGTTCACCTCTTCATGAGCAGCCCGGCCGCATTTCCTGCAGAAAAACCGGGCATCCCGCACCAGCTGCCGAATGAGTTCCGTGTCCTCCCGCTTCGCGATCTTGCAGAGGTGCGCTTCAGTGGAACAGTCATCTCCTCCTTTACATGGTTGTTCACGTTCTTTGCTCATGGTGCCTCCCTCATGTCCGCGATAGCGCTTTCATGCTATTATAAGAAAATTCTACATGGAAAAGGGGTACTACATGCTTGCACAGAAGATGGAAGACGCACTGAACGAACAGATGAACCGCGAAATGTATTCGGCATATCTGTATATGGCCATGTCAGCCCATTGCACGAGCAAGGGGCTCAAAGGTTTTGCCAACTGGTTCATGGTCCAGTATCACGAAGAGATGTTTCATGCCATGAAGATCTTTGAGTACATCAATCTCCAGGGCGGCAAAGCGGTGTTAAAGGCGTTGCAGCAGCCGCCGTCGACGTTTGCTTCTCCCCTGGAAATGTATGCTAAAACGCTCGAACACGAGCAGTTCATCACACGCTCCATCAATGATCTTATGGAACTCGCTATCGCCGAAAAAGACCATGCCAGCCAGATATTCCTTCAGTGGTATGTCACTGAGCAGGTCGAGGAAGAGAGCAACGACCACGAGATCATAGCACAGCTCGTGATCATCAAGGATGATCCCAACGGTCTGATGATGCTCGACCGGGAGCTTGCAGGGAGGGTCACGACGGTCCCGACAGAGTACAGCAAAGGGCTGCAGGCTGCTCTGAAGGGTGCCGCTGCCTGACCGCTTCCATCCTTGCTCTGCCTCTGAAGCGGAGCTGCTGGGGGTCCAATGCAGCATGGTACCTCGTGAAGATGCCGAACGCCGTATGAAAGGGCCATGCTGCAAGGGATGGTCTGTCTACGTCCTGCTTTGCCGCAGCACGCATCTCTATACAGGCATCACCAACGATATCGGCAAAAGGCTGAAGGAGCATGAGAAGGGTACGGGAAGCAGATTCGTCCGTTCACGCATGCCCTTCCGACTGGTTCGAACGATACCCTGCAGTTCCGGCAGCGAAGCACGTAAGCTCGAATACCGGATAAAGAAACTCTCCCGTCAGAAAAAGATGGCATTTCTCGATCTCGCCGACGATCAACCAACATGATCCGTTCCCCCGTGACCGATGATGGAAACGGAAGAACATAACTATCAGCGCTTCGAGAGAGGAATGACCGTCCGTTTACCCTTCAGCGACGTGACAAAGGAAGGACGAATGATCTTGCCCTGAACGATCTCCTCGATCCGGTGCGCGCACCAGCCGGCTACCCTGGCCATCGCGAATATCGGGGTAAAAAGGTCTGCGGGTATTCCCATGCACTGATAGACAAAGCCTGAATAGAAGTCAACATTCGTACAAACTACCTTGCCTTTTTTGCCCCTGACAAGACCCGGTGCTATTCTCGCGATCCGTTTATAAAGCTCAAACTCCTCCTCGCGACTGGCCGCCTCTGCCAGTTCTCCTGCCCGCTTTTCCAGGAACACTGCCCGAGGATCGGATACGGTGTAAACAGCGTGGCCCATGCCATAGATCTTTCCTTGCCTGTCCCCTGCCTTCTTATCGAGGACCAGTTCGAGATACGCCTCAACTTCTTCATCACTCTGCCAATTCTTGACCTTCTGCTTTAAATCCTGCATCATCCGGACAACTGCCTCGTTCGCCCCACCGTGCAGGTGACCTGAAAGTGATCCGATCCCAGCACAGAGCGCCATATAGGTATTGGCCCCCGAAGACGAGACGCAGCGCGTTGAGAAAGTGGAGTTGTTGCCGCCGCCGTGTTCAGCATGAAATACCAGCATAGTATCAAAGAGTTCAGCAGTCGCACGATCCGGCATTCCACCCGTAAGGAGGTAGAGAAAGTTCTCTGCGACGCTCATGTTCTGATCAGGCTCCCGGAACCTGTTCTTGACCTTCTTTTCCGTAGTAGCGGTCAGATAGTTATAGGCAATGATCGTCGGGAACTTTGCAATGAGATCGATACACTGACGTGTCACGTCGTTCAGGTCGGTGGAATTCGGGTTCTTGTCGAACAGATGCATTGCCGATACAATGGTATGCAACGAGCCCATCTGGTCATCATGACACGGCCTGTTCCTTATCATCTCTTTCATCTCATCGGGAAGCGCACGCCGCTTCCCCAAAAGCTGGCTGAAAGCCTTCAAATCGTGTTTTGTCGGCAATTCGCCCGTAAGCAGCAGATAGACCGTCTCCTCGAACCCAAACCGGCTGTCCTGCTCTTTTTCCCTTACGAGATCTTCAACATCGTAGCCGCAATAAAAGAGCTTGCCGGGGACAGGATTTACCACTTCCGTACCGTCACCGTGGGTGATCTTTTCGTAGCCGATGACCTGCCCTTTGCTCGTGATGCCCACCGCCACGCCCGTACCGTCGGCGTTCCTGAGGCCGAGTTTGATATTCCTCTCTTTCACAAGGCGAGGATCCACCTTGTCATGCAGCAAGGCAAGTTTCTGGACTTTTTTCAGCGTTGCTTCCATAGTGAGCTACTCCTTCCGGATGTATTAAGCTTGTATTTAAATATATCCTGGCATTACAATGCAAATCCCCTGCGGTATGACAGCAGCCATGCGCTTGGGAAAAAGTCTCTCCTCTTTACTACCTGCGAGATGTGGTAAGAACAGGATAAAAGTGACCGGCCTTTCCGGCTCAATACCTACCCATTCACCGCACCGGTCTGGCGGGTTGTTGCGTCATCCGGAAACGGAATACGCCGGTGCTAACTGGCAACCTTCTTTTTTGCTGCTTTCACGGTAGAAGCTATCTTCTTAGCCACTTTCTTCTCGATCGCCTTTGCTTTCTTGACTGTTTTCTTCACGATCTTCTGCTCTGTCTTCACTGCCTTTTTTACGGCTTTTTTTACGGCCTTCTTCACGGTTTTTTTCGTTACCACTGATCCTCCTTGTACTGCCGGCAAATTCTTCTCGTGCAAAATATTATCAGCTCTGCCCGTTGCTGTCAATTCATCCTTGGTGCCAGCACTTCTAAGATGTGATACACTTTGTATAGATGATATGTCAGCCATGTGTTTAGGATCGTGACGGATGCCCCAGCGCATTGTTATCGTCGGCGGTGGTATTGGCGGCTTGGAGACCGCTTTGTCGCTGAAAAACCTTCTGCCGTCATCAGCGAACATAACCCTTGTTGACCGTGCTGAATACCACTCCTTTATTCCTTCTATCCATAATGTCGTGTCAGGCGATATTCGGGCAAGGGATATACAGATACCTCTTGCACTAGTATTGGGCCTTAGGGGAATCGAATTTGTCCATGATGAGGTCATGTCAGCGGATGTAGCCGGCAAGAACGTGATACTGCCAGCCCGGGTCCTGGATTATGACTATCTCGTTCTGAGCAGTGGCGCAGAGAATAATTTCTTTGGCGTACAGGAAGCGGAAACCTTTTCCCACCGCTTCCGGAGCCCTGAAGACGCTGAGCGCATTCATGCTGATCTCTGCGCACTTGTGGATGAGCGGAGTCGGAAATGTTCCGTCATCATCGCGGGTGGCGGACCGGAAGGCGTGGAAGTGGCAGGAGAACTCCTCGATATGATACGAAAGCGCGGGTATGGGCATGATCTCCGTGAGGGAAGGATATCTCTTCAACTCATTCACAGCCAAGACAACATACTCCCCGGCTTTCCGGCGAGAGCTCAGAATTTTGCCCGGGAATATCTCCTGCAGAAGGGCGTAACAATTGTCACCGGGCATCGGATTGTTGAAGTGCGGCAAGACGCTGTAATGCTCGACTCAGGAGTGACCTATGATGCCTCGATGCTCATATGGACCGGTGGAATACAGCCGAACCGGCTAATCCGTGAACTGCCGCTGGCAAAAGATCCGGATGGATGGCTGAAGGTGACAGACCGGCTGCATTCCCCGGACAACAAGTCTGTCTACGGTGTCGGTGATATTGTCAGCATATATATGGATGACCGTCCTCTCGCCCTTACACGACTTGCTTACCACGCACTGGATCAGGCCCTGATAGCTGCCATGAATATCAACAGCCATCTGCGTGGCCGGAGAGACGTGGGCTATGCGCCGAAAGACAGACCTCAGTTGGTCTCCCTCGGCAAAGAGATGGGGATCTGCTCGCGCAAGGATATAGTCCTGACAGGCCAATGGGTCGTTCTTCTGAAAAAAATTGTGCAGGCAAGATATCTGATGACATATCTTTCAAAACCGGCCTTGTCAGCCCTTGCATCAAGTATTCCCGCGGGGGGATTTCGCCAAATCTTACGCATGTTCTCTCCGTTGTAATTGTCTGTTTTTTTGGTTGCGATNNGAGAAAAAGCTCGGGGTTGTTCTTGTAGCGGTCAAGACATAGCAGCTGTTCATCTTCTCGCTTGAAGTGTTATTACATTGCAGCCGCAGCACTGAGCGAAAGGATGCGGAGACCTCGGCTGTTGTCTTGCATAGGTGCCTCCTCACCACCAGATGAGGTGAATGAATGCCAGGACATGTGCTGCAACCTTCCATCAGGTCAGCCTCCAAGAGATGCAGGAAATATGTCTTGCCTCAGACCGATGTAATAGCTATCTTTCCGGGTTTTTATTCCCCTCTCGACCGTTCCCGGCACTTCAGGAAACAGCATGGCATAGCGGGCCGTCGGAGCATATTGCAGCGGCGAACTCGGGGTACGTTGGTCATGGCCGGGAGGGATATGCCAGGAAGGAATCTATCAACTTCGGCAGGTTTGCAAGCTGCGAGAATGCAGGCGAGCACTTCTTCTTTCTGCAGACATAGACCGCGTCCTTTATCGGATAGCCTGCTTTACGGATACGCTCCGCATCGGTCTTCGGTGCATAGATCCGCAACACCGATTGCGGCATAAATACCCGCTGGAGTGCGGTAAGATATGCCCTGCGGCGTCTATCCTCTGCAATGACCGTAACCTCAACCACCTCCCGCACATTCCAGCTGAGTGCAGTGCCGTAATTCGCGCCTGATGGGGTAAGACGGATCCGGCTGGTCCTGAGACTCTGCAGGGCCTGCCTGATGATATCTGAAAAACGGTCCTTTTCTCCGTACTTCTCCAACCTGCTGAGCAGTATTACCGCCGAATAGTTGGCGATGTCCGTCTGCGCCCTTTTGAGCATGCCGGGAGCTGAAGGGGAAACGATCAAGGATCCAACATGAAGCATGAATCGCCCTTTAACGCTGTCGAAAAAGCGTTCTGCGACAAGGCGGCCGATCATTTCGGCCGTTTTAAGATATCTGCCTTCCCCTGTAGCCTGATAGAGGTCGATCATGGCAAGGCCTACGAGAACATTGTCCGGCAGCAGCCCTGCAACCTCTCTCTTGCCGTCCAGCACGTAATGGTAGACGCCATCCCTGTCCGTGAAGAGCCTGACAATGAGATAATCTGCAGCTTTACGTGCCATGGCAAGGTACTGCACATCCCCCGTAACCTGATGGACCGCCAGCAGCGCTGATATCATACGACCGTTCGCATCAGCATAGGCTGTCCGGTCGACGGATGGAGCGGCAAGCTTTTTCCGCTTCATTTTCTGATAGTACTTCTCGTCAGCGTCCTGGCTGCCATAGAATACTCCGGCCTTCCTGTCGTAGAGGCTTGCCATGACATACCCCACCGTCTTCAGCATGGTCTTCCGGTAAGCGCTGTCACCCAGCAGCATATATGCAATGGCATAGTTTTTAATAATTCCCGCATTGGATACCAGCATCTTCTCATAATGAGGTTGAGACCAGTCTGTACGAGTGGCGTAACGGAAGAACCCTCCTTCTACGTGATCCTGGATATCGCCGCGATCCATACGGTCAAGCGTGATCGCAATGGCGCGCCGGTACTCAGGGTTTCCGGTCTGCCGGTACTCTGCAAGCAGAAAGTCTACGGCATCGGGATACGGGAACTTCTGCCACTCGCCGAACCCGCCCCAGTGATCGTCATGAGCCTTCAGCAGCATGGCTGCTACCTCAGCTATGTCAGTTTCAGCAGGAAAAACGGAGTCTCCTTGCGCCGGCACAGCTACACCGGATGAACCTTCATCTTCCGCGTTCTTGTCCTTAACCCCTGTCCCAACTGTTGAATTCTTTACAAGCCAGGGAAGCATTTCGTCGGGCGGTAGATAGGTAGCGCCAGCTATCACCTCTCCTGCCGGTGTCAGGATAACCGTGCTCGGCCAGCCGCCCTGATTGTATTGGGCATCGATATCCGGCCTCCGGTCAGCATCAACGCGCACGGCAATAAAGTTTTTCTGAATGAAGGCTATGACAGCGGGATCCGAATAGGTTGTCTCATCCATCACGTGGCACCAGTGACACCAGACGGCACTCAGGGCAAGCAGGACCGGGCGCTGAAGTCGTTCGGCCTCCCGTAATGACTCCTGGCTCCATGGTCTCCAGGGGATTTGGTCTGCCTTGTTCGGCCGGGGAGAGAACCTGAACTCAGCAGCTGCCGCCAGCTGCGACAAGATGAGGAGAAGGCTCACCATGACGACAACTATCTTCTTCATATTAACATCATCATATCCTAATGCAAGGGATCATGCAAAACCAGCTCCATTAAAAAACTGCCATGGGGAAATCGTCTCGATGCAGCAGGGATGGTACACTCTCTACATATGAGAAGACTTCGCATCTGGAGGCATGGTATACTTTAGCAAATGAAAAAAGTGGAATTTAAGAACGATTATTTCTATATTGTTGTGCGGTCTGATAAACAAGCGGGCAGGGATGTCCTGATCTATTGTTCCGGCATCAATGTCACGCGGTTCCTCCCGATGATGAAAGGCCGACTCGGCCTCGGATCAAACCCTATCGTGAGCGGTCTCCAGCTGGTTAAGTACGATCTCTGTACCCTCGCACACGCAAAAGGAGCCATACCGAAAGAGCATTACTGTAACATCGGCTGTGCCGGAATAGCTCCCACGAAGGAGGGGTGGTACACTGAGCCGCTGCTCATCGAAAATCCCGGTGACATGACGCCCGAGGAGTTGGTCGGGTTTGCTGTTAAAGGCATTGTGAAGCGGATCAATGCTGTTTCGCTGTCGAATACCAAGTTATCTGATGACCTCTCTCCGTCTGATCTTCAGAAACAGCTCGAGATCCTCTGTACCCCGGCATAAAGATCTTCCCGCATTCAGTTCAATATCCCGTCACAAAGTTCTGCAGATCCTAGCTGCATGCATCGAGGCAGCGCTCTTGTTTTCTTCGGACCCGGATTCAGTATTCCCTGAGCATTTATGCCAGTTCACACAGTCATAGAGGACTTTTTTTGTGAGGGTGAGCATGTTGTTCTGATAGCCGGCGTGTGCTGTCCCCGCAAGCTTCGAAACCTCCATTAAATTGCGTATCCATACGCACAACTTAGTCAGTACGGCCGGAGTTCTTGGGGACCCTGATCCTTACCTCATGAACTGCTGCATGGGTCTTTTCTATGCCGGCGTGTAGGGTCTCAAGAGCCCTATGTAACTGCATTCCGTCGCCCAGGGGATACGGCAGATACGACATCATGGGACGCGTGGTTACGTGTTGCCCTCTCTTCAAGGAGCGGGTATTCTCCCTGCTGATGCTGCGATTTTTACTGTCTATGCAGCAATTTATTCTCCCCGACGTAAAGAAGCTATGGCATGACCAGCCCTGAGGCAGACAGCACGCTTACCGTTCTCGTTGCCGTGTATTTATCATTCCACGACTCTTACATAATCGCCGTTCACAGGGAAATGCTACTCTGCAATTTCCTCTTTCTGCGTGGTTTTTCTCATATCTCAAAAGACCGCAAAGAAACCGCATCGTCTACCTCAAAACAATTAAGCTATAATATCCGAAGGCAGAACAGGCTGAAGAATTGCCTGGAGATGAACTTCTGCTGAAACCGCCTATGGAACTGACATCACAGAAACATGAACTGCACCATGAGATCTTCGGTTCTGTCCTTGACAGGACCGAGATGACCCCGTTTCTCCTGCTGCGCACGGAAAACTATAGCGAGGCACTCAGCCAGGCGACCAAAATGATGGCAAATCGGGGCTTTGACGCTCTCCATGGTCAGCTCATGAAGAGCGAAAGAGAAAGAGCTCAGAAGTATATCGAAAAGGTCTACCAATATTTTTTGATCTGGCTGTTCCCCTTTGTCAAAAACCAGCTTGAAGGACTTCTCGCGATCAACTCTCCCAATGCCGGTCTTTACCGGGAGTGCCTGAAGGCCATAGACCAAACCGCATCAGTTCTGCAGAGCAAACAGTTCAGGGAGATTGTCAGCGAAGACCCCCGGCACCTCTTTCTTCTTGCTTCATCGCGAAAGTATCCGCATGTCTTTTACGGACATAACGGTAGCCACGAAGAAGTCCCTTCTGCGTGGCAGCAGACCGCCTGCTCCATGCTGAAGATGGGCCACCTCATCAAGTCGGTCGAGGAGGACAGCCAGGACATTGCCGATTACGCTCAACTGGGTTTTTTTCTCAAAATGCAGGGGCAGAGTCTCGATGATTTATACCATTACGACTGGGAACATCCGCTGCATATACCTGACAGCGAGGCAGCCCAACGGGCATTCGTCAAGATCTCATCGTTCTTTCAAAAACTGAATGAGTCGGTGGTCTTCCATGCTGAAAAGAACTTCCTGGTGTTCAACAGTGGTGACGGCGTAGAGGTAGACATAGCAGAGATCAAGGCCAGACTGAAAAGTCCCGAAAGCATGTTCACCAAACTGGGAAAAGACCTGGAAGGAGAAGCATATGATATTCGCGATATCCTCGCCATAACATTCATTCTCAGAAGCAAGGACGATACGCTGAAGCTCTTTCATGCGCTGCAGAAACGCGGCGTCATCCTCCAGGAAAACACCGCCTCGCATTCCATAACCCAGACACTGTTCAAAGATCCGGAAAGCATGGTCGGAGCTGTGCAGAGGCTTGTGATAAGCCTTGCCCGGAGTGAGGGCCGCGATGCCGTTCCCGGTGAAGAGGAACTGCTCGCCCATGCAAGGAAGTTCTATGAAGCGCTGAGCATTAACGCAGCGAAAAACCTCCACTCTTCGCGGGGACACAGAAAGTTCCAGTGCAAGATAGCCTTTTCGCTACCGATCCATCGGACAGCAGCGACAAACAACATTATGATCCCGGGCACACCTCTCTATGCAAAAAGGGATAGAATTGGCAAGAAAACCCAGCAGCACACGCTGGGCGTAGAATTGCGCATTTCGGATGAAGAGAGCTGGCGCGTATCGGAACAGAAGGGAGACTCCCATCATGAGGCATATAAATTCCGCCAGCTAATCGCGGTAATGAACAGGGTTTTCAAAAATATCTTCTTTCTGCCGGAAGAGTGCCTTGTCCAGTTACGGAAGGATCAGGGGGCCCTTTTCCCGTGAATCGCCGGAGGACAATGGGTAGCAGGCGGCAGAGGGAGATAGTAACGGCATCTGAACAGAGGAAGCGTTCAGCTGCCACGGTGGAGATAGGAAGAATCAACAGGCTGCGGATCATCGAGAGAACAGCTGCCGGTATCTTGCTCGATGGAAAAGAACGCGGCGAGATATTCATGCCGCGCAGTTATGCAGGGGAGATGCAGATGACCGCAGATGAAATAGGTGTCTTTATCTTCCCTGGTGCTGGGGGTGAGCTCCTTGCTACGACAAAACGGCCCTATGCCATGGTCGGCGAGTGTGCGCTGCTGAAGGTGGCTTCCGTGACTCCTGTAGGAGCTTTCCTTGACTGGGGACTGAAAAAGGACCTACTCGTGCCGTTCAGTGAACAGAAAGAGAAGATGGAAGAAGGCAGATCATACATCGTCTGCGTGCATCTGGAGCAACACTCCCATCGCATTGTTGCTTCTGCGAGACTGGACCGCTTCATAAACAAAGAAAAGTCAACCTTCCTCGAGGGGCAAATGGTGGAGCTGCTGATCTGCAGCCAGACTGCGATCGGCTATAAGGCTATCATCGATAATGTCCGATGGGGCATACTCTACAAGAACGAGGTCTTCCAGCCGCTCAGGAAGGGGCAACGCATACCGGGGTTCATCAAGAAAGTACGCGATGACGGAAAGATAGACCTCAGTCTCCAGCTTTCGGGATATGCGCAGATCGAGGCAGAAGCGGAAAAGATCATCGGAATATTACGGGCCAGCGGCGGGTTTATTCCGGTAACGGATAAAAGTCCTTGTGATGACATTTACAGAGTGTTCAGGATGAGTAAGAAGACATTCAAAAAGGCAATAGGCTCCCTGTACAAAAAACGCCGTATCGCCATTCAGGAGCCGGGCATACAACTTATCAGCGCTGATTGAGCGCACCCGCAGACTACTGCAGGATGCCATTGCGCGATTACGCGTCCAGCAGATTATGCTTAGAAGATCCGAATGCAGAAGGGACAGCTTATGATTATTCCTTACTGCTAAAATCGCCCTTTTCAAAACAGTTTGCCGGACAGCCGCGGCATGTTCCGGCAAGATAGGCGAGATCTTTCTTCTTCTCGGCAATGGTACACTTCATGACATGTTCTCTAGCTTCACCGGTTACGCGTTGGAGCAGGGTAAAGCGCTTCCCACAACGGGGACATTCTCTCATAATCAAGCTCGCTATCTTCTTTAATACCACGATAATTCGGATCAGGCAAAAGACAGGATTCCACGATCGCATGATTTTAGGGAGAAGTGTTCATAATACACCGAACCTCGTGGATATCCAGTTCAACCAGCGTCGGTATGCTTAACACCTTGCCAAACATACGCGGTCGCACACGACGACGCGTAGGAACCTTAAGCCCGCCAAATTTCCGGTAATCGTCGCAGAAGTGGGCTGCGTGTGCCCAACGGCCGACTACCTCCGCAGTATAGTCAAGCCGCCGTAGCAGCATATCCTGGTCAAAATAGAATATCTGCGTAGGGCAGTGCGTAGGTATATTATGCGGAAATGTCACGCTCAGACAGGTGAACTTCCCCCTTTCGCTTCGTTGCTGGCCCATATAAACGAAGGAAAATCCCGGTTGCAGAAAGATAAAAGGCGTGACCAGATAATTCCAGGTTGCATATCCTCCAAAATACAGAAAGTCGAGATCATCCCACCATAGTATCCTGCGGGGATGTCCGAACACAGCCCGCGGCTGTATGCGCTTTTTCACAATAAGTATTGTCAGCGTCCCGTATACGGACTTCAGCCTCTCCGGAAAATTCGCCGCTCATGCGCAGGCTGGGGTAATCGAGGAAAAGGAAAAACGGCTGATGACAGTACGCCTGCACCCTTGCATGATCAAGAATCTTCCGATGCTTCGCCGTAAAGAGGAATCCCCGCACGGAGAGCTCTACATCCAGTCGGTGCAGACGAGACCAGAGATCTGTGCCCCCATGCGCATCAAGAATCTCTTGAATAAGCGGCGCCGCATTATCAGCCAATAAAACTCCTGGAACCGAGGGAAAGCAGAGATGATGTTCGCAGCGCTGCACACAGGTGGATGGTCCACATACCTGAGAATGCCGCACTGCAGGATGCACAGTACTCTCAGTTAAGAAGGCTCAAATAATAGGTGTACCGTTCCCTCTGGCAGACAAGTGATTCGAGCATGTTCTCTGCGTATCGTTCGGACTCTGTTCCCCTGACGTGGTCAAGATGCTCCAGCGCCATCACGATCAGTCGGTCGATTCTTTCAAGTGTTACATCCATAACGACCTTCCATTATTATTCTACCGCAGAAGCTGAACATTGTGAAGACGCTTTTTTCTGATCGCTCGACGGGCAGCAAGCCATAACTGAACTACTGGATAAGGATGTATATGAGCGGGCCATCCCCGCAGGGACAACACGGAATGGGATACACTGAAATTCAGCCCGGCAGGGGATACCCCTTTCGGTTGTGAATCAGCAGATCCCTGCGTTCCGACAATTCAAATCAATGCTTTCTTACGTCGTATTACTCAGCCTGAGATCCATCTCCAGGCATGCAATCAGACTGAATGACCGTTCCCATAACTGATCTCTAAATTGTCCGATAAAGGAAGGGGTCCTCGAGACATATGCGGCCAGCTGATAACGAATTGAGGACAGCCTCCCGTCACCTGCAACAGATCAGCGGCAAGTGACAGCCTCGCATGATCTTCCTCCGCAAGCGATAGCTGCATCCAGAAATCGCTCTCTGCGGAAACAACCTCATACATTCTCGCCATATCAAGAAAACCGCTATTGCAAGCTCAACAGAACCGAGGAATTGCTTTCGTTGAGCAACATATTGCCAGGTCATCTGTTCACATGAGTATATGCTAATTTTCTTGCAGTCCGAGGTCAGAAGAAAGAGCATCTTCCGGGCCGCCTTACATTCAGCTTATCCGTCGTATGGGGACAATCATGATGCGACTAGGAAGCGTAGTACTGCTCTGCCCTGAAGCAGACCGTCCGCCACCGGCACGCGCTATCCAGCGCGGATTTACCCGTACCGTCCTGTTATGCTATGCTTTTCATGCTGTTATGAAAGATTTGTTACAAATGGTTTTGCCATGGCACTGACCGGAGATTTATCACAATTACATATCGCTGACATCATTCAGTTGATACATACAACTCGGAAGTCCGGCACCCTTACCGTAACTGGTGACAGAGGAGAAAGCCGGATCATATTCAGCAACGGATATC
Organism: Nitrospiraceae bacterium UBA6905; assembly: GCA_002451165.1. GTDB lineage: Bacteria > Nitrospirota > Thermodesulfovibrionia > Thermodesulfovibrionales > UBA6898 > UBA6898. The sequence goes on from DKBH01000040.1 coordinate 21,848, forward strand.
TTGTCGGGGCCAGCCATCTCAGCAACCGCGTTCGGATCGGTACCGTGCTGGTAAAGATGCATGCTATCTCCGCTGATGATCTTAAAGAAGCGCTTGAAGTCCAGAAAAAGGCCGGAAAAGATAGGCAACCACTGCTCAGGACTCTTGTGCAGAGCGGTAAGATAACGAACGACGCTGCATTTAAGGGGCTCAAAAAGCTGATCGAAATAACCATCGTCGAGCTGATCAGCTGGACAGCGGGCACCTTTGTCTTCGATGACAAAGCCATCGACGTCTCCCCTGACTGCAGCTATCACCCCGGAGAGATGGAGCAGGAGACCAGTCTTGACGCCCAGATGGTGTTGATGGATGCTCTACGCGTCTTTGACGAGAGAGAACGTGATAAACAGTCCGGCCAGAAGGTTGCCTCATATGACACGATCTTTGCAGATGTGCTACCATCAGCAGAAACGGTAATTGCTGCAGGAAATAATTCGTCTATAACTGCCGACATACTGGGGCTTGCAGATCTCGATCAGCTGGAGAACAGGATACCCCCGTCCATAGCTCTGACCGAGATCTTCGACCCTGAGGAAATACATCGGCAAAAAATCCGTGAGATCCTGACCGATTTTCCTGCTGATGGACAAGAATCGTTTGTTGCATTCCTGAAAACAGCGTCTGCCCATGCCATAACTGCCAAAAGTACCTCTCAACAGGAGGGCTCGAGCAGAGCTTTCATCCTCTTCAGTATGGACGCGCTTCTGACACACGCTGCCATGACTATCTGCAAGAACGACGGGATCCTGGTTTTTGCCACCCGCGAAGAAGATGAACTCGTCCGCATTGTCAGCCGGTGTCAAGCCATAAACGTCATACCATCAATTGTTATCGATTCGCCGGAAAGCTTCGGCAGTGGAAATAAAGAAAGCATTACGGCACTGCAGCTCAGGATACGGAATAGATATCAGGGCGTTCGCATGATTCAGCTCGCAGCTGCGCAGGATTATGACTTTACGCTGCGCTCCTTTCGGGAGGGTATGCAGGTGGTCATTCCGAGGCCGCATAAAGTAGGTGACAAACAACAGTTCATAGCGGACATGATCATGTTTCTGGAGTCATTCAGAATGCTTGCCCGGAGCTTCTTCTTGCATGAAACTGCCATTTCTTCGGGGACCTATGGAACACCGCAGCTTCTGGAGTTTTTCAGGTCTTTGCAGACCCGTGATAAGCTTCGTGACGTTGCCGACTTGCTGTTCCAGTCGACATCTCAGGTATTTGAACGATCGATACTCTTTTCGGTACGGCCTGAAGACCTCTCCGTAGACCGCTCGTTCGGTGTGATATCAGAAAAAAATGACGGCCTTGGACCGGATGTGATGATGCGGATCCCTTTGGCTGGCTACTCTGTATTCCGCGACGTCATCGAAGGGGGAGAACCGTTCTTCGGCGAAAGCGATGACGAGGTTTTACAGGAGCATCTTTTCGCAGAAATCGGCAGACCTCTCCGGCAGACGATCTTCCTTCTTCCGCTGAAGAGCTTCGGCCAGGTAAAGGCCCTGATCTATGGGGATTTCGGGAAGAAAAATGTACCACCGGTGTCCGTTGAAATATTCTGGATTCAGGCACGGTATGCGGGCTTGGTGTTGGAAAATGCTGCATACCGCCAACAGATACTAATGACGAAACAGAGGCAATAACCCTGACAGACTGGGGCAGTGTCAGGAAATCGCGAAAGGAACAACGATGGACAGTGCAACCTTTACCCAGATCCTCCAGATAGCATTTGAGAAAAAGGTCTCGGATATCCATTTCGAAGTGGGAGACCCCCCCATGTTCAGGGCACGGGGTCATCTGATCAGATCAAAACTCAACAGTCTGTCGAATAAGGACACGGAATTCATCGCTGCGACTGTTATGGAGCAGCACGGACGCAGTATGCCCGAGAACCTGAAGGAATTCGATACTTCCTTTACGCTGGCGGACGTGGGACGTTTTCGGGTGAGCATTTTCCGCCAGCGCAGCAATATCGGCATTGTGATGCGCGTCATACCTCACCATATCGGTTCATTTCAAGAGCTGAATCTTCCACCGGTCCTGGGAAAGATCACGCAGGCGCCGAATGGCCTGATCCTCGTAACCGGACCTACCGGGAACGGAAAATCCACTACGCTAGCATCTATGATACGGTATATTAATGACAATTTTCAGTTCAATATCATCACGATCGAAGATCCCATTGAGTTTCTTTTCACTTCCAGTAAGAGCTGCATCATCCAACGTGAGGTAGGCATTGATACCGACAGTTTCAGCGGAGCGCTGAAGGCAGCCATGCGCATGAATCCCGACGTCATCATGGTGGGGGAGATGCGCGACCTCGAGACCATCGACTCGTGCGTTAAAGCAGCAGAGACAGGACATCTAGTGCTCTCAACCCTCCATACCCATAATGCCGCTTCGACCATCAACCGGATCGTAGGACATTTCCCCCCCGACGCGCAGGAAAACATCCGCCACAGGCTGGCTGAAATACTCCTGGCAACAATCTCGCTGCGGTTGGTGAGGAACAAGAGCGGTGAATCCGTACTGCCGGTCCTGGAAGTCATGCACGTCACCTCGACCATCAAGGCTTGCATACGTGACAATCATCTCGAAGAGATAGAACAGTATATCGAAAAAGGGCGTGATGAATATCACATGCAGACCATGGACCAGCATCTGATCCAACTCTGCAGGGATGACGTCATAACCCTAGACGAGGCTAAGCGTATCTCACACTCGACCGATCTGGAGCGAAAACTGATGTACTTTTAACTGACAGATACCTCGAGAAGCGTTATACGAGATATATACTTTTCTTTGGACATTGCTCGTTCATCCACTACTTTCCTAATGCCTGCTCGAGGTCCATGGCATGCTCCTGCTCCATGGCAAGGATGAGCCTCAGCTGCTGGGCAAGATGATATCGGTTCAGTTCCTCCGCCTGCCGGATCCGCTGGATATACCGAGCAATGGCGTCATTCTCTCCGGCGAGATCCTGCTTTAACATGGTTACGCTGTCCCTTGAGACCTTTGCCGGCGGCATAGAGACCGTCGGAATACCACCCAGATAATCGATCTGTGATGCGAGGATGATCGCATGCTGGAGTTCCTCCTGGGCATGAATGGCCAGCTCCTTCTGGATGCTCTGGTACATAGCGCCTTTGATTGTTCCCTGATGCTGAGTGTACTGCACGATCGCAGTATATTCAAGGCCGAGGTCCTTGTTCAGCAGATTTAAGAGCTCCTTCTTTGTTATTTTCGCCATTCTTATCCTCCTCAACGGTAATATATTCCCTCATGTCACCATATGTAACCCTATTTATCATGATTTTCGCAAGGCGTCAAGGGCGCATGCCGGCACTGTCATCTATCAGCAGAAAAATGAAGAAAATTTAATGGTAATACGTGCGACCGTACGATTATAATTATATATGGTTAGTAATAAAATACTTTTATCTCTCTGTCTCCCGCTCTTGATTTTGGCAGCAGTATTTTTCTCCCTTCCTTCCGAGGGGTTAGCAGGACCACAGTCCGAGGACCAGAATACTGCAGTGTCATTCCTTCATCTTGCTGCGGTGGGCCCTGCTGTTTACGGGAAGAGTTCAGCTGAGGAAAAGACCGGAAAAAGTGAGACCTCCCATGCGATCAGCGTACCTTTGGCTCAGAACCTCGATGCCTTTTTCGATTTCAGCCAGGGAGAGCTTGATGATGTTGCTCAAAAGAAAACTTCCCCTGATTTCCGTACGTTTTTCGGTTTTCATATCACGCTGAAATAGCGATTTTGTTTGTATCTTCTCGCCTGGCTCGCGCCTTAGGCCTATCTCTCGCCGCCAGATATAGAGAGCCTGCTGATGTAAGGAAAAGGGCTTCGGAAAAATCCCCCAATCTTTAGAAAGCATGCGAGACTTCGCTTGATGGACAAAAAAGGCTTTTCAGTGGCGGCCTACGACACTGACATGCGCGGGAATACTCCTTGTCAGCGGGAAAATGCACCCATGATAAGCAGAAGACCTCCGGTAAAGAGCATACCGAGGAGCACACCGAAGACTTCCAGCCAAACCAGATGAGCACGGATATTCTCCTCGATGATATCGCGCACCTGCGCAGGCTCATATGTGGAAAGTCGGTCGACCACCATTTCTCTGATATTAATTTTCTCGAACAGCAACTGCACTAAAGATTTTTCTGTCGCATAATGCTTCATCAGGATCTCATTACGCGGCATAAAGAGAAAATCTTCCAATGTTCCTATACGTTGAATAGTCTTTGCGAGCATCTGTCTTGATATCTTAAACCCGGACAGCCGCGATCCCAGCTCCGCGAGGATGGTATCGGTCATCTCCTCATATTCCTTGATACCCGTCACATTCAGAAATTTTCCGAGGAACCCCAGGTTGCTTCTGAGGCCGCCGGTTATCTCATTACGGACCTTATCCGATCTCAGGTACTCCATAACATCATCACGAAACTCATCGATCAGGCTATTCAGAATCTTTTCGGCCTTCTCTATCTTTACCGGCTGAAGCAGTTTCCGAAGCTCTTCCTGTATCATTTCGCTGTTAATGAGGTGGGACTCAACAGTCCGGGCAAGGGAATGGATGATCCGGTAGTGTTCCTTCAGAAGGACTCCAGAACCAGGGAGGTACCACCGCCGTTCGAATAACATCGTAATGGCGATTCTGTTAGTGACACCGCCGATGAACCCTCCCAGGAGCACCTGTATGATCACCGCGGAATAGGCGAGTTCCACATCCGCAGCCGACGCAAGGAGAAGAAAAGCAAGGCAAACAAATACTAGAAGATTCAGATAGGGAGCGACCTGGCGTACCGCCTTAGCCATAGCACGGCTCATATGAGCAATTCGCAGCATGAACACCCACCGAGCTTCCCTCCATGCCTCGTTATAAGAAGCCGTTATTGTTTCTTTAGGCTTCTGATAAAAGCTACGATCTTCCAGATCTCGTCGTCCTTCAGGTCACTGCTCCACGACGGCATGCCCCCCGGTCGGCCGTTAGAAATGGTCGAGAAAATCTGGGCATCGGAGCCACCACAGAGCCAGTCATTGTCCGTAAGGTCGGGTCCACTGCCTCCGGTTCCGTCCCCGTGACACTCTGCGCAGTTCCGGTCGAAGAGTTTCCTGCCTTCGGCTATAGCCTCGGCATCGCCGATATAGGGGCAGGTGACTTCAGACTTGGCAGGCGGCTGGTTTACTGCAAATGCCTTCCCGACAAGATATCCATAAAGGGCAAGAAAGGGCTGGATCACTATCCCGATAACCATACCGAACACTATTATCCTCTGCCTGCGGCCACCGTCGAATCTTTTTGCAGTCATCATCAAAATCCTCCTTTGAAAGTATTATATGTGCTGCTGCATCCCAAAAATCGGGACGGTCCTGCCCAGATGCTTCGAGAAGACTATTCTCCAACAGACATTGTTTATTATACCGCGCATCGCTATTCTCTCAAAATCTGGTCAGGTATGTTTCAAGCCAAACATGTCTCTACCACAAATGTTTCGCGTTCTTGCCCTATGCCTCGCGATGCAATCCGTACTAAGATGAGTGAAATCCCTGCCGTGTATATCCGAGAGAATACCTTCAATCCCTCACATTAATTGCTGACACCAATGGTGCAACCAATATTACGGTGATGTGTCCGCAAGTTCTTTTTCAGACCAGCGGGAGGGAAAGGAGAGCCTGAAAATAGTCCTTCCCGGTGTGCTTTCTACGGTTATGATCCCCCGGTGCTCTTCAATGATCTGCTTCGTTATGGGAAGGCCCATCCCTATTCTGCGTCTTTTCAAGCTGTAGAATAGATCGAATATCTTTTTCATATTCTCAGGAGAAATACCTTTACCATTATCTGCCACGCTGATAAAAATGCGATCCTCTTCAACACCTGTCTCGACCGTTACACTCCCTCCCTCGGGTGCGGCCTCCACGGCATTCTTCAGAATATGGAGGATTGCCACCCTAAGAAGCTGCCTGTTTGCCATGCATCGAGGAGGCGTTTCCGACAGCTTTAGAGTTATCGTAATATCTCTGATCTTGCGCTCCTCTTCTACAAGCGGCAAAATACTTTCCATCATCTCATTCAGGTCTTCCATCTTGAACATGATATGTCGCGTCTTCAGGATCGATTCATAGTCGCTCACAATGGCTTCGAGATTATCCGCCTCGGGAACTATAAATGAGAGTTTCTCTCTGACCGGAAGAGAAAGGTCCTCCCGTTTCAGGAGCCGTTTTATCGTACCGGCCACCGCTGTTGCCGGATTTCTCACCCGGTCTGCCACACTGAGCGCCAGCAGATTCATGGCACGCTCTGAAATCATCGTTTCCATATCGTGATTCATATTGAGGACTTCGAGGTTAATATTCTCGATCCGCTGCTTTTCCGCATCTATCTGGTTATAGAGCTTAGAGAACCTGACGTTGATCACCATAAGGATCACCGTTCCGATGAGGACATAGATTCCCACAAAAAAGGCCACGATCTTTCGCGCAGCAGCAAGGGGCACCCCTATGGGGATATACACGAACGTCGCATCAACAAGATCGTTTTCTTTTTGATGAAAACCGGCTGTCGTTCCATAGACTGCTATCAGTTCCGGTGGGGCTGCCAGCGGGTCGCCATGACACATGAGACAATCAGAACTGAAAGGTACACCGGGGCGAGCAATGACATAATAATCTTCTCCGTCCTTTTCAACCAGGCCTCGCCATTCCTTGTTCATCCTGTTTCGGTCAAATAATTCTATGATGCCACTCTCAAAGGTGTCGGCCATGTTCTGAGGTTTTTTTTTCGGATTTAAAGAGGCATTTTTGTAGATATAATGTGGGAGATCATGCATGACCCCTGCTGCAACCTGGGATGATACATATGAGCGCGACATCCCCTGAACAATGAACCTGCCGGGCATTTCCCGGTAAAAGACCGGCCGCAATTCCTCTGCCACGTAATGCTTTATGGACCCTATGGCAGACAGATACAACCGGCCTGTATTGTATACGGCCCGGATAGCATTTTCCTTCACAATCACATAGGTTGTAACCGATATTGCTGGGAGTGCCACGAAGTGGATCATCAGGAGTATGACGGTGAACTTCCGCTTGGGATTCAACTCTTTGAGGATCTGCTTCATTGGTCTGCACCCTTCTCTCCCGCGATCCTTGACACTACCTGCGCAATACTCAGCGGGACGCATGATATATATAGCAGATTGTACCGCATTCGACTGCCGGTGAAAAGAAGATTTAGAGTGCGGCTGGGGTGACTACCCTATTCGAATGTCAGTATCACATCGATAATTTATTGTCGAGGGAGGCAACGAGATTGTTTATAGACGGTTGCTTGTCTCATATCTCACACGATCTTGTCAAAGGCATGCACTTCCGCAACGATAGGGAGAGACCGAACCCTCAACACAATCAGACTCTTAATATATCAGATGGAGCATACCTGCTCGCAATATAGATCGGGAACCGCTGCAGAAGGAACTTCCGGTGTGCTGCGATTGCCAGAGACGCCGTGTTGTTGTGCTCAGAGAGGTGAGCTAAACACGCCCACTTGAGTCTCCCAGATAACGCCGGCTTCAACAGTTCCGCTGCCTCGGCGTTCGAAAGATGGCCTTCTGGCCCTGTGATGCGTTTCTTCAGGAACGAGGGATAGGGACCCCGAGCGAGCATGTCAGGATCATAATTGCTCTCGATAAAAACTGCATCGAGGGTCGATATAACTTCTTCCAACCCATCAAAGACATGTCCAAGGTCAGTCATGATGCCGAGGCGCTTTCCCCCAGAGGAAATGATGAAAACTGATCCATCGACGCTGTCATGCGGCGTGGGAATGGCATGGACCCTAACGGTACCGAAGTCTATATAGCCGCCAGGATAAAAATGATGCACATCATGAAGTCTGCCGATGGGATGCCTTTTCTCTGCAGTTGCCAGGGTCTTTCGGGATACATGGAGAGGTATACCGAACTTACGCTGATAGATGCCGGCATGCCGGATATGGTCACCATGATCATGGGAAATGATGACAGCGTCAATATCGCGGATCGAACGTCCCCGCGCAGCCAGCTTCTTTTCGACCTGGATGCCGTCTATCCCTGCATCAAAGAGGAGCCTCAGTCCACCCGCTTCTACATAAATACTGTTACCGTTGCTGCCGGATTGCAGAGAAAATGTGAGCATGATGATCGTGTATTATCAATCAGACTGTAAGATTAGTCAACACATGATCATGTCTGGGAGCCGCTCTCCCTCCTGATAACAGTCCACCCCCCTATTGAGGCAGCATCTGTTCCCACAAAAGAAATATATCGCCCCTGATAATACCGGCATCCGGCAGTTCATCATAATCTTCCCATGGAAACCGTTGTCTCAAATCAGCAGACAGGCGTCCTTCACGATAACATATGCGATACTCTCCCAACTGCAGGCTTTGAAATCTCTCCATCTCATCATAGACGCACTATTCAAACACCCCAGCGTACTTTGGTGTTGAAGTTGGATGCCGCCCCTGCCCCTGTTATTGAACTATCGCTGGGCCCTGAAGGTAAATGATTCTATCTTTTCAATGCGGACGATTGTGTCATAGAATTCTTTTCCTGTGAGCTTTGCAATATGCACATTATGGTCCCCCACTTTTGCAATGGTGCCATCGATAGTCTCTCCAGACTCCGTCCTGAGCGAAATGCGCTTGCCAACATTCACCAGTAAGTTTTCCTTGATGCTCAGATCAGAGTTGAATGCAGTCTTCTCTTCAGCAAGTGCTGTGCCCTGTGACAGGATGAGACTCGCTATAATGATGACTGTCCAGAGAATCATGTCGCGCAGTCGCATGGTTGTGTCCTCCTTGCATTGGTTATTGTTGAACTTGCCTTCTTCAGGCGTACCGGCAATCTTTCCTTATACAAAAGACCGTAGCCCATCACCTCGGGATCAGTGACAGTGCTGCAACAGGGCAGACCCTGCGGCAGAGGCCGCAGCCGAAACATTTATGAGCATTAACAAAAGAGAGCGAGCGTCCTTCAAGTGCGATACTTTCGATTGCTCTGAAACAACATGCGGTATCGCAGAGACCACAGCCATTGCAGAGCAACGGATCGACCCTGGCTACATGCTCAGCCCTTGCCATGGTTTCGACATTTATATGAGACATGGTTCTTAGCGCTAGACATCCCTCAGCAGAACAGTTGCATATGGCGCCGATGAATGGCGTCATCATCGTCCATATGGTGTGCACAGCGCCCTGTTCTTCCAGTTCTTCCATCTGGCTCACCGCAACGTCGGCGGCTACGGATTCTAGACCCTCCGCAGATGCCTTGCCAAAGTAGCTCATGTCGATACTCTCATACCATGCCTCAGGACCGTAACTCACAGCATAGCAGCATCGCTCCTCCTTCCTTTTCAAGTCCCAGCGACAGGCACAGGGCATGCGCACAACCGTCTTGGCCTTTCTCACCACCTCGGCAATCTCTTCTATAGGCAGCACCTGACCGAAATGCTCTGCTTTCGCCTTGGCAACAAGGGCTTTTTCCACTGCCTTAGGAAGTCGCCCTTTCCTGCGGAAGATAGTCTCCAGTCTGCCGAGGGTCCGAAAACCATCGGAGAATGCAACGGTGAGAAACTTTTCGATATATTTTCGACGACTCAGGTCAGAGAGCAGATCATTCGCATAGTTGGCAGCGTTCTTGTACCAGACCTTGCCTTCACCGTGTTCGGTACAGAATTCACACATCTCGTATCATCCAGCAGATCATCAAAGATATTGTACGCTCTTTCACAGCACGCCGCAATCCGGACGATGAAGCAAGGCATGACATAATCGGCTCAGCAGGGTATACTTCAGTATATCCGACAGGACGGCTACAGATACGTCGTCAGTAGAGAATAATCGAACAATTGGCCATGGAAGCCATATTACATCAACAGAGCGGCAGACTATTCAGAGAATGTTTCTCCCACGTTAAGAGGGTGTAATATAGCCGCCGCCGGAGTAATCATGGCATCGTATACCATACGATCCAGACGGATGTTTTCGAAAAGGAATTGCCGGCACCTTTCGCATAGGTGGGACGTTCCTGGGCGGAGATCCGCAGAGGGAGCATGACGATGCTTGCATACAGAAGATCACCCTATATTACTCCTGAAGGATATAAGAAACTCAGCGATGAGCTTTCCTTCCTTTGGAAGACAAGGCGGCCGCAGGTCACACAGGCGGTCGCTGATGCTGCAGCAATGGGCGACCGATCAGAAAATGCCGAATATATTTACGGCAAGAAGCAGCTGCGACAGATAGACGCTCGCATCCGTTACCTCTCGAAGAGACTGAGCGAGCTGAAAGTCATTGACCGGCAGCCCGCGGACACTTCAATAGTCTATTTCGGCGCGTGGATCAATATCGAGGACGAAAAGGGAAACGTTTTTGAATTCCGCATCGTCGGCGCCGACGAGACCGACCTGAAAAGGAATTTTATCAGCATCGATTCTCCCATGGCAAAGGCCCTGCTGCGAAAGACGGAGGGCGACTATGTTACGGTGAGCAGGCCAAACGGCACATCCGCCTTTGTCATTCTCTCCATCCGATACTGATACGCTAAGCTTCTACAGGTCACAACTCTGGATGTTTCCTGAAAATTTCCTTCAGGTGCAGAAATCTCTCATCTCCAATGACCTCTTCCACTGTCAGAGGGGTTTTCTGCACCCAATTGGGATGCTGGTCAACGGTTCCGGGAAGGTTCTGCTGGTCCATAGTCCCGATAACATCGTCAAGGCTTACCAGGATCATTCTGCAGGGTGTCCTGGCCAGATAGCCGTAGATCGCGCTGCAGAGCTGCGGTGTCATGCGGGGAACGAGAGCAGGATCGTCAGGAATTCCGCCAGGAAGCAGGTTCTCCGTTTTCAGAGCCGCAAGAATAAGACCGCGGTCTCTGTTTCGCGCCATTCGGTCTTGTTGCTCCGCACGGTCATCGGGATAAATTCCAAGCCTGCTTTTTACCTCGATATCGATACCGTCCCAATACCCGTAGAGCGTCGGCAGATCATGCGTTGTAACGGCACACAATGCCATGGGGGCATAGTGCTCCGGCAGCTTATAGGAAACATCGGGATAATTTCTCTCAAAATAAAAAAGTCGGTAGGAGAGCATTCTGAACTGCTGCAGCATGTTCCTGAATTGCTCATCAATAGTGCCGAGATCCTCAGCTATAACTATCGTCTTATTCCTCTGGCTTTCCAGCGCTATGATCCTCAGAAAATCGATCGACGGCTGAAGAACATACCCCCCCTGCTTAGGTGACATCTCTGACGGCACCCAGAAAAGGCGAAAAAGACCAAGCGCATGGTCGATCCTCAGTGCCCCACCGTGCCTCATGTTCTTTCTCAGGGTCTGTATGAAAAGTTCATACCCACTCTCTTTCTGCATTTCCGGGATGAGCGCCGGGAATCCCCAGTTCTGACCGTTCGGATTGAAATCATCGGGAGGCGCTCCTACATCAGCTCCACCCGCGATATCCTGATACAGCCAAATATCGCTGCCGCCGCCGATAGCCCCTATAGCAAGGTCATGATACAACCCCACCCTCATCCCCGAACTGCAGCAGAGATCCTGCACCTCAGAAAGCTGTCTGTCGATCAGCCATTGGATATAGCAATGGAACATCACCTCTTTCTTATGGCCTTCTCGATATCGTTTTACCGCTTCGCCAGAAGGGTCGCGATATGCTTCCGGCCAAGCCTGCCAGGAATAAACCTGTTCTGATTGCACAAAATAATCACGAAGTGCACAATACAGGCTAAACGATTCGAGTGCCTCGCCTTCGTTCTCCAGGTATTTGCTGAAGTCTCTCCCTCTTGCCGTTTCCTTGCCATAATGCTCTACAAGGAAATGATCGAAGGCATAACCCAGAATTTTTGTCTTGATGGCGGCAACACGCTCATAATCTAAGTACGGTGCATCCCTGAGATCATGCAGCGCAGTCTTGAGAGACTTCGACCGCATCGCACGTCGGGCTGCTGCCGAGTCCGCAACATCGGCTATGGCTTCGATATCGAGATAGATAAGATTTCTGAACAGTCTGCTGATCGGCGAGTAAGGGCTTAAGCCGTAGGGATTTGTATTAGGTATCGCATGCAAGGGATTTACGCCGATAAAACTGCCGCTCAGGCCGGCAACACTTTCGACAACACCTTTAAGGTCCCCAAAATCGCCCACCCCCCAGTTGCGTACAGAGCGTAGAGCGTAAAGGTTTACAGCAAGTCCCCAGAGACCTCTTTCACCGTTATCTTCCGGAAGGTAGCAGGTGTCTGGCGCTATGATCACGCTCGAATTCTTCTGCAGCTTGCCAGCCCCCGGGATATGATTGCGTACAGTTACTGTTAATGTATAATAACCGGGCTCCCTTCTGTCTTCGTCGGTCAGTATTACTTTGATATAGCGTTGTCCATCGATTATCCGCTCTTCGGACACGTGGAGCGAATCTCCCGATACGAGAGTATTATGGGATATGCCCTGCTCATCTTCCATGGTGCATGAAACAGAAATTCTTCCTTCTGCACCTTCTTCAGCAGGAATGAAGAGCGGCAACGACAGCGGCTGTTCATGTTCCGAGATCACATACACCGGTTCGAGAAGCGATTTCCAAGTCTTTGCCCTCTTTTCATGAATCTCTCGCTCCATATCTTCTGTTGTGCCGACCTTCAGTTTCATCGCGGCCAGTATCGCCTTTTTTGCTTCGAGAGTTATCGCATGCCAAGTACCGAATATATCCCAGTAACCGGGGAGTATCCCGTAAAGTTCGGCCAGCTCATTGATACACTGTTCTATAATGTCCTTTTCCATTACAGTATGATACGTTACCTTTTAAATAAGAGCAACTTCAAGCGGTGTCATAGCCCTTCACCGTCTATGCATGATATGGAAATAGTTTTCCTGCTTTTAATTGGGCATACCGCTTTCTTTGTAAGTCTGCTAAAATAGACTATGGGTTCTGAAAGGCAAAGAGGTCATCGGACCATGGTAAACATCAAGGACGTACATCCTGAAAAAAAAGGCAGTGAACATCCTAAGACGAGTGACAGCCCTGAGGATGACTGCAGGTGCAAGGAAGTTTCGGAAAAGTCGTTACCTGACATGTTCCGGCTCATGATCAGCGATCTCTCTTTCTGGAAAAAGATCAAAGGAAAGAAATAACGAACTGAATCGCGGCACTTTTCAGGTCAAGCGCTCTGCCCCTTCAGTCGACCCCCTGCTCCATCATTAACCCATGCTGTATCCATGATTTCTTCTCGAAATAATCTGTCGACGGTACTCCTCGAGCTGCAGATCATCTAGAGCATCGCATCGGCGATAAGCGCCTCAGGGAATCACTTCTCTTCAGTCAGCAGTGGAACACTGGCAATGGCCCTGAATAGTGCCATATACTCTTTGTTCAGCGGAGGCCCCTTGTATAAAGGTCGGACATCGACATAGCCCTCAATAAACTCCCAATAGGGCAGTCCGGTTTTTTCGCAATAAACCCGGCTTTCGTCTGTCGAAATAACCTGCTGCGGCGTACCGCCATCCTTTTCACAAGCCTCTGAGAATACTGCGGCATAACGCCAGTCAAAAAGTGGCGCAGTGAGTTCATTTCCACTTCGAGGGAATACTTCATACATAATCTTGACCGGACTTTTTTTCGGCATGCTCTTGAAGGTGAGCTTCAGCATGAAGAATCCATCTCGCAGGCTGTCACACATACCGGTTGTCGTGCCAGGCGAAACTGCCTGGTCGGTCATGCAGGCCTTTCAACTCGTCCTGTCTATCCAGCCAAGAAGCCGTCTCTTATAGTTCCCCCCCGATATTTTTTCTAATACGATTTCCCCATAAGATTTATCCGGGTCATCTTTTTCAAGTGAACTGACAGCCAAATTCCCTGGGCCGGCGGACAGAGAGCCGTGCACCGTGCAGCCGCTTATCAGCAAGAAAAGCATACTCCATACGGCCAAGTTTCTTACCATCGCTGTCTCATGCTTCATAACCTTGCGCAATATTGGAACACGCCCTTATGCTGCATATTTTGAAAAAAGTTTCGTCTCAACACTTATTTTCCCAACTTCTATTGATAAGCATATTTTCTGTAATTATACCAGATATGTCAGGAGCCTATTTCAGCGCTATCTGACTTCCCCTCTGATTGATCGTCACACGCCGTTCTCCACCACCACGCCTGATGCCCAGGCGGTACATTCTTCGACACCCCTTCCATGACTTATGGGAAGAAGCTTTCGTCATCAGCATTACGCTATTATAGTATGTCAGGATTGGATTCCGATGTTTCGATATCATCTTTTCCTCTCCTTATCGAATCGTTTTACGCCCCTGCACTACCCCTCTGTGTTCATAAGGAGTATATCATGAAGTTCTTCTTGTATATCCGAAGTATCCGGACACGTCCTGGAGTTTTTCCTACGCGTTAAAGTTTATCTTGAAGAAAGCTGTTTATCCACCCTTGGGCCTTCTTACCGTAGCTGCAATGCTTCCTTCTGCCTGGGAAAAAAAGCTTGTGGACAGGAATGTACACCCTTTTAGCGACAAAGATCTCGCCTGGGAGGACTATGTCCTTATCAGCGCGATGTCTATACAACGGGAATCTGTAAAGACTGTTCTCGACAGATGTCGGTATCTCGGCGTAAGGGTTATAGCCGGCGGCCCACTTTTTACCAATGATCCGGAAGAGTTCCCGGATATCGACCATCTTGCGCTGAATGAAGCTGAAATGACGCTTCCGCCATTTCTCCTTGACCTGCGGTCAGGTCATGCCGAGCGACGCTATACTGCTGCTCCGCGGGCAGATATAACAACCACTCCGATGCCGCTCTGGGAGCTCATCGAGACGAAACATTACGCCTCCATGAATATTCAATATTCGAGGGGGTGCCCCTTTGACTGTGAATTCTGCAATATCACCTCTCTCTTCGGACGTATACCCAGAACAATAAGACCAGACCAGATTATCTCGGAACTGGAGAAGATCTTGTCCCTGGGATGGAAGGGCGGAGTCTTCTTTGTCGACGATAACTTCATCGGCAACAGGACAGAGCTGAAGACGGAAATACTACCCCGGATCATTGCGTGGATGACGATGAATAACCACCCGTTCTTCTTTTTGCCCGAAGCTTCCATTAATTTGGCTGATGATGCGGAACTCATAAAAATGATGGTCGCGGCCGGATTTATAACTGTCTTTGTTGGTATCGAAACAACGCATGAAGAGAGTCTGCACGAATGCACCAATATCCCGAACAGAAACCGTGATCTCATAACCAGCGTCCGCAAGATAAAGTCGTTCGGCCTTGAGGTGCAGGCCGGTTTTATCGTAGGTTTTGATAAGGATCCGGCAACGATTTTTGAAAGGATGATCGAGTTTATCCGGGAGAGCAGAATAGCTACCGCCATGGTCGGACTCCTTAAGGCGCCACGTGGCACTAAGCTCTATGACTGCCTTATCACCGAGAACCGGCTGATGAATGCCGTGTCCGGGGATAACACAGACTTTTCAATTAACTTCATCCCCAAGATGAACTATGAAAGCCTTATGACCGGATACAAGAAGATCATCGACAGCATCTATTCCCCCAGAAATTATTACGCCCGGGTCCTTCAGTTTCTGAAGGAGTATCATCCTGAGCAGAAAAAGATGTTCCATATGCAATGGGGCTATGTAAAGGCCACAGTCAAATCTGTAGTCGTGCTTGGTCTTCTGAACAAGGAACGCTTCCATTACTGGAGGCTGTTCTTCTGGTCTCTCTTCGGGAGACCCCGGCTTTTCCCTCTTGCCATAACGTTCTCTATCTACGGCTTCCATTTCAGGAGGATTTTCGAACAGCACTTCAGAACAATCGAGAACAAAGGGTCTACGTTCTCTTCATCCTGATCTTAAGTATTGCTGCTATCCGTCCTCTTTCTCCTCTCAAACATCACAGCAACCTTAATTGCAAACGTTCTTCATGCCATCTCAGGGGTCAGCAGATATGCATATGCCGTTTTGGATAACAAGGACACATCTGTTGGTACCCCTTTCAGTAACATACAAGGGATCGACAATACATACACCCTTAAAGTATCAAAAAAAACGATCTGCCGCTAGATAGGGACAATCAAAGATCTGCCACAAAAACTGACTACTGGTTTTCTTTTGACTGCAGTACAAAAGAAAAAAGGTCCTGGCAGAGGCTGAGCCGCTTTAGATAGACCTTTTTTTGCGACTCTTCAAGCTGCTCAATACGTGCTCTGAGCTTGTTGCACCGGTCAATGAGAGATTTCAACTCATCCGGCGAGAGATTCATCGCATTCTGGGTTTTTCCACATATGTCATCGAACTCGTCCTTCCACTCCTGGGCATAGACATCCTGGATAACTAACCTCGTTGACGGAATAGCGGCAAAAAAAAGCGAGAGCGAAAATGCAGCGACCAGCAGAAATAAAATTATTCCTAAAGATCTTTTCATTATGAACGTTTTATCCCAGGGTGACAGGGCTTGCAATTACTCATGGGAAAGGCTACCGTCATATGGCATACTCCACAGAATTCGCCATTCAGTATTCGAATCATCTCAAAATGCTTTGTCGTCTTTTTCTTGATGTTAAAAATGTCTGGATGACAATTGTTGCAGTCGAGCCACTGAATATGAGGTTTATGAGGGAATACCGCAGGAGGAATATTCGTCCAGCCCGCATCCAGAACCAACTGCGCCTTAAACTCAATATCGTCAGGTGGCATGATAGAAATATAATGAGAAGGGTTGATCAATCCTTTTTGCATGGCTTCATCCCAGTCAATATGATTACCGAACCGAGACTGAGGAAGACGCGATGCAAGTTCACCAAACTTTTGACTCCCATCTGTCTTATTGCCGCTATGGCAATTATTGCAGTGTGGTTCCTGATGCCCGAAGGCAGCTTTTCCGTCATGACAGCTTGCCGCGCCGCAATGAAATCCTGCCTGGTTCGCCTTCTCTGTGATTTCAGTCGTATTCACCTTCATGTTGAATTCTAGCTCAAAATGGCATACCCTGCAGGTAAATCTTGTACGATGCAGCCAATGAGAGAACATAACGGGCTTCTGACCATTCTTTTCCGACGTTCTGTTTATGATCATATTCCCGTATTCCGAAGCCGGCGCATCTGGGGGGAAAGCCCAGAATTCTCCGGCCTGGGCCACCTTGAACCCCAACAGGATAATTGATACGGCTAAGAAAAGCGATACTACTATCCAACTTGCTTTGTGTGACATCTCTGACAATCAAGCAGCGGGAAAGCCACCGAAACATGACAAACACCGCAGTATTTGCCTGCAAATATATCAACCATTGAGTATGTTGTGCTGCCTTTCTTAACACCAACAAAAATCTCGGGATGGCAAACCTCACAACCATTCCAGATAGTATGTTTCTTATGTGAAAAGACAATGTCCGGCATCCCTTTGAGCTTCGTCTCAAGAGCAAAATCCTCCTGAACAGCTAAGGCGCCTTTCTTGATCGAAACCCCTTCAATATAATCTACAAGCTTAATCTGGCCGGTCGCCTCAGCCTTTTCCCAGTCTATTCCATTGCCGAAGCGCTCTTTTGGGAATTTTTCTGTGTAAGCATAAAAATCGTACTGCTTGGTCACGGTCTTGCCCTGCGAATGGCAGCGATCGCAACGTTTGCGCTCATCAACCGTATTATATGTCTTGGCGCACGACTCGAATACCTTGCGGTTGTCGATCGCCATGTTCCCGTTATGGCATGTCCCGCAATAGAAGCCCTTCATATTGTCAGCAGCACGTATCCCGGTTGAACCGGCCTTCATGCCAAAGGCAAGATCGACATGGCAGAGCCTGCAGGTATATTTCGATCGATGGAGCCAGTGATCAAAGACGACGGGAGCCATATTCGACTGCTCGGAGAAGTTATTTATGATAACTTTTCCGTAATCAGGAGGCAAGGGCCTCTTTTTCTTTACCCCATCCTGCGCGGCAACAAGGGCTACGCCGCAAGCACTAACCACCAATAAGCAGGCAACAACAATATTTTTTTTCATACTACCCCTCCTGAACAATGACATTAATATTATGCAAAAGGAGAACCCTTGTCAAATTCCTGGGCCCAATGTTGCACCAATTGAGAGATATTCAGTCCACAAAAAGGTCAGATGCTCTGAAACAGCCCTTCCTTGTCTCAGCCCTGTCACGCTTCGCTGCAATTCGCCATTGCATGAAGATAGTTCCTGCTTGTCATTTTCTAGTTCTTATCATCATATCCATACATGGCATTAGTTCTACCGTGTCATAAGCATAATATATAATGAAAATGAATATGACAAAGCTTATATATACTACCGCTTGTGCGCAAGAGTTCGCACTGCCTACTCTTCTATTTGGTAGCCCCTCGTGTCAGCAGCAGTTCAGAGAATAGATGCAGATAGTTGACTGATTATATCACAGCAGAATTAGATGCAAAAATTTGGCACTTAGAAGATTCTCGGGTTAGAAGAGCCCGTGACATCTCGCCTTACTTCGCGGTCATCGCATGGAGATCAAGGTAACACGGCTGTAAGCACCCTAAACATGCGCCGGGTTTTACGTCGTCTTTTCAAAATGAACTTAGCTCAACGTTTGTCTTGATTACGCGCTGTCTCTTCAGCAGCCCGGCTGTCCTCACCTTTCTTATCACGTTAAGGATCCGTGGCTTTGTGCCCCCTGGTTACCCAGAGTTTACCTTTTCGGAAACAATACTCTAAACTTTAAAAGATCACTCCCCCCGCATATGCCGGGGGTACGTTAATTTCTGTTGATCACAAAATAGTCGTCGCTCATATCCCTGCCGACTTGCCTGCCATTTTCATCATAGGCAACAATTTTCAGCAGACAAGTGTTCTTCGTCTTTACCACGTCAGGTGTCCATCTGTACGACCCAGGATTGCCGTTTACCTCGGCAATCGGATGCCAGGTGACTCCGCTGCCATCAACATTCAGGAATATCTTTACCCTGCTTACCGGGACAGCCGTCCTCGTCTCCCAGGAAATGTTGTACGGTAAATTTGTCCCCAACGACTCTCCGCCGTTTGGCGCCGTCAGTCTTATGGTTTCTATCGTAAACGGCGCGGATGACTGCTGTTTAACCACACGCTTCCCCATCGCATCGTATCCGATTATTTTAACAAGACAGTTCTTCTTATTCTTCCTGACGGCCGGCACCTGCCAGTCATAGGTAGCAACATTGCCCACCTTGTCAATCTTCTTCCAGGTAAGACCGCCATCCATCGAGTACTTTATCTTAAAGCTCACCGCTCCGGTCGCAGCCCATGTTATAGGATACACTGAACCTGC
>DKBH01000118.1 GCA_002451165.1 Nitrospiraceae bacterium UBA6905
GTAAAGTCGATGAGCGAAGGATCATAGTGCTGCCCGTTAAGGAAGAGGATCACCGCAATACCCGGCAGCAGGGCAAGCAGGACGATGCGAGAGACAAGCCGTGCAGAACGCATCAGACTATAAACGACATTGACTCATGAGCATCGCTGAGCATTACCTTCACCGGAAGGCCATAAGGACATTTAGCCGTGCAGACGGGCTGATCACACCCGGAGCAGGGTGCCGCATTATTATGGAGAGCGGCATAGGATTCCATCGCCCGTTTCTCCATGCCATAATCTTTAAAGTACATGCGGTATCTCAGGACGGTGGCTATCTCTACCCCTGCAGGGCAGTATCCCTGGCATTCTCCGCAGCCCGTTCTGCAGTAATCGCTTGAGTATCGCCTGGCATAGCGGTCAAGAACTCGCTGGTCTGCTGCAGAGAATTTGGTTCCAGAAGCCTTAAGATAGAGCTCGATATCTGCTGCTGTCTTCATCGTAACGATAAGGCCGCTAATTTCCGGGTACTGCAAAACCCACTTGAATGCTGCATGGGAGAATTCCTCTCCCTCATGCTCCTTGTTCATGTCCTTTGCCCCAGCGAGGGTCTTCATGGCGATAACGCCGACTCCCCGCTTATGCGCTTCTTTCATGACCTCGGGGAGCTTCGGGAATTTGAGGAAGTTAAAGGACGGCTGTATCATGTCAAAGCGCCCGGAAGTTACTGCTGTCATGAGCAGGTCCTCCATGTTGTTTGGACCATGCGACGATGTGCCGAGAAAGCGGACCTTGCCCGCCTTCTTAAGCTCTGCTACTGCCTCCAGCATTTCACCGTCCAGAAGCCTTTTTTTCTCGCTCTCAAGGTCCTTGTTCATTTCGCCGATTGCATGGACAAGGACAAAATCGAGATAGTCGGTCTTCATCCTGGAGAGGCTCGCCTCGACTGAAGCGACGTAGTCTTTTTTCTTTGTCCCCAGGGGAAGATGGCCGGGATAAGGCATGGAATTGCAGAATTTGGATGTGATGATAATTTTTTCTCTCTTCAGTCTACCCATGGCTTCACCCAGGGTCTTCTCTGACTGCCCATAATCCGGTGCAGTGTCAAAATAGTTTATGCCGCTATCTACAGCCCGCAGGACCATGGATGCAGCCGAGAGTTTTCCTGCCCCGAATGAGATATCGCTCATTTTGAGGCCGGTCCTGCCTATATCACGGTAGCTTTTTACAGAAGGTGAGGCAGAAGCTGTATCCGCCTTTTCCGGTGAAACAGCCATGGAAGCAGTAGTTATTGCAGCGGCTTTGAGAAAATCGCGACGTTTCATGCGTGGCCCTCCTTTATTACAGGCGATGCAGGCGTACTAACGAAGATCTTGCCATTAGGATACTACATCGGCGTCAGCATGTGAAGGCTAAACATTGCTGAAGATACAACCAGGACGGGCAGCCCCGGGAGAAGTCGAAAAAATCTTTTCCCCGTGGTCATGCTGTTATCTCAGCGCTGCAGTGCAGAGAATATATATTGACTGTTCAATTTTGCGGGTATAAATTATGAGTCAGGATGTGCCGAAACGTGCGAGATGCTGGATTTTAATACCATAGCGCCGGACACCGGCAAACTGCTCCTTGCTGCAGTCGTTGGCGGGGCCATCGGCTTCGAACGGGAAGCGCATGGACAGGCAGCAGGATTCAGGACATATATCATCGTTGGCGTCGGGTCGTGTCTTATGATGCTGCTTTCCCTCCATATCGAAGAGCTGTACCGCCAGTTGTCGGATCAATCAACAGTGCGGCTTGATCCGGGAAGGATCGCCTCCTATGCGATTGCAAGCATGGGGTTCCTCGGTGCAGGCGCCATCATCAAAGGAAAGGGATCTGTCCGCGGACTCACGACTGCCGCAGGCCTCTGGGTGGTTACCGGGATAGGGCTTTCCATCGGTGCCGGGCAGATCGCCGCGTCGCTGATCACAACGACAATAATTCTCCTGGTTCTCTACTTTGCGCATCCGTTGAGGGCCCTTTCACATCGGAGGATCTATACGGTTCTGACCATTCAATTTCTGGAAATGGCGGCGCCATTGGAAAAAATCAAGGAGATCGTTCTTGGCTATCCTTCCTTCTCGATACAGCTTATCAACTTCGAACAGGATACCCCTGCCAAGACAATAACCTTTCGGATACGTCTATTTTGTGATGATGTCGGAGAAAAATATTGGCCGGAGATTGTCAAGAGACTTGCCGAACTGGAACAAGTGACGGTGATCAAATGGGAAGAAAGTGATGTCCCGTAACAGCGTATAACGATGTTTTCAGCTTTTCAGTAAAGCAGTTTATTATTTCGCTGCAGCATATGCCGAATTACGTAAATGTAGAGACAGACACATCTACCAATTAAAGAACCAAACCACAGAAAAAGAAGGAATATCCTTTTTATCAATTACTTTCAATGCTTGCAGCTTTAACCTGTCAGGTATTTGACAACATTTATCGTGATAGCTCGTCCCGTGTCACCTGCCCAGGATAGAGATTAACCGATCCCATAGAGTCAATACCGGAATTGTTGCAGACGGCCCATTAGAGAATCTGATGGGCAAAAATTAGGCTCTGATGGGAAATATTGTTGTGCTTGCATTATGTGGCTACAGGATTGCATGCCCATGCACGAAGGGCAGCACTTAGTTGACTATGAAATGGCATGATTTCAGATCCTAGGGTGCGCCTCCAGACGCAATAGCGGCTGATCCGTCTATTTCTGTGATGGTTGTGTGAGCAGTTGTTTAGCGCTATAATCAGCATAATACGTTCACGGGGAGGATGCCATGGCAGAAGAAGATGTGCTGAAGTTCATAGCAGGGAACGGGGAAAAGATTGTGATCAGACTGGCTGGCTGCGACGATTCCGAGGAGATTATCAGTGCCATTAAGACAAATGCCCCGGACCGGAGCTACGTGCTTATGGAGCTATACGGGACTAAACCGGAATCAGTCAAGAAATATATCTGCAGCATGGACTTCAACAAGAACCTGCTGCTCGTGGCTGCTGCGAACAATACGGTTGTTGGCGCGCTTTCCGGTATCCAGATGGACGGAGGCAAAAGACCCGAGACATCACATATACTCAATATCGGCCTTCATATTGTCACCGCGTACAGAGGGCTTGGTATAGGTTCGCAGATGCTGCGTTTCTCAATCGACTGGGCAAGGAAGCACGGCTTCAAAAAGCTCGAGGCAAATATCTTCACCACGAACAAGAGGTCGCTCCATGTCTTTGAGCGGGCAGGGTTTATCGAAGAGGGCACGCGGCAGAAAAGGATCCGTATCGGCAAACAGTATATTGATGAGGTTTTAATGGGGAAAGTGTTATAACCACAGTCACTCTTAAGTCCTTTATTTGACCTTCAATGTTTTTGCCCAATCTCTCAAGCTTTTTCTTCATTTCCTCTGTTTTTTCCTTGACAGACGCAGTAACTGAAGATATAAAGGTAGTAAAGGGGAAGGGGGTGATGAAACGTCTGATGCCCTGTTTGGGGAAACAGGGACTTTCGCAGCATGCCAAAAAATCAAGCAACAAGGAGGAGATATGCGTATTATGCTATTGTTGTTGATTGCAGCCGTTGTCGTGATGCCGCTCTCCAATGTTGAGGCGCAAAAGGCAAAGAGCATTGATGAGCTCGCAAAGATGTTTGATTCCAGTCAATGTAAATCCTGCCATGCTGAAATCTATGCGCAGTGGGAAAATTCGCACCATGCGAGATCGCTTATGGGTGTTCAGGACGGATTGATGATGACTCCTCTCGCCAAGAAAGGAAGTACTCCATTTTCGCCGGATGATCCTAAGAAGGCGACACTCAAGACCTTCCCCTGCTTCAAGTGCCATCTGCCGCAAGCGGTGGCCCATGCTGAAGATTCCTTTGCAGTAGAATATGCGGAAGCGCTTCTTGCCGGAGATAAGGCGAAGGTGGGTAAACTGAAGATCACCTGTATTGTCTGTCATAACGAAAAAGCCATCATCCACAAGCTTTCCGACGGCTATCCGGAAAAAGGCGTGCTGTATGGGTCGAAGGATATCGCATCCCATCCCGATGCCACCTTCAAGAAAGTGAAAAAGAGCCAGATCATGGATCATGCGATCATGTGCGGCCAGTGCCATGGCCTAGGTCCGAACCTCGAGTTCGAAAATCCGGTGCAGTGCGCTACCCTCTACGGGAGTTACGAGCACAATTACCTTTCGAAGGGCGGACAGCAGCAGTGCCAAGAATGCCATATGCAGAAGATCAACGGCAAAGCAGACCACCTGATAGCGCCTAACTGGAACGACCTAGAAGGGACAAAGAAGCTGCTGCAGAATGCAATTGCCATGGATGTGCAGACCGTCGGCTATGAATGGCTGCGAAAAGGCGGGGACCTGCGGCCAATGATAGTGGTCAACACGAAGATTAATCAGAATGCCGGCCACCGCATTCCCGATGGTTGACCATCGCACAACCGAGTGGTCCTGGAAGTGACCGCAAAGGCAGCAGACGGCAAGGAAGTATTCAAGACGGAACGGCACTATCACCCTCAGGCAACCAACTGCAAAGACAATAAGATGCTCTACGGTGCCCAAGTTAAAACCCAGTATATCAGGGACACTTCTCTCCAACCCTTCGAGACCAAGGCGGAATCCTTTGAGATACCGCTTCCCGAAGGGGTCAGGGCTGTTGATGTTACCGTGTCGCTGACATATGAGATCAACAAGCCGGACAACAAGATCGAGATTTTCAAAGTGACGCGGAAGGTTGCTCTGGATCGGTAAGGCTCGGGAAGAATCAGTTCAAGGGCCCTGCCTGCTCTCAGGCAGGGCCCTTTATTTTATGGTGTCATGAAGTCCGAAAGGAGTGCGAACTCCCCTATGGAAAGGGTTTCGGGCCGTCTCCGGGGATCGATGCCTGCCTCGCTTAATGTGTCCTTGATGTCCTTATCCAACGAATTGAGGGAGTTCGCCAGGGTTTTTCTCCGCTGAGAGAAGGCCATTCGTACGATGCGGAAAAAGAGCTTCTCGTCCCTCACGGTCACCCGCGGAATCCCGCGAATGGTCATATGAATTACTGCTGAATCCACCTTTGGCACCGGCCTGAAGGCTTCTTTGGGTATGATAAACTTCAGTTCAGGCTCAGTGAAGTACTGTGAGCTGATCGAGAGCACGCCGTAATCTTTACCGCCCGGAAGCGCAACAATTCTTTCTGCAACCTCTTTCTGGATCGTTAGGGTCATGCTCCTGAGATTTTGCTTTGCATCGAGCAGCCTGAAGATGATGGGAGTAGTGATATAATAGGGAATGTTGGCGACTACTTTGAAGATATCAAGAGACTCGAACGGGAACTGCAGAACATCCCCATGGACAATCTCAACATTGTTGTATGCAATAAAATCACGGGTCAGTCTTTTATAAAGGTCATGGTCAAGTTCAATGGCAATGAGTCGTTTTACCCGTTCTGCAAGCATACGGGTCATGTGCCCATGTCCAGGCCCTATCTCGACAATGGTATCATCGGATGTCAGGTCAGCTGCAGAAATTATCCTACTCAGTATCGACGGATCAGAGAGAAAGTTCTGGCCAAGATGTTTCCTGGGCATTCAGATCCGCAGTGTGGCAGCAAGTCGTATCGCTTCGATCATGCTTGAGGGGTTGGCAAGGCCCTTCCAGGCGATGTCGTAGGCAGTGCCGTGATCAGGGGATGTCCTGATGATCGGGAGACCGACGGTAATGTTTACTCCTGTATCAAAACATATCATTTTCAAAGGGATCAGCCCCTGATCGTGGTACATGCATACAATGATGTCAACCTCTCCACGATATGCTTTATGGAAGATGGTGTCGGGAGGGAATGGTCCGCTGACAGGAAGGCCCTGCTGCTGCGCATCCGCAACAGCAGGTGCAATTGCTTCTATTTCTTCTTTGCCGAACATGCCCGCCTCGCCCGCATGGGGGTTCAGTCCGGCAACTGCTATGGCAGGATGTAATAACCCCATCATATTACAGGCTTTTTTTGCTAAAAGGATTGTTTTAAGGACCGACGCCCTCGTAATCAACGCAGGCACATTCCGCAGTGCTTCATGGATAGTCACCAGAATCACCCGGAGCGGACCGCCGGCCAGCATCATCGCATAGTCTACCGTTCCTGTCAATTCGGCAAGCATTTCCGTATGGCCTGGCCATTTTAACTCCGCTGCTGCAAAAGCCTCCTTTGAGATAGGGGCGGTCACGACAGCATTGACCTCTTTGTTCAGTGCGAGCTCAGTAGCTATTCTTATATAGGCTGCCGATGCTGTTCCCCCCTCCGCCGTTGCCTTACCTCGCTGAAAATGCTTGAAATCACCGATATCCATGATGTTTACCATATCGGGGGCCGGGTCTGCCATTGCCACTGACGTAATTACATTTGGCCTAAAGGGCTGTCCCGCAAGCCTGAATGCCTCTTCAAGAATGTTGCGAGCGCCTATAACGACCGGTCTGCAGATTTTTCGGAGCTCTGAGTTGGAGACTGCACGGGCAATGATTTCAGGTCCGATGCCCGCTGGATCGCCCATGGTAATCGCAATGTATTTCATTCTCCTATAATCTTTATCAAGACCCGTTTCTTCCGTCCGCCATCGAATTCGCCGTAGAATATCTGCTCCCAGGGACCAAAATCGAGCTTCCCCTTGGTAATGGCAATGACCGCTTCCCTGCCCATGATCTGCCGTTTCAAGTGTCCATCAGCATTATCTTCGCCTGTATTGTGCCGATATGCTGAAATCGGTTCGTGGGGAGCAAGCTTTTCGAGCCACGTGTCAAAGTCCTGATGAAGCCCTGATTCATCGTCATTAACAAAGATCGAGGCTGTAATATGCATGGCGTTCACAAGCATCAGCCCCTCTTGTATACCACTCTCCCGCAGGCATTCCTCCGCCTTAGGAGTTATATTGATAAAGGCCCTGCGTACAGGGATGTCGAACCAGAGCTCTTTTCGATAGCTTTTCATATTTTACATCATAACAACTCCCCCGGGTTACTACAAGGCTGCTTATTGTTTCATTGTCTCTGCTGCCGAGCTATAATAGCAACATGGTAAAAAGACTTTACCTAAGAGTTGGGGACAGAGTAGCTCACATCCGTTATCCGCAATGGGGAGAGGGGAGGGTGGTAGAAGAGCAGCATTCTGTGCTGGGAGGGGGTTTTTGCATGGTGAGAATACTTTTCGATGATGAAATCGAAAGGGCTTTTATCAATGACCTTGATAATCATTGCTGCTGTTATTTTGCCGGCATCCGCATCATATAATTTCTTGAAGGAAAAAATTAAGTTATTCTGGTAAGACGTTATTCTTAAAGAATAATATTGACTTTTTATATTTCTCATGGTTAAATTTGACTATGTATTCCCCCTTTAGCCGCTTAAGAGAGGACAGGAGGCCGTCCATTTTGGTAGTTGATGATGTTCGGCCCAACCTTGAATTAATGGAGGCAGTTTTCTTGAAAGCGGGACTTGAGGTCCATTCGGCTTCAGGAGCCGATGCTGCCCTCGAGATCTATGCGCACCATGCGATCGATATCGCTATCCTGGATGTCATGATGCCGGGCGTCAATGGATTTGAACTCTGCAGAAGGCTGAAGAACTTTTCTGAAAAAGAATATATTCCCGTAGTTCTGGTTACTGCGCTGAGCGATAAGAAGAATAGACTTGCGGGCCTTGAGGCTGGTGCAGATGACTTTATCAGCAAGCCCTTTGACACACAAGAACTTCTCACAAAAATTCGGTCTCTCTTGAAACTGAAAGAGCTTCATAATCAACTCGACCATTCTGAAAGCATAATTTTTAGCCTCGTAATCACTATGGAGGCTCGCGACCATTATACCAAAGGGCATTCTACCAGAGTCGGTGACCTTGCTTACGAGTTTGGCTCGTTCCTTGGCTTTCCGGGTAAGGACTTGGAAGTGCTGAAAAAAGCAGGGATATTGCATGATATTGGTAAGATGGCATTGAGCGAGACAATCCTTAAGAAACCAGACGCTCTTATCATGACAGAACTGGTTGAGATCAGAAAGCATCCTGTACTCGGCGAGGAGATATGCAAGCCCCTCAAATCGCTAAAGCATATTCTTCCCGGCATCAGGCACCATCATGAGCGCTGGGATGGGGGCGGATTTCCCGATAACCTTACCGGAGATCGTATTCCCCTTATCGCAAGGATTCTCTCTATTCTGGATACATTTGACGCGATGGTATCGTTTCGTCCGTATCGGGAAAAACGATCCATTGAGCAGACGCTGTGGTTAATGGAAAAGGAACGTTTTTCCGGTCAGTGGGATCCAGAACTTACGGGGATATTCATCCGCATGATGCAAGTCATGTCAAAGGAAGTGTACAGCTATGCTTAAGATCGCCATAGCTGGAGGCGGTATTGGCGGAAGCGCACTCATATCTCTGCTCAGGAGCGATGCGAACACCGCGCTAGTCGGCATATATGAAAAGAAACAAGATGCCCCTGGAGTTGTTCTTGCCCGTAAATGGAACATCCCAGTTTTTTCCATGATCGAAGACCTTGCCAGTGTGGTGCCCGATGTTGTCATCAACGTGACGGGAGAGGTTGAGATAAGCAATAAGATCCGTGAGGCATTCCAGCAGAAGATTGAGGTCATTGAAGGCGTTGGCGCGCGCTTCCTCTGGGAGATCATCGAGAAGCAGAAACGTGCCAAGATAGAGAGCATTAAGACAACGGCAGACCAAAAGATTTTGCATCAGCTCGCTACGAGGCTTTCCTCTGCGGATTCCCTCGATACATTCCTCCACATGCTTCTCGCAAGGACATGTGAAATAGCAGACGCCCCTGCAGGCTGCATCGCCGTATATAGTGGAAGGCAGATGAGGATACTGGCTGCGAAGGGACTGAGCAAGAAATTTATCGAAAACAGGGCCTGGAGTTCTCTTCCCGGGGATATTGAAGACCAGATATTCCGCAAGGGAGAATTCGGTGAACTACCAGATGTGTCTAAGGTAGCGAAGCTCGATAACGTTGCGATTATCAGTGAAAAAATCAGGTCAGTGCTGGCCTGTCCCGTGCTCTTACGGGGAGAAGTTGCCGGAGCCCTCTATCTTTACGACTTCAAGCCGCGCCAGTTCTCGGAGCGGCAGAAGACTTCTCTTTCCTTGACTACCGCGATCATAGGCTTGACTATGGATCATTTTTCTCTGCGGAGAGGAGTCGATGAATACAAACAGAAGTTTTCCGGTCTCACAGGTGCTTCCCATGACCTCGTCCTCATTGCCGACTCCAATGGTCTTGTCATCAGCTGTAATGACATTACTGCTGAGGTTCTCGGTTATTCACGGGACGATATCGTCGGCAAGACCGTTCAGTCGCTTTTCAGAAGCAGCGATGGGGGAGAGGCCTTACAAAAAGAGCTTGCAAAACGTTCGAGCCTGAAGGGATATGCTACTGCAGTTGTTGACGCTCGCGGCGATGAGATTGAGGTGAATCTGAATGCCGTCGCGCTTAGGGACAGTCTGCAATACAGGTACGGCACTATTTTTGTGATGCGCAGCCTCAAGGAGGAAAATGAGCTGCGGAGCGCTCTCGAGAAGAAGACATGTGCGCTTGAAGACTTGACCCGTACCCTTGAACAGAAGGTGCTGGAAAGAACAGAGGAACTCGAGCGATCGAACAGAGAGCTAGAGCGGCTGAACCAGATTAAGAGCAGGTTCGTGTCGAACACCAGCCACGAATTGAGAACACCCTTGAACTCGATACTCGGGTTTTCCGATGTATTACTCGAAAAGACCTTCGGGCCTCTGAACAGCAGTCAGGAGCGTTACGTAAAAAACATTAACGCAGCAGGAAAACATCTTCTAGAACTCATCAACAATGTTCTCGATATCGCAAAGATCGAGGCGGGCAAGTTCGAAATAGTCTATGAAACATTCCATACGAAGGATTTTCTTGATGAAGTGATATCAATCATGATGCCGCTTGCCGAAAAAAAGTCCATTGAAATTTCCTCTCAGATTGAGGCTGGTATCGATTTTATTACAGCGGATAGGGTAAAAATCAAGCAGATCCTGTACAACCTACTGTCGAATGCCATCAAGTTCACACCAGAAGGCGGCAAGGTAGGCATTGAAGTGGCATATGAGGAGACCTCCGGATATGCGACTGAGCAGTCTCCGCCTCATGATGAACTGCTGAAGTTTTCTGTTTGGGATACCGGTGTGGGTATCGGGCCGGGTGACAAGGAGAGGATTTTTAATGAGTTTGAGCAGGCCGATACGACTCTTTCTCGGGAATACGGCGGGGCAGGGTTGGGGCTCGCACTTTCGAAGAAACTTGTTGAACTCCATGGCGGCACCATTACAGTTGAAAGCAGCCTTGGCAAGGGCAGCACATTCACATTTACTGTGCCCGTTACATCGCCGGTTGAGCCAGTTCAGCCTGAAGAGCCTGAGGCCATCGGACTTTCCTTTCCCTGGATGAAGGAGGAAGCTCCCTTAATCCTCGTCGTGGAGGATGATCTCGATACGGCAGAGCTCCTCACCCTTCACCTTACGCAATCGGGATACAAGGTGGCACATGCATACAATGGTGAAGAGGCGATTGAGAGGGCGCGAACACTGATGCCCTTTGCTATAACCCTCGATGTCATGCTGCCCAAAAAGGATGGCTGGGAAGTGCTTCAAACGCTCAAGAGCGATCCGCTGACTACTGACATCCCGATTATCATTCATTCGATCATTGACAACAAAGAACTTGCCTTTGCTCTGGGCGCAACGGATTATCTTATGAAGCCCCTCGACAAGGCGGCACTTCTTGCAAAACTGGAAGAACTGAATATTTCCAAGGGTAAGATCGTGCTTCCTTCATCTATCCTGATTATCGAAGAGGAGGAGCTTATTGCCAACTCCTTTAAAGAGATCTTCGAACCTCAGGGATATCTTATCTATACAGCGTCTGAGGGCAAAAGAGGCATTGATCTTGCCGCCACCCTGAGACCGAGCCTTATCCTGATGGACTTCAGCCTTTCAGATATGTTGAGCTTTGATGTCATACAGGAACTGAAGGAGAACCCCTATACCAAGAATATCCCGATATTCATCCTAACGGAACGAGATATCTCGGTAGAGGACAGAATGTCGCTTATGGGGAAAATCGAGCGTATTGTTAGAAAGCATGCCTTTGACACCAAAGAAATGATAGACCATATCAAGGAACTGGAGGTCCTCTATCCCAAGAGAGCCGGACTTATCGATGAACTAACGGGCGTCTTTAGTCATCGATACTTTCAGATACGGCTTGCGCAGGAGGTTGAACGGGCAACTCGGTATAAGCTTCCGCTCAATCTAGTCCTTCTTGATATTGACTACTTCGGAAATTATGTTGAAAAGAACGGTGAATACCACGGAAATATCGTTCTGAAGAAAGTATCTGAATTGCTGCGGAAGAACATTCGTGGATCAGACGTCGTTGTGCGATATGGCGGTGACGCTTTTGCGGTTATTCTTCCCAATACGGTAATCTCGGCAGGACTGTCGCTCAGCAATAGGTTTAATGCCATCATCAGGAACTATCCGTTCCAGAATGAAGAAGCGCAGCCAAAAGGCAAGATAACCGCAAGCGTTGGCATAGTATTCCTTGATGGCCAGACAACCGAGGATCTGATGCTCTGTGCAGAAAGGGCTTTGGCGAATGCCATCAAGAAAGGCGGAGACAGGGTAGAAGTCTATTCGAGTGAGCAGTATGAAGCAGAGCAGGTCGGACTATAGTGAATATTATGACAGTCTTCATAGCCCTATAGGTGCGCTGTTTCTCGTTTTTGCACAGTCTGCGCTTATTGGCATAACCTTCGCGAAACCTTCTAGCATTGTTCCCCGTCAGACGAAGGACAGCACTCAGGCAAAGAAGGAGCTCGAGGAATACTTTGCTGTCGGGAGGGCCGTGTTTACGGTTAAAACCAGATTTGTCGGCGGGACCGACTTCGAGAGGGAAGTCTGGGAGACCTTGAGGGGGGTGCAATACGGCGAGACTAAAACCTATAAATGGGTCGCGGAGAGGATCGGCAAACCCCATGCCTTTCGCGCAGTTGGTAATGCCCTCGGGAAGAATCCCATCCCGATTATATTTCCCTGCCACAGGATAATCGAGTCCGACGGCTCTCTTGGCGGTTACTCTTCCGGCATCGATATCAAGCGGCGGCTCCTCGAGATGGAATATTACACCAAGCTCTCAAGGACCTGAGATAAAGGAAGAATCCGGGAATTCCCATGGTCGGTCTATGCAGTTTCCCGTGAGATCAGCAACGTTGCATATAAAATTCGCGAAAATCGGTAAAAAGAAAAAACCCCTCATGCTAGCTTAGCGAGTGTTGGTGGCGGTGCAGGGATTTGAACCCCGGACACTGCGAATATGAGTCGCATGCTCTGCCAACTGAGCTACACCGCCAGTTCTAAACGCGAAACCTAACGAATGAAGATTAATCAGGGAAAAAATATCTAACACCAAAAGCCGGGTACCAACGATAAATCCGGAAAGCAATTATAGCAAAAAAAGCCTTTTCAATAAAAGAGGCTGAAGCGCCGCGTTCGGACATTGATCAGGATGCCAGCGGAAATGAAGTTCGAAAGCAGGGCTGTTCCCCCATAGCTCATAAACGGTAGGGGGATACCGACGACCGGCATTATCCCGAGAGTCATGCCGATATTTACAAAAAAATATATGCTGAACATGAACGCGATGCCGAGGGCCAGGAGCCTCCCGAATTCATCCTTTGCCTTACGGGCGGTATCAAGTCCTCGCAGAATAAGGACAAGGTATAAGAAAAGCAGAAATAGCGATCCCAGGAACCCCCTTTCCTCAGCGTAGACAGCAAAGATGAAGTCCGTGTGTTTCTCCGGCAGGAATCTGAACGGCCCTTGCGTTCCCTTCAAAAAACCCTTTCCGGAAAATTCGCCGGAACCGATCGCTATTTTTGACTGGTTTATATGGTATCCAATCCCCGATGGGTCAACCTGGGGATCAATGAATGCGATAAGACGATTCTTCTGATAATCCTTCAGCCCCGTCCACAGGATGTTGCTAACAAAAGGGAGCGAGACCATGCCAATGAACAGCAGGGTAATTAGAAGTTTTTTATGCAGGCCGTGAGCAAGCGAGATTGCCGCGAACAAGAGAAGAACGACGACCGCAGTGCCGAGATCCGGCTGCTTAAACAGCAGTACAAAGGGAAGCAGGACAATGATCAGAAAAACCCGAATCAAGGCAAATGTGTCGAGCGATTCCCTTCGGCTGCTATAATAGCCCGCAAGCATAATGACAAATATCAGCCTGAAAAATTCGGAGGGCTGAAATGAGAAAAATCCTATGCTGATCCACCTCTGGGCACCCATACCAGTCCTTCCCGAGATGAGGACAAAAACAAGGAGCAGGATACCGGTGATATAAAACGCCAGTGCCGTTCTTGCGAGCCAGATGTAATCGAAGCTGACAACGATGATGAGCGCACAGATGCTGATGAGCAACCATACGACCTGCTTCATATAGAACATCGCCTGTGGGTCTTCACCAGGCTGGCGCGTAGCGCTGAATATGGTCAAAATTCCCATAAAGGAGAGCGCTATGATGACAGCGAAGGTGATCCAGTCAAAATTGCGGATAAGCCTTCTATCAATGTTGAACACTGAGCAATTCCTTCTTTTTGTCCAGCGGCAGGAGGTAAGCCTCGATCGCCTTTTTGGCAATGGGAGCGGCGGCACTCCCCCCGTGCCCGCCGTGTTCAACAAATACGGAAAGAGCTATCTCGGGATGTTCAACCGGGGCAAAGGAGACAAACCATGCATGATCACGAAATCTTTCAGCCAGATATTTTGAGTCCTTTTTGATGCCGACAACCTGCGCTGTCCCCGTTTTGCCAGCTACCGTCGTCATAATAGAACGCGCTGCTCCTCCTGTCCCGCCGGGTTCGTTCACGACCCCCTGCAATGCTTCTCTTACGATCTCAAGCGTCTCGGGCCTCACATTGACCGTTCGTACAAGCGTCGGCGGCTCATTCCTGAGCAGGGTCGGCCGGTACACCCGCCCGCTGTTCGCAATAGCGCTCATCATGACGGCAAGCTGAATAGGCGTTGTTGATACATAGCCTTGCCCTATGGAATTTATGAACGTTTCGCCCAGAAACCATTGGGTTTTTTTTGTCTGAAGCTTCCAAAGGGAGCTGGGTATGAGGCCTTTTTTTTCATTCCCAAGAGAGACACCGGTTTCCGAGCCCAACCCAAATTTTTCAGCATACTCAGCAACTTTGTCAAAGCCGACACGTTTGCCAGTCTCATAGAAAAAGACATCGCAGGATTCGACCAATGCCCGATGGATGGATATCACGCCGTGTCCTTTTTTTTGCCAGCACCCGAAACGCCATTTTCCGTAGTTCAGCCCTCCTTTGCAATCAAACTTTGTATTAGTATCAACAGCCCTTTCCTCGAGCGCTGCTAGCGCGGTCATGATTTTAAAGGTCGAGCCCGGCGGGTACTGACTCTGAATTGCCCGGTTCAGCATAGGTAGTTTCTTGTCTTCCATGAGGGCCTGCCAGTCATCAAAGCTGATACCTTTGGCAAATTTGTTCGGGTCAAAAGAAGGCGAGCTTATAAGTCCAAGAACCTCGCCCGTTTCAGGCCTCAGGGCGACAAACGCTCCTGCCCTGCCTTCAAATGCCTTCTCAGCTTCTTTCTGCACAGCGATATCAATGCTCAATACGATATCAGCACCTTTTACCGGGGGTGTTTCTTCAAGAAGTCGTATTTCCCGTCCGACGGCATCGACCTCTATAATCCTCTGCCCCGCCGTTCCACGGAGAGTCGTATCGTAGAGTTTTTCAGCGCCCCATTGCCCAATAAATGCCTCGGAAGGTACATCTCTGAAACTTGGGTCTTTAGATTGACGCGGATTGAGCTTTCCGAGGTAACCGATCAAATGGGAGCCCACATTCCCATAGATATAATCCCTGCTCGTCTCCACTTCTATTAAAAGACCCGGGAAATCAGAGCGTCGGGCTTCAATATAGCTCACTTCGCTGAATGTCAACCCTTCTTTTATCCGAACGGGGATAAACGGACTAGCAGCTTTTTGGGTGATTCTATCATAAAGGTCGGCAACAGGGATGCCGAACAGCTGTGCAAGGTCCGAGATATTGTTCTGATTAAATTCCTGGGGAACGACCGATGCGCAGAAGTATGGCGCATTCTTGACCAGGGGAAGATTATTTCTATCAAAGATGATGCCTCGCGGAGCAGGCACGCCGATTATCCTCAGGCGATTTGTTTCGGAAGCTTTCCTCATTTCGCTGCCCTGAAGAATCTGGAGTTGCCATAATCGGAGGAGTATTATGAGAAATCCCAAAATGATAAGAAAGCCGCTGACAGCTATTTTTTCCGTATTCTGCTGCTCATTCTGCATGAGGGGGCCTTATAAACATGCCAGCAGCAGCATTAATCAATGACTGCATGATAGAAATGAGAAACGCTGATGCCGGCGTGGTCGGGATTTTATCAAAGATGCTGAGCGTGGAAAAGACAGCCGCATTATCTATCATAGTGAGAACGAATGCACCCAGTATGCCAAAAAGCGGCGTCCAGATAAAAAAACCTCCGGAAAGGAAGAATGAGGAAAAGAAACCAGCAAGCGCTTTGCCCAACATGTTCGGCCCAATGATAGATGCGGAAAGGCTATCCTCAATGCCGCCTATGATGAGACCAGAGATCATCCCTCTTGTCTCGCCGTATCTCATGCCGGCATAGTATGCTAACAACACCGTGAAGTTCGGCACGATCGAGATGATAGCAATCTTCGCCTGGAGCAAGAATGCAAGAAGTACAGCTAATGCCCATGCCAAATAGGTCATTTGATGATAAGGACTTCCTCGGTCCGCGCGCTGTCCACAAACGGGGTGACCTCAATGCGCTGAAAGTAGCCGGTACTCTTACGGTCGACCTTTGATATATATCCTATCGGTATTCCCGGAGGGAATAAACGATCGAACCCAGATGTAATAACGATCTCTCCTGCCTTGATTTCTTCTTCAGGGGGAATGTACTTTAAGACGGTCTTGGTAGAGCCTGTTCCGGAGAGTACTCCCTCTTTTCTGCTTTCTTGAATTCTGGCAGAAGCCGAGAAATTAATATCTGTGACAAGGAGCAGGTTCGCATAGGAGTGGGAAACATTGAAGACCTTTCCTGCCAGTCCCTTTGGCGTAATCGCCGCGGCATCTTTTACAATGCCATCTTGAAGACCCTTGTCGATAATAAGTGTATGCGACCAGTAATTGGTACCCCGTCCAATGATACGTGCTGCCGCAAGCGCTCCCTTCCAGGTATCATGCAGCTTCAAGAGATCCCGCAACCGTTTGTTTTCAAGGAGCGCATTTTGATATCTCATCCGCTCGAGGAGGAGTTCGTCAACCTGTTTATGGAGCAATCGGTTCTCCTCATTCCTGAGGGAGATCTCCCTGAAAGGGCGCGTTATCGCTGAAGTTGTAGTCGTCAGTGCGCTCGAGATGCCGTTAACTATCCATGCTACCGGAGAGCTCGATGGGAAACCGCCCTTCCTGCTCTGGTAGGTCATGACAGAAAAGAGCATGACTACAATAAGGAGAAAAAGGATGATCCTCTTTTTGAGCATTCCAAAAGTCTAGGTTATAGCAACTCTTCTCAGCAGCTCGAGCTCGTCTAGCATTTTGCCGACGCCCTGTACCACAGCCTTCAGAGGATTCTCCGCGACAATGACCGGAAGGTTGGTCTCCTGCTTGATAAGTAAGTCAAGGCCCCTGAGCAGCGCGCCTCCGCCGGCAAGTACAATGCCTCTGTCAACAATGTCTGCGGCCAACTCAGGCGGTGTGTTCTCCAATGCGACCCGAATCGTGTCGAGGATAATATTGATCGGCTCGGTCAGGGCCTCGCGGATTTCGTCTTCATTAATGGTAATGGTCTTCGGTATGCCAGAAATAAGATCTCTACCCTTAATGTCCATTGCCCTTTTTTCCAGCCCGTCAGAGCTGTAGGCTGAGCCAAGGTCTATCTTAATCTGCTCTGAAGTCGCATCACCGATCATGAGATTGTACCTTCGTTTTATATATGCCATGATTGCCTCATCCATTTTGTCACCGCCGACACGGACAGCCTTGCTGTATACCACGCCATCAAGTGATATCACCGCAACATCCGTTGTCCCTCCGCCAACGTCAACGATCATATTGCCCGAGGGTTCTCCAACAGGGAGGCCGACACCGATTGCTGCCGCCATCGGCTCCTCAATGAGATAGACCTCGCGGGCTCCTGATGCCTCTGCTGCATCTTTGACCGCCCTCTGCTCAACCTGGGTGATACCCGACGGCACGCCGATAATGACCCTGGGAGAAACGAAACTCCGGCGGTTATGAACTTTCTTGATAAAGTATTTCAACATTTCACCCGTCGCATCGAAGTCAGCAATAACGCCGTCTTTCATCGGCCTGATGGCCATGATATTCGCAGGTGTCTTACCGAGCATCCGTTTTGCCTCTGCTCCCACTGCCACCGTTTTTTTGTTATCCTTTCGGATGACAACGACGGAAGGCTCATCGCAGACAATGCCACGTCCTTTCACGTAAACAAGTGTGTTCGCGGTGCCAAGGTCGATCGCAAGATCATTTGAAAACAGTCCCAATATATTATGGAATAGCATGCTAGCTCCTCTAATAAAGCATCAGGTTTCTTCAATTACTGACGTTTTGGCGAATTCATCACCAAGACGTTTCCCATCTTCACTTCCAAGGATCAGGATGAGCTCCAGTACGGAGATAATGATGATAAATATCCACCCTATCCAGGGGATAAGCCAGAGAAGATATCCTAAGGCAAAGGTGCTGTTCCTCAGGATTGAATCCCTGAATGTGCAGGGCAGTCTGGTTTCGGAAGAAACGACCTTAATTTTGATCAGCTTCTTTCCAATGCTCCTTCCATCAAACAATCCATCACCCAGGAGGAGATAGGCAAGGCCTGCAAAAAAGCCTGCTTTCGGTATTATTTCAATAACTGATGCTATGAGAATAAAATCAAGAACTTTTGCCGCTGTTCTCAACAGGAGACCAGCACTTCTTGGTTCTTCGGACATTGGGAATACTAACAAAAGCCTTTAATGTTTTTCAATAATTAACATAGAATATTGCCGCACTGCAAAACATGTGACCACGAAAGGGACGGAGATAACCAAAGTACCCTTCCGGATGGGATAAGGAGGTGCTTCATGATAATAGTGCTGGCAACACGCAATAGGAAAAAGGTGGATGAACTGACAAGAATGTTCGCTGGATGTGATGTAATTTTTCGGACTCTGGACGATTATCCCGACTGCCCGGAGGTGGTAGAAGACGGCCGGACCTTCAGGCAGAATGCAATAAAAAAGGCCGTTCAAATAGCTCGTCACACTGGCTGCCTTGCTCTTGCTGATGATTCGGGGCTTGAGGTTGATTCTCTTGGAGGAGCCCCGGGTGTTTTCTCTGCGCGCTATGCAGGGAAAGGTGCTAGCGACAGTCGCAACATGAAAAAGGTGCTAACCGAGATGAAAGATATCGATAATCCAAGGAGGAGAGCAGCTCGTTTTGTATGTTGCATTGCCCTAGCCCTTCCTGATGGAAGGTGCAAGACTTTTACCGGATCCGTCAGGGGGACAATAGGTAAACAACCAAGAGGGTCTCGTGGTTTCGGGTATGACCCTATTTTTTACCCCCTTGGTCATGAGCGAACATTTGCAGAAATGGCTGGTAATGAAAAGGATGATATAAGCCACAGGGGAAAGGCAATGAAGAAACTGTATTCTTATATAAATCGGATGATTACGTGACCGCAAGAGGATATGCAACGCCGCAGCAAGAACACATGCTGCATAAAATAAGTAATTTTTATCTATGTATCAAAAATATGAATTTGACTCAGAAAAATGCTGAGCTATATAGTTATAGGGTTTCAACGAGTTCAAACCGCCGTCATTGAATTGTGTCTAAATCAACGGGTTTGGTTTTCCTGGGAGCAAATATTTTGTTACTACATGAGGAGGTTGCATGAGGTTGGTACTGCTTGGAGCGCCTGGTGCCGGCAAGGGAACGCAGGCAAAAAAGATCATAGAGAAAAACGCTATCCCTCAGATATCTACAGGAGATCTTTTGAGGGCTGCTGTTGCTGCAGGGACAGCGCTTGGCAAGGAAGCAAAAGCTGTCATGGACAAGGGAGAGCTGGTGCCTGACAGTGTTGTGCTCGGCATGGTTGAGGAAAGGCTCAAACAGGATGACTGCAAGCAAGGGTATATCCTGGACGGTTTCCCGAGGAACACTAAGCAGGCCGAGGCGCTCGACATTATGCTCGGCAAACTGAACATGTCGCTCACTGCTGCACTTAGCGTTGATGTTCCTTTTGAGAGCCTTATGAAGAGACTTACCGGCAGAAGGACATGTAAGGCCTGCGGACAGATGTTCAATGTCTACTTCAATGCGCCGAAAAAGGATAATATCTGCGATAAATGCGGCGGAGAGCTTTTCCAGCGTGATGATGACAAGGAGGAGACGATCAAAAAAAGGCTGGATGTTTACAATGCCCAGACCGCGCCGCTTATCGACTACTATGGCAAGAAGGGCATCCTGAAATCCGTGGATGGCGGAACCGGGACCATTGACGAGATTTTCGTCAAGGTCTGCAACGCCCTTAACCTGAAATAGTTTATCAGTACCCTACAATAACGAAACAGGAGGAAGTACATGATCAAACCACATGGTTCAGATGAATTGAATCCGCTCTTTGTCTATGACACAGCGAAGAACGAGGCCCTTCAGAAGGAAGCGAAAGGGTTTGCCTCCATTGTCGTCAGCTCGGCAACGGCAGCGAACGCGGTTATGCTGGGCGGCGGCTACTTCAACCCGCTCACCGGGTACATGAACAAGGCCGATGCCCTGTCCGTTGCGAATAATATGAAGATGACCTCCGGCCTTTTTTGGCCTGTACCGATCCTGAACCTGGTTCAGTCGGCAGGGTCGATCAAGGCTGGCGACCGTATTGCGCTGAAGGACCCGAATGTCGAGGGCAATCCGGTTCTTGCGGTCATGGACGTCAAGGCTGTCGAGGAGTTCACTGACGCCGAAGTTGAAATGATCTGCAAGAGTGTCTATCGCCCCAGCGACAAAGAGGCGCATCCGGGCGTCGATGCATTCAAGGCACAGGGCAAGGTCGTGCTTTCCGGTCCGATCCAGGTGCTCAATTTCTCATACTTCCAGACCGAGTTTCCTGATACCTTCCGCACGGCAGTCGAAATCCGCGACGAAATCAATGAGCGCGGATGGAAGAAGATTGTTGCTTTCCAGACTCGAAATCCCATGCATCTGGCTCACGAGGAGCTCTGCCACATGGCGATGGAGCGCCTCGGATGCGACGGCCTGGTTATCCACATGCTCTTGGGCAAGCTCAAGAAAGGCGACATACCGGCCCCGGTTCGCGATGCAGCGATCAGGAAGATGGTCGAACTGTACTTCCCGAAGAACAGTGCGATGATCACCGGCTACGGCTTCGATATGCTGTATGCAGGGCCGAAAGAGGGTGTCCTCCATGCGATCTTCCGTCAGAACATGGGTGCAACTCACTTCATCGTTGGTCGTGACCATGCGGGTGTAGGTGACCACTACGGCGCATTTGATGCGCAAAAAATTTTCGATGACGAAGTGCCGGCCGGTGCACTGAAAATTGAAATCTTCAAGGCTGACCACACTGCATANNCCTGAAGTGGCTGAAATTCTGATTAAATATTATCAGAGTCTTGAAAAATAGCTTCATGGCCGAAAAGGTAGAGATCAAGGCACACGAGGATTTAGAAGGCGCATTAATTGATTGCAGTGTCTGTGGTGGTTGGTGCCATAGGGGCGGAAGAGCACTGCACCAGCCAGCCACCTACCACTGGTTGAGAGGGGGTGAAAGTACTTTTTGCGTTTGATGCCTGATGTTTCAGGCAAACTATACGTCTCAAAATTTTGAACAGGAGGTTTAGAAATGCCAAGTTTTGTTATCACTGAGAAGTGCGACGGTTGCAAGGCGCAGGATAAGACTGCATGTCAGTATATCTGCCCTCATGATCTCATGGCCCTCGATAGGGAAAAGATGAAGGCCTACAACCAGGAACCTGAGCAGTGCTGGGAGTGCTTCAACTGCGTAAAGATCTGCCCTCAGCAGGCGATCGAGACCAGAGGCTATTCGGACTTCGTTCCGCTGGGCTCACAGACCATCCCTATGAGGGGTACTGACTCCATCATGTGGACGATCAAGTTCAGGAACGGTATCCTGAAGAGATTCAAGTTCCCGATCCGGACGACCGCTGAAGGCTCTGTTGACCCCTATGCAGGAAAGCCGGCGCCAGATTTTGCGAACCTCAAGAAGCCCGGGTTCTTCAACGGTCCGGCAAGAACAGAATAGGAGGCTATATACTATGGAAAAAGAAACTTGTACATTTTCATACTGTCAGAAGCCTGCGGTGACCGAAGTTGAGGCCGATCTCCTGATCATGGGCGGTGGTATGGCAGGATGCGGAGCAGCTTTTGAGGCATGCCGCTGGGCAAATGAGAAGGGCATGAAGGTCGTGCTGGTCGACAAGGCCGCGACTGACAGAAGCGGCGCCGTTGCCATGGGCCTGTCTGCCATCAATACCTATGTGGGTGAGAACAAGGTTGAGGACTATGTGAAATACGTGAGAAATGACCTGATGGGCATCATTAGGGAAGACCTCGTATTTGACCTCGGAAGACACGTTGATAATTCAGTCCAGCTTTTCGAAGAGTGGGGACTGCCGATCTGGAAGAAGGGCGACGACGGTTTCTCCCTCGACGGCTTCCAGGCAAGAGATGCCGGAAAGGCGAGCCTCAAGGATGGCGGCACGCCGGTCAGGTCCGGAAAGTGGCAGATCATGATCAACGGTGA
>DKBH01000064.1 GCA_002451165.1 Nitrospiraceae bacterium UBA6905
TTAGTCCGGGGAGTGGGTTCATTGCTAATGACTTGAAGAAAAAATGATTAATTATAACGAAACGAAAGAAGCGTGTCCTATATGCAGACAAAGAGGAATGTTTTTGCGTCATTTGCCTGCTATTTATATCATTAGGGAATTGAAGCGGTTTTTTTCCGTTGCTGAAATACCACCCCTTGATATTTGTGATTACTCTCTTTTTGTTTGTTCGGCATGCTCACTTGAATTCGCTGTGCCGCCTGTACCTGGAAGTAAGGCTTTTTATGATTGGATTACTGCCAAAACAGGATATTATTCTGCTTCTCGATGGGAGTATCAGACAGTCGTTGATAAAATATCGACATTCGATGCAGGCCTTTTATTGGATGTTGGCTGTGGTGATGGTGAGTTTTTGTCCTTTGTAGGTGGATTGCTAGATATCAAAGCGATAGGTATTGATCTAACACAATCATCAGTCGATAAATGCAAAAAAAAAGGAATCGAAGCACACTGCATGGATATTGCGACTTATATGAATACAGCAGCTACCTCAAGATTGCCAGACAGGTTTGATTTTATAGTGGCGTTTCACTCACTTGAGCATATGGCTTATCCCCTAAGATTCATAGAATCCTTAAAACAATTGTTGACCAGAAATGGTCTTTTGTTTCTAAGCACACCTTATTCTCCCGTATCGTATGAGTATAGTTTTTATGCTCCGCTCAATAATCCACCGCATCACTTAACCCGCTGGAACAGATCTTCCTATATCAAGTTAGCTGAAACAGTTAACATGAAAATTGATTTTTTAATGCCAGTGGCTGAGAGTCCATTCAAGAGAGCTTTTCAGTCAATGAGAATCGGGGTTAGGGGGTATAACTCCACAATCAAGGAATTGCCATTCCTTATAGTCGCTCATCCTCTGGTTACGTTTAAAGAGATGTATTTACAGCTATCGCGCGAAAGATTTAATGGTAAAGTCTTGCCGGACATTATTATGGCGCAACTTTCATTTTAATTGATCAAACCATATCAAGTTAGATGAGAATTGTTCTTGCGACCTCTGCCTTCGGCAGGGATGGTGGCGGTGTATCAGCTTACAATAGAGAGGCTTATGCTATCTTGACTTCAGCAGGTCATGAGGTCAGAGTTTTTACTGCCGAGCAAACATTGCCGGCTAATCCTTGTCTGGGTGAAAAGGTAACTGTCAAGCATTATCCCCTCACGCCGCAAGAAACGGATCAAACAATAATTGTTCATCAGATGTTTGATGAAATTATTGCTTTTAATCCCGATGTATTAATTAGCAGCGATAGCGTTTGGCTTACATCACTATTTCCGTGTTTTGCTGATCGACGCATCAGAATCTCTATTTGCCATACATCTGGGCATGAAATAGACAGTGCCATTGGGAACGCTGCTGTTTGTCGTGCAACTTCAACTGATTGGCTTATAGCGCTCTCTGAAGCAGCTAATTCATGGCTAATTGGGAAATATGCGCTGGATCCTAAGCAAATCAAAGTTATCTATAACACGTTAGCGGATTGTCCATCCGATGTAAAAGCATTAATTGAGAAGAAATGTCTTGATGAAAGACTTCTTGTTGTGTTTCCAGGGGGCAGTTCAGAGATAAAAGCAGCAGATGTTGTATTGAAAACATTAAAATATCTTATAAATGATGGTATCAACTGTGACTTGGTCTGGTTTGGTAAAACGAAATTTATAGCCAAGTTTCTGCCAAGGACTATTTCCATTCCTGTATTTTTGCACGGTTTAATGTCCAGAAAAGAAGCTGTAGACACAATAACGGGTGCTCACTGCATATTGCTTCCATCCCGTGGTGAAGGCTGTCCAATGACGTTACTAGAAGCAATGAGAAGTGGAACTATTCCTATAGTTTCCGATTGTCCTTCCGCGATGCGCGAAATAGTTAAGGATGGCCTATCTGGCTTTATAATCAGAGTCGGGGATGAAAAGGGCATTGCACATGCCTTAGAAAACCTATCAACGTCGGCCGACTTGAGGAAGACGATGATGTTAAGTGCAAGGGATACTTATGAGAAAATGCTTTCACCTGAAATCTGGCTTCACAAAATGGAAGAGCTTATCAATAAGCGACGCTTTGACAGAAACAAAGGGCATCAAGTCGATATGTACAACCCTCAAATGCTGATTCCATGGCATAGACCTAAAATGTCTTGGAAACAACCTTCCATTAATTATCTTAAGGACCGAATCAGACTTTTCAAACATGCAGGCCGATGCTCAATAATAAGCCTTGCTCTAAGGCTAAAACATATCAGGATGTAAGTGACGAAAAAAGTCCTGATCATTCAGCGGCGTTTAACGGAGTATAGAGTGCCACTGTTCATGGCCTTAAAAGAAAAGCTTTCAAAGGGAAAAATATCCCTGTCAATTTTACGTAGCAAGCCCACAGCGGAAGAATTAATTAGGGCTGACGAAGGTTTTCTGCCTTGGGGAATGAATGTGCGCTGTCAGACGTATAACTTCGGCAATATGAGACTATTCTGGCAGGCATTGCCTAATAAGCTCGTCTCTATGTATGACCTTATAATTATTCCACATGAAAATAGCTTGCTTTCAAATTATCGACTCTTACTGGCAAGGCGTCATGAAAATGTGCGGCTTGCTTTCTGGGGCCATGGCGCTAATTTTCAGAACAGTAGAAATGGGGGGCTCAAAAAGTGGTTGCGGGAATGGTCAATGAAGCAGGCAAATTGGTGGTTCGCATATACTTCTGCTTCAGTGAAAAGACTCATAGAGAGCGGATACCCTGAGGCTAAAATCACTTGCTTGAACAATGCCATAGATACTAGATCGCTCATCGAATGGGCTAGTTTCGTGTCTGTGGAGGAAAAGCGCAGGCTTCTGGCCAGTCTTTCATTAGGCGGTCAAGCTGTCGGCATATATTTGGGGAGTCTTCATAAAGATAAGAGACTCGATTTTCTATTTGCTGCCGCAGATGAACTGCGAAAGAGAAAGCCGATATTTGAACTATTAATTATCGGAGACGGGCCGTTACGAAGCATTGTGGAGAATTTTGTAAGGACGCGCCACTGGGCAAAATGGATTGGAGCTAAACATGATCGGGAAAAAGTGCTGTACGCCTCACTCGGGAAGATTATGCTGAATCCCGGCATGGTTGGACTCGGAATTTTGGACAGTTTTGCTCTCGGCATACCTATGGTAACCACAGATTGCGGTATCCACTCTCCGGAAATCGCGTATCTGGAGCATGGCAGGAACGGCTTCATAACCCCGAATGAGCAGGACGAATATGTGCAATGCGTAGCTGATTTATTTGAAGATCCGCTCCTGCTCGAACGACTAAAATTGAACTGCCGGGAGGACGCAAAGAAATACACACTCGAAAACATGGTGAATAATTTCTGCAACGGCATTCTTTCGGCACT
Organism: Nitrospiraceae bacterium UBA6905; assembly: GCA_002451165.1. Classification (GTDB taxonomy): domain Bacteria; phylum Nitrospirota; class Thermodesulfovibrionia; order Thermodesulfovibrionales; family UBA6898; genus UBA6898. The sequence goes on from DKBH01000064.1 coordinate 3,414, forward strand.
CAACAGTTGAAAACTTTGCCTTCCCCAACTTCCTTGCACCCCGGAGGTGACGGTATTTCGGTTTTACTGCCATGAAGATTCTTCTCGCACATAACTTCTACCAGTCTTCTTCGCCCTCGGGTGAGGATATTGTTTATCGGGCTGAAGTTGATCTTCTCAGGCATAAGGGAATAGATGTTGTTACGTACGAGAGATCGAATGACGAGCTATCAGAATGTTCAAGAAGGAAAACGGCTGTTAGTGCCGTATGGTCGCGCACAGCCTATGACGAAGTAACTGATCTCATCAAGAAAGAAAAACCGGAAATTGCCCACTTTCATAACATCTGGTATCTGATATCCCCATCTGCCTACTTAGCTTGCAGAACTGCCGGCCTTCCGATTGTCCAGACCCTTCACAATTTCAGGATGTTCTGTGCCAATGGCCTGCTGCTGAGAAATGGAAAGGTCTGCGAGGAGTGTGTCGGCAAGCTTCCGTGGCGCGGAGTAGTTTATGGCTGTTTCCGCAACTCGCGACTTTATTCGGTGCCAGTGGTTGCTTCGGAGGTCATGCAGAAGTTAAAAAGGATCTGGACAGGAACAGTCGATGCCTATATTTCGATGACCAAATTCGGAAGGCAGAAATTCATCCAATGCGGACTTCCTGATGACCGGGTATATGTTAAACCGAACTTCCTCGCGGACCCACCTGCTCCGAACTATGCGGCGGGGGAATATGCCCTTTATCTTGGAAGGCTTTCAGAGGAAAAAGGGGTCGAGGTCTTGTTGGACGCTGCAAAGCACTCAAATGGACCATCCGCTGAGGTTAAGATCAAGATCGTAGGGGACGGTCCCTTAATGGAAAGGCTCAGGCGAAGATGCTTGGATGAGGGGATGAGCCACGTAGAGATTTTGGGCAGGAAGAGTCATTCTGAGTGCATGGACCTTCTTATGCATGCACGATTTCTTGTGCTGCCATCAATCTGCTACGAGAATTTCCCTTTGGCGATCCGTGAGGCTTATGCCTGCGGCAAGCCGGTCATTGCATCGCGGCTCGGCGCTATGGCAGAGATCGTTCAGGATAAGCATACAGGACTGCTCTTCAATCCTGGCGATGGCGATGATCTAGCTGAAAAGATGCGCTGGATGACAGAGAACGAAGAAGCCTGCATTGAAATGGGCAAGAATGCGCGGGGCGAGTTCGAAAGCAAATATGCCACAGAACGAAATTTTGCAATTCTGATGGAAATATATCATAAGGTCCTATCGAAGTGATGAAAGGTGAAAAAATAATCGGCTATCCGATAACGACGAAGATCAGCAAGGATAGTATTGCAGACATCTCTGCATGGTTGCGGTCTGGGGAAAAAGTGAAGTATTTCGTCTGCGCGAATCCCCACTCTCTTGAAGTGGCGCGGAAAGATCCTGAATTTGACCGGGCCATCCGCGAGGCCGATCTGGTCGTGCCTGACGGCGTCGGTATCGTTCTAGCCTCGAAGATACTCGGCGGGAGTATCCGTGAGAGGGTCACTGGCATGGACATTTTCCTCGGACTGAGCAGGCTCCTGAATGAAGAGAAGGGAGGGCGCTATTTCTTCCTCGGATCAACGGATCGGAATCTTGCAAGGATCAGTGCGAAGATGGCAGGAGACTTCCCGAACATCATCGTTGCCGGTGCGTACTCCCCGCCATTTAAGCCGGAATTCACCGAAGAGGACAGCAAGCTGATGGTGGAGGCGATAAACCGTGCAGAGCCAGATGTGCTCTGGGTCGGCATGACCGCACCGAAGCAGGAAAAATGGGTCTGCCAGAATAAAGGCCGATTGAACGTGAAGTTCATCGGCGCGGTCGGCGCGGTATTCGATTTCTACACCGGCAATGTCAAACGTTCCCATCCAGTCTTCCAGCGGCTGGGGCTTGAGTGGCTGCCCCGCCTCCTCCGTGAGCCTCGGCGTCTCTGGCGCAGGAATTTCATATCTAACCCCTCCTTCCTTCTCCGTGTTCTGCGACAGAAGCTAATCTCCTGATCCCAGCCCATTTCCTCCACCCGGAGATGCGGGGATTATGATGATAAGCCAATTATTGCGCTAACACGTACCCCCCCTGATAGAATACCCCTATGAAACAGTCTCCCGAAGAATCTCTCCTTCTTCTCCTTTCCCAACCCGAACCGTCTCATGTGGTCATGCAGCACGTGCAGGCACTCATTACCAGTTCATCACGGCCGCTCAATTACGAAGGGCTGCTGCAGCTGGCAAACCTGAACCAGGTGACACCGCTCATGTATAAGAACCTCGCAGCGCATCATATCGTGCCTGAGGAGGTGATGCAGGGGTTCAGGGCTCAATATGCACTGAATCTGCGGAGAAATGCCCTTCATCTTGAAGAGACGTTGTCGATCCTTGATATGCTGCATAGGTCAGGGGTAAGTGCCATCCCGCTGAAAGGTTCTTTCGCAGCAGAGACCCTGCTCGGTGATATGGGGCTGTACCCCACTGCGGATATAGACATCCTCGTCCGGCAGGGCGATCTTAAGAAAGCAGGGGAAAGCCTTATTGCTGCGGGATATGATCGGAGTACCAGCGTCAGTGAACAGGACCAGCTGTCGGGCTCGTATCATCTCTATTTTCATAAGGGTTCGACCATAGTTGAGCTGCACTGGAACCTGGTAAGGCGGTATTTCGAAGCGCCTCCGTCATACTGGTGGGAAGACGCTGCGAAGATGCAGTTCAGGGGCATGACACTCTCCTGCCTATCACAGGAAAAATATCTCCTGTATTTGATCTTCCGGCTTTACTGCAAGGCATTCATGCCGCTGCACCATGTCGTGCTCATGCCAGCACTTCTTGGCGATTATTTTGACTGGGAGAAATTCATGCGCTCTACGCAGCTGCTGCGCATGAAGCGGCTTGCTGTGTTCACGCTGAAGCTTATGCATGATCTGCTTCATATCAATGTCCCAGAAGGCATAATCAAAAAAAATATCGCCGGGTATAAGTTCCTTAAGAATGCCGTAATATCGGGATTTATTAACCCGGAAGTCAGACCTCATCTTCAGATGCTTTTGTTCCTGACCCTCCTCGACACCCCCCTCGATATTCTGAAGGTCCTTATCCGCAGGCTTTTTCCCCCTACATCAGAGATTCGTCTGCGTTACAACATTCCCCCGCGCTCACTCAAAATCCTCCCCTATTACCTCCTCAATCCCTTTCTCATGCTTTTCAAGAAAACGACACGCTAACCCCCCGAAAAAACCTCCACCCCGGAGGTGGAACAATGCGGGCGTTCCTGTTGTTTAACCCCCGCATAATTTCCCTATGTCCTGCGTAAACGGCCTTCTGTTGAGAAACGACCGAGTATACGAGGAGTGCATCGCCTGTCAGCATCAGCATTGATAGCTTGCCTCACTGCTGTGATATAATTACTCCGGAGGGCCGGATCGATAATGAGCACAAAACAAAAACATATTGATTTTTCAGCATTAGTGGAATTTCTTCGCGGCGATCGCAATGTGGTCTTTGCCCTAATTTTCGGCTCATATGGTGCGGGCAGACAGAAAGAAAAAAGTGATCTTGATCTTGCCATATATTTTAAAAACCCTCCGGAGGGCATGGTGCTCTTTGAGCTGAGCAATACCCTGTCTGATATTTGCGGGAGGGACATAGATCTCGTTGTGCTGAATAGCGCTTCGCCCTTGCTACAGCACCAGGTCATGAAGAGCCGCCAGCCATTGATTATAAAAGACCCGACGCTATACAGGCAGTTCAGAGAGCGGGTTATCTCGGCATATGATGAGTACAAGTATATATCGGGGATGTCAGCGTATGATCGATAAGATCCTGATAGAAAGAAAGCTTAAGAACATTGAAGAGTTTCTCATGGAACTGGACGCTGCGCCGGTTGGCAGCCTTGAGGAATTTACGTCAAATGTCATGGCGAGAAGGTTCATTGAAAGAAACATAGAGCTTGCGATAGAGCAGATGCTTGATATCTGCAAACATCTGGTCAGCGGCCTTGATCTAAAAGAGCCTGAAACCTATTCTGAATGTTTTGATATTCTCTCGGCGGGCGGCGTTATACCTGCTGATGATGCAAAGAAGTTTCAGGCAATGGCACGGTTCAGAAATATGCTTATTCATGTATATGACGGAATAGATAACGTCATTACCTACGACATATACACAAAGCACTTGTCGGATTTCACTCTTTTTATCTCAAATCTCAGAGGATTTCTCCAAAGGGAATCTTCATAACATAATCACGCTGCAGTGTTGAACGGTCTTTCCCGAGTAAACGTCTCAATTGTCATAGCTGTTTGCAATGAAGCTGCCCCCGGAATGGGTGTTCGAAATGGTCCGGGATACGCATAGAGAGATTCTTTCTGTTCCCGCCGAGATCCGTCTCCGCTACCATATCCCCCCGCGCTCCTTCAAGATTCTCCCCTATTACCTCCTGAACCCCTTCCTCATGCTCGTCAAAAAGGCGCTGCGCTGACGCATGAAAGCGCGAAAGCGTGAAGAAGTACGGTAAACGGCTCGTTGTAACTGCAGCGCGGCGGAAGGACGGTCAGGCTTTCCTGACCGAGATGTCCTCGATCTCGAGCCGTGAGCCGAGGGCCTCGAGCAGGATCACGATGCGGTCCCTGCCCGGGACCTCCCGCTCGAAGATGCCGTAGAAGTTCGCAAAGGGGCCTTCCTTGACCAGCACGCGGTCTCCCTTGCTGAACGCATCGGGCACGGGGTTGATGATGCTGCGGTCATCCATATGCTCGCTGATCGCCCGGATGATCTCAATGGGCACCGCGACAGGATTCTCCTTGCCCACGATGTATTTCACGCCGCGGGTGAACCTGATCATCTGGTTATGCCGGTTATTGTCAAAACGGGCGAAGATGTAGTTCTTGAAAAGCGGCTCGACGACCGCGAGATATTTGCCGCGCTGGTATTTCTTTATCCGTATCTTCGGGTTCAGGATCTCGATGCCGGCATTCCTCAGGAGCTGGGTGGTCGAATCCTCGCATGAAGGCTTCGTATAAATGGCGTACCAGTTCATACGGACATATTATAATGCAAAGGCGTATGAGCGAAAAAGCGCAGTAGCGTGGATGTACCCGAGCGTGTCAGCGGCGACGCAGCAGGAAAATATGAACAGATCCGTTCTTCTTTATTGCGTCGTATCATCACAGGTACGCTTATCAGCATGCGGTGTTTAGGGTAATGCCCTGTCTTCGATAACCGCCCGGGGGTTGTCGACGAAGATCCTCTGCGCCGCATCCCTGTCCAGCAATGTGGTGACTTCCCAATAGGCCCGCGAGAGGATCGGCACCCGGTGGTTCGTGCCGTGGGCGTCGGTCGCGACAAAGTCGACGCACCCCATCTTGATGAGTTGGAGTGCATATTTCTTTATCTTTCTTCCGAACTCGCCCGTTATGCTCATCGCGGTGATCTGCAGCAGGGCTCCCGCGTTCCTGAGCTGCTCAGATTGCCGGGGCGAGGCAAGCAGGGTATAGTTGCGCTCCGGGTGGGTGATGATCGGCGCATATCCCTTCAGCTTTGCCTCGAAGATGAACTCGTCGACATGCGGGGGAGGGAGGTCGGGAAGCTCGAGCAGAAAATACCGGGATCCGTTTATGGTCGGAAGTGCACGCCGGGACATGCAGTCGAGCAGCTCATAGGTCAGCCGGATGTCCGCCCCCCGCAGGAGTCGGATGCGCATGTTGCTTTTTTCCATCCGGTACCGGACAACGGCGACGCGATCATCAATGTCTTCCATCGTGGGCACGTCCTGGCAGCGGTAATGGGGAGTTGCGATTATGTGGCTGATGCCGTCATCTTCAGCGATCCTGAGCATCTGCATGGTCGTGTCGAGCTCAGCGGGACCGTCGTCCATTCCCGGCAGGATATGGCAGTGGATGTCAATCATCAGCTTCTCCTCTTGCGCTTCCCGGCCTCTCGGCTTTGGAGCGCGGCAACAGCCGTGCGTTCACTCTATCAGAAAGAAGCGGTCACCGAGGGAGACCCCGATCTTCTCCGCCAGACCTGCGCATATCTCGAGGGCATAGGCTGCATGGGGCGGCCCCACGTATATGGGGCAGTCGGTGCAGGGCTGCAGGTTCTTCATGATCTTTATTACCTCGCCCTCCTTGTCGAAGAATAGGATGTCGAGCGGAAACCGCATGCCCTTCATCCAGAGTGCGGGAGCAAACTTCTGATCAAGGGCGAACAGCATGCCGGCATCAGGTGCCAGGCTTTCCCTGCCGGAAAGGCCTTTTTCCCGTGATGCATCGTCCGCTGCAACCTCAACGGTAAAGGAGGCCAGAATGCTGTCCGCAGTCTTGCCGTCCGCAGATCGGATCTGTTTGCGGATGACAAGGGTTTTTACGGCAGGACCTTTCGCAGCGGGCCCAGCAGCAGCATCCGAGGCAGGAAGGCCCCATGACAGGATGAGAGCGAGCAGAAAAATGCAGAGAGCAGAAATATGACGCCGCAGCCTATGGCAGTATATGCGGAATGACGCCGTGACGTCCGAGGGCGTCAGCGATCGTTCTCCTCTCTTTCTCCGGTGACAACGCATCTCAGGCACGATCCATCGCCTGCGGCCTGCCGGCCGCAGCTTCGCCTTCTGCCTTGTATCCCTCACCTTCGAAGGGCAGGTCTTCCTGCGGGGGAGCAGCATCCCGGCTCAGCTGCCGGAGCCCGCTGTCCCGGTACTGCAGCAGTCCTCCCCGGAGAGGGTGGGGGTCTTCTGCATCGGAAAGGGCTGCGACCATGCCGAGTATCATGCCGAAGAGCAGCAGGTTCGAAAGGATATGGAGGTTGAAATCAAAGATGCTATGCACTGCCATGCTCATCGCAGACGAAAGACTTGCCATCAGCATGATACCGTCCCGGTCTTCGAACGTGCTTCTGAATGCGTACCATAGCAGCAGGCCGATGAAGCAGACCAGTATTATGCTGCCGCTGAGCCCTGTCTCAAGAAGGAATTCCAGGTAATCGTTGTGGGCGTGGTCGTAAATGCCCCCCTGTACCGATGCGGGCGCATAGAGCGGAAAGATGTTGAGAAATGTCCCGAGTCCTGAACCGGTCAACCAGAAGTCCTTTGCCGCCCGGAGTGTCGTCGACCATACGATTAACCGCTGTTCTTTGGTTATGTCGGTCTGGCTGAAGCGCTGCATGATGGGATCCGTGCCGAGCCAGACGAGATAGGTCAGTACCGCGATGATGAATAAACCGATGATCCATATCTTTTTCTGCTGGAATCCGCCGGCGAAAAGGAGAAGACCGAAGAGCGATATGCCGGAGAAGAAGCTGACAATACCACCCCGTGAAAGGGAGAAGAAAAGCGCGACCGACATGATGACCGCCAAAAAGCCGTAGAGGATCTTCTTCTCGCGGGAATGCTTGGTGATGGCCAGCCCCAGCGTCAGCGGGATGATCATGCCGATGAAGCCGGCGAAGTGATTACGATTCACAAAAGGTCCGAAGGCCTCTCCGCCCATGGTAAGGTCCCTGAACCAGTAGAGTCTATTGTTCCACGTCGCCTTCTGCACAATGGCAAAGACGGCAAGACAGAAGCCGAAGATGGAGAGCGCGACGACGAAGTCCTTCAGCCGGTCCCTGCTGATAAAATAGACCGCTGCGATCGAGAATACCGTGAGGAAGGCAACGACGTTCAGCACCTCGTGAAGGCTCCGGTAGGGAATAAGACTGATCGCGGCCATATCTGCAGGTCCGAGCGCGTAAAACTCCCGCAGGAGAAAGGACGCGGGAGAAAGATATTTGAGCACGACGAGCGGCAGGGGGATGACCTGCAGGGCAGCATACAGCGCAAAGACGATGCCTATGACGATCAGCAGCTTTGTATGGAGCGGAGCACGATATGCCCTGTATTCCCGTTTCAGGACCCAGACGAGGCCGAGGGTGAAGACGCTCGCAAGCACTGCTGTCGAAGACCATATCTCGACTGCGCCGAACAGGAGTGCAGAGACCATGACGATGAAGGCTAGGATGCTAGTTATCATAGTTCGTACTCACGATCTTCAGCTGACTGTTCTCACGAGCGAGTCTCCAGGTGATTCTTCCGGAATACCTCACCCAGCGGCCTTCCGAGGAGCGGTAGCGGCTCAGGCTATAGGTGCCCGAGACCGTGGCCTTTTGCCCGTCCGTCCTGATATCCATATTCTGGAGCCGGTAGTCGGCAATCTTCTCCCGGAAGGTCTCCCGGTAGGCGATCCTGATATCATGATAGCGCATGGTATTGTTTTCTATGGCTGCAGAGGAAAAGAGCGCCATGAATCCTTCAAGGTCATTCTGCGTATAGGTTCGTATGTACCGCTGCATGAACGCATCGACTTCTTCGCGGGTAATATCCGCTATCGATGGCTGCGCAGGCTGCTCAGGCCTGACCGCGGTCGAAATCGGGGAAGGCAGCTTCTGCTCGTCAGGAGCTCTCTCCCGTTGAGGACGTTCCTGCGCTGCAGGTTCCGGCACGGGGGCCTGTTTCTTTTTCTCACGCGCAGCGGCCGGTTCAGGCGCAGCTACGGCAGATTGAACGGCGCCTTTCTTCTCTGCAGCGCCTTCGGGTTTCACTGCAGGTGCATGGTAATCTCCCGCCTCCCTCACCCCAGGTGCTGTCCCGGCTAGGCCATGATCTCGGGATGCACCAGGCGGGGACGGTCGTGCTATGGACAGGGATGACCGTGCGCTGATCTTTCCCTCCCCCGGCGGTGCAGGTACGGCATCCGGATCAGCAGGGTGCGCTGCTGCAGACTCCTGCTGCATTATCTGTGGTCCGGGGCTCTGCGCGCGCAGCTCGGATTCGAGTGTCGATGAACGGTTCTGCTGGTAGATGTACAGAAGGAAGACCGCTGCTGCCAGAACGTAGAACCCTATCAAGACCTTCGGCAGATGCTTCCTGAACTGGTCCCCTGCTGATGATTCCCCCGTGGCCCTCGTCAGGCGGGAGGGGAACCGCCGTGGCACGTTGGCGCCCCG
>DKBH01000017.1 GCA_002451165.1 Nitrospiraceae bacterium UBA6905
AAAACGGGGTTTTCCGACGGTATCAGGTCAGGAATGATCCTTTTTAGTGAGAATAATCGGCTATTCTTGCTGTAGATCCGAAGGTGTTTCTCCTTGTTGGTAACACTAAAGTTGAGGTTTGATTTTCAGAGACCGTCATCTATCAAGGCTTCATGGGCATATCTCAGATTGCCGAAAAAATCTTCCCCATAAAATGTTAAAAGATATTGAATTTATTAAAAAAATGTTGTGCTCAATTATTGTGCAATTTGCTCGGATCCATGTATTTAAAACAATATTAAATATTTTTTAAAAAGTTCTTAACAAGTTATAAACCTCTGTTGAAAAGAGCGTTGTCTATTAACTATTGGGTAAGCAAATCCTGTCTCTTTTCTGGCTCTGATCATCTGAAAATCCAGTGCCTAAGAATAAATATTAGACATAGAGCAAAGATCTAACATGATGGCAGGACATTCATTCATCCTAACTCTCGTAAAAAGAAGGAAAAATATCTAAATAGACCTAAACTGCTGCATGAAGAGGGTTCTTGTAACCATTTACTTAATATAAGAAAAGTAGTATATTTTGTGCTAAGATGTTTGAAACAGTCGATTACCTTTTTGAGGAGAGGGATGGAAAGATACAGGTCTGCAGCATGAAGACAGCCGAGCCATCCGCACAGGGTACAAAGGCTGTACGTAAGGGATACGTAATGTAGAATGAGGATGGGCAATCATATCCGGTGCATTAGGTCGTGAAGCACAAAGAAATGTAAAGGAGTTTATGCCGTGGAAGATATAACGTATCCTTCCGGGAAGGATATGAGACAGTTCAGAAGAAGGGTCTACACTGAGACTATTGATTTTGCTGTAATACTGCCTGAAATCAAAGCTCAGTCTGCTTCCCGTCTCAAAGGAAGAATTGTCGATCTGAGCGACGGGGGGATAGGCATCCAGGCAGACTTTCCTCTTGAGCCCGGCGTGATGCTTATCTTCCACCGTGGTGACATGGAAAAAAGTGGCGTCATTAAATGGGCGATCAAGATGGACAAACAGAGACACAGGGTCGGTGTTGCCTTTCGTACGGAAGACTCGGATATCATGCGGTATCCTTCCATCGTTCCTTCTGCTTTCGACAGAGTGGCGGAAGACCTTGAGACCTATGCAGCAGCGCTGAAGACAAAGACAGACGAATACGTCGAAGCACTTGAGGCGCTAGCATTTTCATGCTCAGTATCCGGTGTCAACGAAAAGAAGATCTTGAAAGGGTTAAGGATATTGACTGAAGATATGATGAGAGCATGCACGGAGTTCGAAGCCGCAGCTGTATCTGATATAGATTTCATCAAGTCTCAGCGGAAAATATTCCATGAAAAGACGGACAGGATCCTCAGCAAGAGTTCCCTTGTCCGGCATGCGCGGACATGGCCCCAGGGATACCAGGGCGACTACAAGATACTGGAGACCCTTTATAAAAATATTCCTATATCCGAAGGCATCGGATATTATTTCGACAAGTATGGTCTTTCCTTGCCGCTTGCGGAAGCCGTGAGGAACAGGATCACAAAGCTTGAAGAGCTCGTCCGGCAGGAGATCACCGGAAGGGACGCTGCTTCAATGCTCAACATCGCCTGCGGTTCCTGCAGGGAGCTTATGGGGCTTGCGCCGGACATCGTCCGCACGAAGGCACAGATTACCTGTATCGACATGGATGCTGATGCTCTGGCTTTTGCGATGGAGAGGCTTTCCCATACTGAGGCTGCTGAGAATATAACGTTCCGGAAATATAACGCTGCCCGAATGTTCGACGACGAACTCAATAAAGCTGCATTTGGTAAAACAGACATTATTTATAGCGTGGGATTGTTCGATTATCTCCCCTCAGAATTTCTTGCCAAGATGATGGGGGCCCTGTATCGGCTTCTTTATAGCGATGGGACACTTATCGCTGCCTTTAAAGATGCGGAGAAATACCGGCATCAGGACTTTCATTGGATTGTAGATTGGACCGGCTTCCTCCAGCGGACAGAAAAGGAATTTCTATCCATACTCAATACGGCAGGCATCCCCAAATCTGCGATCAGGAAAGAGCGAGATGAGACGGGGATCATCATCTTCTATCTCATTTCGAAACTGTAGGCATCTGCACAGAGAGGGGGAGATTGGGGGCGAAAGCCTTTTCAGGGAATGTCGCGATTGTCACCGGCGGAGCACGGGGAATAGGGAAGTCTTTGGTGCGGGCTCTCTGCCGGGAGGGTGCAGCATGTCTTTTTACCTACGTCTCGAGTTCATCCCCTGCGGATACGCTGGCAAGGGAGATTAGGGAATCGGGAGGGCGGGCTGTCCCTGTAATGCTCGATGTCAGGGATTATGACGGCGCCCGTAACCTGGTGGCACAGGCAAAAGAGGAATTCGGCAGGATCGATATCCTGATTAACAATGCCGGCATAACGAGGGACCGTTCACTTTTTATGATGAGCCGCGATGCATGGAGTGAGGTGATCGAGACCGATCTGACAGGGGTTTTCAATATGACTCAGACCTGCATCACTACCTTTCTGAAACAGAAGAGCGGTAAAATCGTCAATATCTCTTCCGTGAGCGGCATCAGGCCGATGCCGGGGCAGGTCAATTATGCTGCAGCAAAAGCAGGTGTCATTGGATTTACGAAATCGCTGGCAAAGGAGGTTGCACCCTATGGCATACGGGTAAATGCCGTTGCTCCGGGATTCATTGATACGGACATGCTTATGCAGCTGCAGGAAAAGAGGCGGATAACGGTGCTCGGTGAGATTCCTGCCAAACGGTTCGGGCTGCCCGATGAAGTTGCCCGGGCAGCACTTTTCCTCCTTTCTGAAGGTGCTGCATACATAACAGGACAGGTTATCCAGGTTGACGGAGGGTTGGGAATATAGGATCGATGGCGGGAGAGAATGTGGTGATAACCGGTATGGGAGTTATCTCCCCTATCGGGACAGGGAGAGAAGATTACTGGACCGGGTTGCGCGAGGGCAGGACCGGGTTTCGGGATATCACACTCTTTGATACGTCACCATTTGCCCTGAAGTCGGCAGGAGAAATAACCGATTTTGATCCCCTTGTCTACCTCGGGAAAAAAGGGCTGCGGGAACTTGACAGAAGCACGCGTCTCATCTGTTCTGCTGCAAAACTCGCACTTGACGATGCACGCCTTCATATCTCGGACCATAATAGCGATGCTGTTGGAATTTCGATCGGCGCTACATTTGGGAGCCTTCATAGCATTTTTCAGTTTGACAGAGTTCGTTTGACTGAGGGACCACGGTATGTCAACCCTTCTCATTTTCCTAATACGGTAATCAACTCGCCTGCGAGCCAGGTTTCGATACGATGCGGTATTAAGGGATTTAATACAACTATTTCCAATGGTTTCTGCGCCGGTCTGGACAGTCTTATGTACGCCGCTGATTTCCTGCGGATGAAGCGGGCTGATGCGGTTCTGGCCGGAGGTGTTGAGGAACTCTGCGAAGAGATGTTCCACGGATTCTCCCTTCTCGGCTGCCTGACAGGTGCTGACGGATCGGCGCCTGTCTGTTGCCCCTTTGACGCACGAAGGAACGGCGTGATACTCGCTGAGGGGGCATGCATGCTGGTGATTGAAGATATACATGCCGCACGGGAGCGGGGAGCTGATATTCTTGCCGTTGTTCTCGGGTACGGATGTTCTTTTGATCGATCCGGAAATGGAGAAGGATTGTTCCGGGCGGTTGCTGCCGCCATGGCTGATGCTGGATGCGGAAGAGAGGAGATAGATTACATTTCATCATGTGCTAATTCATCACGAGACCTTGACCAGATAGAAACGAAGGTCATCAAGCGTATTTTTCAAGAAGAAAGCGGAAATATACCGGTAAGTGCCATTAAATCCATGGTTGGGGAGAGCTTTTCGGCTTCGGGAAGTTTTTCCCTTGCATCGGCTGTCGGCGCTCTGAGAGATGGCATTATTCCCCCGACGGTCAATTATCAGGTGCCGGACCCTGCATGCGATCTCGATTATGTTGCGAATGAAGCGAGGGAAAAGCATATAAAGAGAGTATTGATAACTGCTTCCGATCCCTATGGACAGAATTCCTCGGTCATTCTCGGCCGGTATGAGGAAGAGAGATGATGCAGCTCGATTTTGAATCCATAAAGAAATTTCTGCCTCATCGGTTTCCCTTCATCATGCTCGATAGGGTCGTGGAACTTGAGCCTGGCAAGAGGGCCGTGGGCATCAAGAATATTTCGGGGAATGATATCTTGTTCCTCGGTCATTTTCCCGAAAGGGCAATAATGCCGGGCGTAGCTATCATAGAAGCTATGGCCCAGACAGCCATCATTCTCTTTGCAACAGCCCATGATGAAGAGAAGGAAGGGAAAAAACCTCTGTACTACTTAGGCTCGGTCAAGGCCCGCTTCCTACATCCCGTTGTACCGGGTGACCAGTTGAAAATAACAGTCAAAAATATCAGATTACTTCCGCAAGGCGCGTTTGTAAAGGCGGAAGCGATGGTTAATGAGGAAAAAATGTCCGAAGCCGATTTGGTATTCAGTCTTCAACATGACTAAGCGTGTGGTCATAACCGGCCTTGGCGTCGTCTCCTCGATCGGCGTTGGCTGGCAGGATTATTGGCAAAACTTACTCAAAGGCATGTCAGGTATCAGCCCGGTTACCCAGTTCGATACATCTGATCAGTTTACCCACAATGGCGGCGAGGTGAAGAACTTCAGGCCTGAGGAACACTTTTCCGAGCATGAGATGCGCAGCATGAACCGGGCTACCCAGATGGCACTGGTGACTGCGCGGATGGCTGTGCAGGATGCAAGGGTTCCCGCGGTCCTTCTGAAAGAAGAAATGACCGGTATTTCCTTTGGCGCGAACCTCGGCGCAGTTCAGGCTGTTGAGGATATTAATGAATTGATCGTCAGAAATAACACAATGCCCGGCAATGAGTTGCTCAGTCAGGCTGTGACATCTGCAACTTTGTCTATTGTTGCAAAGGAGTTCGGTATCTCCGGCGGCACTATGATGTTCTCCACAGCCTGTTCAGCAGGCAATTACGCAATCGGGTACGGATATGACCAGATCAGACTGGGCAGGTTCGACCTAGTCATTGCAGGTGCTTCGGATGCCTTTTCAAAGGTAGCCTTTGCCGGATTCAATCAGTTCAAGGCTGTAGCCCCGGAAAAATGCCAGCCCTTTGACGGACAGCGAAAAGGAATGATGGTGGCGGAGGGAGCAGGGTGTTTGATCATGGAGTCCCTTGATCATGCCTTGGGTCGCCAGGCGGATATATACGCCGAGGTCCTGGGCTACGGATTAAGCTGTGATGCTTTCCATATGACGTCATCGACAGTTGAGGGCATCGCACGCTGCATGAAAAAGGCGCTTCGGGAAGCTGGCATTTCGGCGGAGGCAGTCGATTATGTCAGCGCACACGGTACCGGGACGCCGACAAACGACCGCAATGAATGCGCTGCCCTGCGAGAAGTATTCGGAGAACGCGTTGCACAGATTCCGGTAAGTTCGATAAAATCCATGCTCGGCCATACCATGGGTGCGGCATCGGCGTTGGAGGCCATTGCTTGCGCGCTTGCCGTCAGGGATGATATCATTCCTCCGACGATCAATTATGAAATGCCTGACCCTGACTGCAGCATTGATTGCGTACCGAACATCGCCCGTAAGCGGCCAGTTCATATAGCCATGAATAATTCCTATGCATTCGGCGGCAATAACGCCTGTCTGATAATCGGGAAGTTCGGGCAGTAATACAGGGGGAGATGCAGCATATGTCAGAAAATGTAGAACAATCGATAATTGCAATCATATCCGAGATATCGGGATATGAGCCGGAAGAAATAACGCCGGACAAGAATTTCTATGACGACCTCGAGATAGATTCGATCAAGGCGATAGAGATTACGGTAGCGATCGAGAAGAAGTTCAAGGTATCAGTCCGTGATGAAGATGTCCCCAACATAACTACGGTCCGCCAGGCAGTGGAACTGGTTACTCAACTTCTGAATCCATGAGAGGAAAGCTAGCAAGTGGCGAAGGAGAGATTAGATACGACAAGAATAACACATAATTGTATGCTCGGTTCATCCCGAGATGGCGATCGGCCGTGTAGTAAGGATATGCAAGAGGAGTAAGATGAAAAGGTTATTTTAGAGGAAGCGATCAGTGAAAGAGGAACTGTGGGAGCGGATATGTTGGATAGACGAATACATTTTACGGACGGTAAGGGAACGGCAGAACTGGACCGTCGCGAAGCACGTCGCGGTAAAGCAGGGAAAACCAAAAGAGGAACTTAGGAAGTTACAACTATTCAAATTATTCAACGAGATGGATATTTTGCGAACTCTTCGCGGTGTTGTTCATTCATAAGGTAACGGCATATGGCAGGACAGGTTTGTTCTGTAAGCCCTGACTCAGAAAAGAGGCCGTCAATTCTCAGCGGACTAGCTTTCACGGGTCACCAAACGGCAAAGGGAACAGGGACGCACAGTTTCGTTTGCTCAGAATCTTCCATAGCGCTCGGATCAGAAAACCATTTGCGCATCAATAAAATCTATTTTATAATTGCCTAAGTATGACAAAGAACGATTATATCAAGAATGAACTCTTAAGAATGATGAGTTTCTGGGGGAATGTAGCCTCGGCTGCGGGCATAATTGTAACTCTCAGCCTGAGCGCATTGGATTATGTAGTAGCTCCTGAACGTTTTCATCAGTTTTTCATCTATAGGATCATTTGTGCTTCCATTATTGCTCTACTCCTTTTGCTGCAAGTGTATTACCATAAGAAGAATCTCCTGTTTCAATACAGCATTTTTACTCTTGTGACGGTTGCAGTTTCGATTATGGTTAGTGCAATGGTTATTTCTTTTGGCGGGCATCAGTCAATTTATTACGCTGGCTTTTTCATTATTTTTATCTATTCGCTTGGTTTTGTGCCTTTCTTTTCTCTGATGCGTACAGTAATTTTTGCGTTGCTGATCTATAGCATCTTTTTTGTTCCAGTCCTTCTCTTTGACAATATTACCAACGTTCGGTTGTTTATTAATAATAATGTTTTTCTTTTAGCGACTGCAGTCACTGCTGTCCTCTGGAGGCATTATAATGACAAGCTGATGCAAAGAAATCTTTCGCTTGAATACGATCTTTCGCAGGAGAAAGAGCAGTTGAAAATGTATTCTACCCAGCTTGAAGATTTGGTTGCGCAGCGTACGAAGGAATTGGCAGTCTCGGAGCAGAAGTACCGTGGACTTTTTGATAACGCGAGTGACGGCGTTGCTGTCTATGACGGTAACGGTATTGTGGTCAATGTAAACCGTAAGTTCTGTGAACTGCATGGTTTCCCCGTAGAAGCGATCATCGGGACGAATATCAGGGTGCTCGATGCGGATAAAAACGATGCGGAGAAACAGGCCCGCATCAGAAGGCTCCTGGACGGCGAGTCCATGATCTATGAGGGCAAGCATTATCGCAAGGACGGAGAGACGATCTTGCTTGAAATCAGTGCCAAGGGCCTTGATGTTGACGGATCTGTTTACATCCAGGCTTTTCATCGTGATATATCGGACAAGAAACGGCTGCAGGAGCAGCTTTTCCAGTCTCAGAAGATGGAGTCCATCGGCATGCTTGCCGGGGGGCTCGCCCATGACTTCAACAATATCCTTTCTGCGATTGTTGGGCACTTAGAACTGTTGGCCGATAACGACCGGCTTGATGGCGATGCGAGGAGGCACCTGAACGTCATAGAGTCATCGGCGCGAAGGGCCGGCCAGATGATAGCCAAGCTGCTCAAATTTGCGCGGAAGGGTTCTTTTGATTTCCAGCCGGTTGATCTTAACTCAGTGGTGCGCGATACGTCAGAGCTCATGAGCAAGACTTTGTCGCATAGAAATGTTGAGGCCCGTATTGAATTGGATCATACGATCCCGCATCTCATGGGCGATACCAACCAGATAGAACAGGTGGTCATGAACCTTATGGTAAACGCAGCAGATGCCATGCCTGATGGAGGCACGGTCACCGTGGCGACGGCGGCTAAAATGTTTGGGCGCGAGGCAGCACAGATCCATCCGCTTCTTGCACCGGGGTCGTACGTGATTCTCAGTATCACAGATTCTGGAACCGGTATCTCCGCTGCCATTAAGGATAAAATTTTCGATCCGTTTTTTACGACAAAAGAGAAGGGAAAAGGCACCGGCCTCGGACTTGCAATGGTCTACGGTATTGTTAAAGACCATAAAGGAGCGGTTACGGTGGCGAGTCAGGTGGGCAAGTGGACGAGATTTCAGGTCTACATTCCGTCAGCGCCGGGCTGGCAGCCTGTGCAGGCTGAATTTCCTGCGAATTTGCCGCCGGTAACGGGAATGGTGCTCATCGTCGAGGATGAGGCCGACACGCTGAAGTTTGTTAGTGATACAGTTCAGTCTTTTGGTTATGCGGTAATATCGGAAGGCGATGCTGTCCGTGCGCTTAAGATATTTAAGGAACGGTCCGAAGAGATAGCTTTGGTAATTTCCGATATCTTCATGCCGGCGATAGACGGCAGAGACTTAATTAAGAATTTTAAGACAATCAAACCTTCAGTAAAGGTGATCGCAATGTCCGGTTACCAGATAGAGGATTTTGTGCGGCAGGACGTTGCACTTGATGACTTTCTCCGTAAGCCCTTCGATGGTATCGATCTCATCAGAAAAGTAAACAAGCTGGTACGGCCGAAGTCGCTCCTTTCGTAGGTTCTTCGTCTCTTACATTCACCTGCAGCGTCCGGCAGAAAACTCAAAAGTGATACTATCCCGCTATGAGGCGTTGCGAACAGTGGCCTCATCTCGAGCGGACTAATGCTTTCCTCGCCTCTTCGGCACAGAAGAGGAATATGGCAAAGGGCACGAGCATCAGCCATATACTGGGTGCAATGGCATAGGTGGAGAATATTTTGTTTCCCCAGGGATGATAGACGATAATAAGCTGTAGCAGCATCTCAAAGGCGATACCGATGAACATGAGTTTGTTGGAGAAAAAGCCGATACGAAAGGCAGATTCACGGAACGACCTGCAGGCAAAGATGTTCGCTACCTGAGTTATGATGATGGCAGTCAGGCAGGCTGTCGTTGCCTGTAAGTGGAGCACGCTGTTTGCCGGTATATCGGTTCCCCACCGCCATCCCCCCGCGAAGAGCACATAAAAGAAGCCGAACAGGGCAGCAGTAGCCTCGATCGGTCCGAGGAACAGGTATGCGCGGCCGAGAAGAGAGAAATTCAGCAGGCGTTCATTCGGCTTTCTGGGTGGCTGCTTCATGAGATCAGGCGTCGGTTTTTCCGCACCGAGTGCCAGCGCCGGAAGCATATCCGTGCCGAGATCAACGGCGAGTATCTGCATCACGGTGAGCGGAAGGGGGATTTGCAGCAGGGCATAGGCGATGTAGGGGACAATCTCGGGGATATTGGAAGAAAAGATATAGCTGATGAACTTCCGGATGTT
>DKBH01000049.1 GCA_002451165.1 Nitrospiraceae bacterium UBA6905
CCGAGAGAATTTTTCAGCTCATGGGAGAGTCCTGCGGCAAGAACCCCGCCCACCTTGAACTGTTCGGCCTTTCTTCTCACCTGTTCCGCCCTCTTCCGCTCGGTGATATCCCGGTAGAACTTGAGGATAAAGGTCTGCTCCCCGAACACGATCGATCCCATGCTCACCTCTGCAGCAAAGGCAGTCCCGTCCTTACGGCGATGGACCGTCTCGGACTTGATCCATTCACCTTTCATCATCCGGTCGACCAGGGCTGCAACCTGATCCAGGGTTTCGGACTGGCCGAGGTCGGTGATCTTCATGGACCGCAGTTCATCACGGGTATAGCCGTGCATATCCGCAGCCGCACGGTTCGCATCCACGATCTGGAGCAGGGAATCCTGCTCGGTTGAAATAATGAAGATGGCATCGCCCGCCCGTTCGAAGAGCGTACGATAGCGCGCTTCGCTCTGCTCCATCCGCGCACGGGATTCCATGAGCGTGGAACCCATGTCATTGAATGATGACGCTACTTCGCCGAATTCATCCTTCAGCGCCCTGATCCGGTATGACAGATCCCCTTCCTTCAACTTTCGCGTGGCCTGCAGAATCGCCTGAAGCGGATTGGTGACTCCCTTCACAATCGTATAGCCGAGAGCAACGCCGAATAACGGGATCAGCGCCGAGATGAGATAGAGAAAGATCTTGGTTCTTTTGATCTTAACGAGTGCCAACGTCGTCATCTGCTGCAGTTTTATCTCGGTAGCGCTGATGATGGTGTTCACCTTTTCGGTCAGTTCTTCTCCTACCATAAAGGCACTCTCCTCTTCCAGCGCAAGCCGTGCGGCATTGGCACGCACGGTAATGACCCGGCTCAGTTGATCCTGATAGGCGTGGAGGGTTTCCCGGAGATCAATGAGCTGTTCCATGGCCTGCTTGGAGTGATGACAGCGAAAACAGTCATCAAGCTTCTCTGACATTACCATGGTATCCGTAACCATGGTGTCGATACTGCGCGCATAGCGGGTGCCTTTCAGCTTGAGATCCCCCTGCACCCTGCGGATCTTCCTGATGAGATGTTCCCGGAAGAGCTCTACCTGATGCAGCGTGATAAGCCGGTGAAGCTCCGTGGTGGTCTGGTCAATGCTGGTGACAATGAACAAACTCGATGCAAGTGCCAGGATGCAGAACGCGCTGAAGATGATGATAATCTTTCTCTTCATTATTCGTTCAGATAATTATATTTCACGAGATCGATGCCTGCTTCTTGAGCAAACCTGCTGACCGGCTCATAGTCCTTGTCCGTTGTCGCGATGAACCTTCTCGCCCCGAACTGCACCAGCACCTTCTGTCCTTCGGGATCATTATGCATGGTGAGCAATACCGTCTTGATTCCTTTCTTTGCCTCATCGCTGAGCCCCTTACGTAATGCCAGGCCATTTTCGGGTACTACCGGAAATGTTTCGAGGATCTGCAGTTCCCTGGCAATGGCCGGATTTTCACTCGCCAGCCTCTCAAAGACGGAATTCTTCGCCACACCGATATCAGCTTTTCTGTCGAATACATCTCTGATGGCGTCCATATGGGTGCCGGCAAAATAGGTTTCCCTGAAATAGGACCGGTAGTCATGGACGCCATGCATCTTGAAATAGTACAGGGCGGTAAGATATCCGGCGGTAGTCGCCTTATCGACAAATACGAACCGTTTCTTCGCCATGCCCCGGATGTCCCTGATGCCGCTGTCTTTCCGTACGAAAAGAATCCCGTGATAGGTGGAAACGCCATTCAGGTTTTCGGGCCGCGCAATCACCTCGACCCCCAGTTTCGCATGTGCCAGCGTATAGGTAAAGCTGCCGAAGAAGGCGCCATCCATGCCCGTTGACACAAAGTTGTCAATGATATTCCCGTATCGCGACAGGACCTTCAGGCGTATCCTGATGCCGGTCTTCTCAGAGATGTAGTTTGCCAGCGGCGTATAGCGGGCGATCTGCTGGAAGATCTGCTGCTCCGGAATGAGTCCGATCAGGAGCTCGGTCTCCGGCGAAGATTTTATGATCGTAAGGGGAGGCGCAGCTTCGGAGCCCGGGAGCATACAGAAGAGGAAAAGGAACAAGATGCTCAACGTTGCCGGAAGCTTCCACATGGTATATTGTAGACCGCCCGAACCCTTTATGCAAGGGCATCAGCCGCGGGAACATCCGGGACAATACCTATCTGTCGATCACTTGCCGAAGGGACAGAGCGGATAGCGGCACACGTCGCATTGCAGGCAGAGTCCGCCGTGGCCGAGCTTTGCCAGTTCATCGCGGGTGATACAGTCACCGGCAAGAACGCGTGGTAACAGAAGGTCAAAGACCGTTGTCCTGCTATAGATGCCGCATGCGGGGACGCAGAGGACGGGAATAAGCTCAGATTCACCTGTTCGCTGAACCCCATCTTCTCCGGAGATCGCAGGCCGGTTGCGCTCGAGATAGGCGACACCCACCATCGAACCCGGCAGCACCGGAGAGCCATAGACGAGGTTATCGCTGCCCAGCGTGCTGATCGCAAAGCGCGTTACGTCATCAGGGTCGACAGACATACCCCCGGTCGTAATCAGGAGATCGCATCCGGCGTCTATCAGTTCCCGGAGCCTTGCTGCTATGAAGGATGCATCATCAGGTGCATAGGCGATGCCGCTGATTTCGCCCCCGTATGCTGCGATCTTTTTCCGGACTATCGGGCCGAATGCGTCCTCGATCCTGCCGGTGTAAATCTCATTGCCGGTTATCACGACCCCGGCCTTCGGCCTCCGCATTTCTCTGACCTCAATGACCCTCTGCATTCCGCCATCCTGCCTCTGCCCGTTACGGGCTATCTCAACCGCCCTCGCGATCACGCTCCTGTTCACGACCAGCGGTATGGACCTGGTTCCGGCGACTACCTGGCCTTCCTGAACGACCGTATTATCATGAAGGGTTGCACAGATCACGTCGCCGAGCAGGTTAAACCTGCGAAGCGCATCCTTGTTGATCTTGAGAAGCCCTGCCCTGCCGGCAACAAGGTTTATCTTTCCCTCCTTCGGCTCGCCGCCCAGCCTCACACCCTCTCCCATGAGCGCATAAGCGAGCGCATCTGCAGCCTCGTCCTCATGCATCTCGTCTTCAGCCATATGGAGAACATACAGACGTTCCTTTCCCAGCCTCCTGAGATGGCAGATGTCCTCCTGCCGGATCACGTGTCCTTTCCTGAATGCAGGCCCCTTGAATGCTCCGGGAGTTATCTCAGTGATATCATGGGCAAGGATCGTTCCTACGGCGTCATCCACCGGGATGGTTATGCCGTTCGGCCGACCGTTCTTGTCATGCAGGTCGCACATTACTCCCCCTTTCCCGCATCATGCTGCTGAAATATATCTCGAAATCGTTCGTTGACCACATGTTCTATGTCGTGCTCCAACGCACCGTACCGTCTCAGGAACGCCGTCGCGTCGGCTGTCAAAGATGCACCGCCACCATGCCGCCCGCCGACGCGGCGTTCTATGAGCCTCATGCCGAGCCGTTTCTCCATGGCCGCAATGTAGCTCCACGCCTTGCGGTACGAGATGTTGATCTCCTTAGCGGCCTGATTGATGGACCCGTATGTACCTATCGCCTCCAGAAGTATCCTCCTGCCCTTGCCGAATACCGGCTCGCCTCCAGCTTCGATCCAGAGCTTTGACCTCACCTCAAGACCGTTATGCTTATTCCGCATAACGGTCCCCCTGAAGAATGCGGTAATAGCCTCCTGAAGCGCAGGGCCGGCAAACGAAATCTCCGCCGAGCTTCTGCTCTCTCCTGTCCTGCACGTATTCGCCGCACCGTGCGCAGGGTACCCGGCTGAGCGGCCTTCCCGGCATATCTTCCGGGCTGACAGCAACACGAACAGCAGCGACGGAAAAAAGTTCTGCATCCGGCAGGACCCGGTAGGCCGCAAGCTGCGCAGCATAGGGGTCCTCCATTTCGGGAAAGCATTGGCGTGCGCTGATACGCGCTTCTTCACGGGCCACGATCCTGACTGCCTTCCCTGTCCTGAGGTTCAAGAACGTGGCAGCCATCTTTCCGTAATCCATGAACTTCATGGTCCGCTTTCCCAGGCTGCAGCCGGTCACCGACTGCACGGCATCGGTCGCGCACCGGTCCATCTCGACAAAGACCATAATGCTCTTCCTGTCCCTGCCTTTAGGATCTTCGGCGTTGATGCTTTTCAGACCGAGCAGGGACATCCGGACACCCAGGACCTGTCCCGGGCAGAGATGTCCGTGCGTCGCCGCTGACTCCTGCAGAAGCACTTCGAAATCATCCGTTATGCCCATGCCCGTATTATGCATCATTCGGCCGTGATTTAAGTGCATCCGGCACCGCATCCCTGATGCGCTCAAGCCTGAAGAGGCTGGCATCGGTCTCGTCCTCGCTGTAAGAATAGGCAAGATCTGCGCAGAGTACCTGGGGGATGTTCATGATCTCCCGCACCTTCTGCACCTCTTCGCCCGTATTCGTGCCTTCAACCGTCACGATGATCGTACCCTCGTCATCATGCAGATGGACCTCGCACAGGCCGGAGGCCTTCAGTGCCTCGATCACGGCTTCCCTGTTCTCCGGAGCCGTTTTAATGACAATGCCGGAGACGTTCACTCCGCTGTTACCCCCTCGTTCAGGCTGTCCAGCAGGTCGGAACTCGTCTTCGATTTCTTTGTCCGGTACTCGGCCTTGAAGGTGTTCTTGATCGGCTCTGGTATGTTCACCTGCGGCACATGACACTGCATGCAATTATACCGTTTGCCGTCGAGTTTGCCCTTGAGGTCATGTCCCGTGTCCATATCCACAAAGTGTGATTTCGGCAGCGCAGTTGCACCAAGACTCTTCGCATGCTCCGGCATATGACAGTTGAGGCAGGAGTTATTGGTTTCAGCGATCGGCAGCATGCCGGTGAGGTCGTGGGGGATGAGCGGAGGACTGTTTTCAAAGGCCCGCTCGATACGCTTGCTCTCGCCGGGCTTTTCCCGGCCGTATTCGCCATGATGCGGCACGACCTTGCTTTCGTCGTAGAGCGTCTCTTTCCTGATCCCCAGCTCCTCTTCGCTCTTTGCCTTCTGTTTTTTCTCATCGGCATGTACCGGGCTTATGCCGAACACCAGGATGCCGGCAATGCCTACCGCTATCCATCCTTTTCTGCAAAATTCCTTCATATGACCCTCCTTGCTATGTTCCAGCGCTACGTGTTCCCTGTTTTGCCGGAGAAAACCTGATGCCGAACTTCATGGCATCGTCATCGCATACCTCAATGCAGCGTCCGCAGTTGGTGCAGGCTCCCGAAGTCACGGCGCCGCTGGCCTTCCCCACCATCTGCAGCACCTGCTGCTCAGGGCATATGTCAAGACACTTTCCGCAGGACGTGCATTTCCCCTGGTCGTGTCTGATCCGTATCAGGCTGAAGCGCGTGATCGAGGCATGAAACCCGCCTAACGGACAGACATGGCCGCAGAATCCATCCCGCTGAACAAACAGGTCGAAAAGAAATACGGCGAGCACCAGGGTCCATCCCAGGCCCATGCCGAATATGATGCCGCGCTGCAGCATCGTGATCGGACTGATCCACTCAAATGCAGCAATGCCGGTGGCGAACGAAACAACAAGGCTTACCCCTATCGCTCCGTAGCGCGTCTTCCTGCTGAGCACAAATCTGCTGCCCGAAACATGCAGCACGGTCTTTTTTCTGAGCCAGCCTGCAGCGTCCGTCACCACATTCAGCGGGCATACCCAGCTGCAGAATGCCCTTCCCGCAAGCAAGCCGAAGAAGAGTATGACGATCAGACCGCCGAGGAGCGCGTCGGATGCGACGCTATGCTGCGTGGCGATGATCTGGAGAAGCGCAAAGGGGTCGGTCAGCGGCACGGTATCCAGGACCCGCGACGAGCTGAGGGTCCCCCGCAACGCCTGCCAGCCCAGCAGATTGCCGCAAATAAACAGGCCCAGGATCGCTGCCTGGCTGCTCCGCCGGAGAAGCATGAACCGGTATGCCCGCATTGCCGGCATATCAGGGCTCTCCCGCATTCAAATAGTCGAGCGGCGACTTCTCAGAGCGCGGAGTCACGGTCGTGGTATCCTCGGGCAGTCCTGAGATCCGCTCCTCATCGGCGCTTTCCCATCCCTTGACATACCGGCCTGACGATTCTCCCATGGCAAGCTCCCGCGGCAGCACGAAAATCGATGCCTTCTTGGTGACGCATGCTCGCTCGCACATGCCGCACCCCGTGCAGTGGTCACTATGCACCACCGGCGCCATGATGGTATGCTTGCCGGTCCGTTCGTTCCTGAGGTATTCGACCGTCACTGCCTTGTCGATCAAGGGACAGGTTCTGTAGCATGCATCGCACTGGATCCCCCAGAAGGCGATGCAGGTCTCCCGGTCGATCACCGCGAGACCAATCCGGGTCTTGTTGACATCGAGCACCACGCTGCCATGATCATCTGCTCCGCTCACCAGCGAACGGTCGAGAGCGCCGGTGGGACAGGCGACGGTGCAGGGAATGTCCCTGCACATCCTGCAGGGATTTTCCCGCATATGAAAATAGGGGGTGCCGATCGGCCGTTCATCGCCCGGTTTTGCCAGGATGAGCGCCTCGTACGGGCAGGCTGCGACGCAGAGGCCGCACTTGGTACAGGTGGCAAGAAAATCCTTTTCCGCAACAGCACCCGGGGGACGCAGCACCGTTGGATAGTCTTTCTTGCCGTCCAGAAAACCGGTCCAAGCAAGGCCGCCGATCGATGCTGCTCCGAGACCGCGGGCCATAGCAAGCATGAATGTCCTCCGCTCAGGCATCTTTGCTCCTGTTTCCCTTTCTTCCACTTCCCTGCAGAACCGTTATGCCTTGTAGACCTTTACGGCGCATTTCTTGTAATCAGGCTCCTTCGATATGGGACAGGTGGCGTCCAGCGTCACCTTATTAATGAACACCTGCTCATCAAAGAAGGGTATAAATATAAGCCCCTGCGGCGGCAGATTCCTGCCTCGGGTCTCGACCCGCGCCTTTACCTTTCCGCGGCGGGACTCTACCCAGATGAGGTCGCCGTCCTTGAAACTGTTCTTCTTCGCGTCGCCGACGCTCATATAGCAGAGTGCTTCCGGAACAGCCCGGTAGAGTTCCGGCACCCGCATGGTCATAGTGCCGGTATGCCAATGTTCGAGTACCCTTCCGGTGCAGAGCCAGAGCGGATACTCCGCATTCGGTGTCTCTGCAGGATCGATATAATGCCGCAGGAATATCTTTGCCTTGTTCGGCAGCTTCACCTTCTCTTCCCCTTGCGGACCGGAGAGGTCGCCTTTGGGTATCTCCTTGCCGGCAGGACCATAGAAAGCAAATTTGCCGTGGTTCTCCTTCTTTGCGTAAGGATCATACTCGGCATTGAATCTCCAGAGCGTCTCCTTGCCGTCAACGACCGGCCACCTGAGGCCGCGAACCTTGTGATATGTATCGAAGTCCGCAAGGTCATGGGCATGGTCGATGCCGAATTTACGGTATTCCTCCCAGAGGTACTTCTGGATGAAGAAACCGTATCCCTTGAATCCCTCGACATTCCGCTTGTCTCCGGCGGCCTCGCTGTTCAGGAACCCTTTGCCGATAGGATCGGGCCATGCATAGCCCTTCGCTTCCTTGTTCGCAAAAAGCACGTCATAGAGAGTATCGCTGTCTTTATACCCCATCTCGCGTGCCTTCGCCCGCACGTCCGGCAGAGTATTCTTGTCATCTATCTTCCATTCCTTCCAGACATCGGCAAGCGTGAAATGCCTTGCAAACTCGACGGTCTGCCAGGTATCGGACATGGACTTCCCGATCGGCGTCACCTGCTGACGCCAATGCTGGGTTCTGCGCTCGGCATTGCCGTATGCACCCCATTTCTCGAAGATCATCGCCGCCGGCAGGATCAAGTCGGCAACCTTTGCCGAGATGCTCGGATAGGCATCTGAAACAACGATAAAGTTGTCCATGTCGCGCGCCGCCGTGATCCAGTGGTTCGCATTGGTTGCATTCTGCCACGGATTGTTCACCTGCACCCATGCCCACCGGATCTTGCCGTCCTCGAGGTCCCGCATGATCTTGATAAAATGCGAACCCACCACCGGGTTCAGGGTGCCCTCGGGGACCTTCCATAGCTTCTCGCTCATTGCCCGGTGCTTCGGATTCATGACTACCATGTCGGCCGGAAGCCGATGGGCAAAGGTGCCGACCTCGCGAGCTGTTCCGCAGGCCGAAGGCTGACCGGTCAGGCTGAATGCCCCGTTGCCTGGCTGCGACTGTTTCCCCAGGAGAAGGTGTATGGCGTAGACCTGCTCATTGACCCAGGTTCCGCGCACGTGCTGGTTGAAGCCCATGGTCCAGAAACTGACCACCTTGCGGTCGCGCTCCGTGTAAAGATCCACAAGGTCCGTCAGCTTCTTCTTGAAGCTCTCGAGGGACTCTTCAGGGTCTCCCTTGGCGAGGACAGCGACGAAATCAAGGGTATAGGGCTCGAGTCCTTTCTTGAAATCCTCAAAGCTGATCGCCCAGTGGTTGCCTGCCTGGCCTGCATGCTTCATCTCCATTTTGTCGCCCTCTTTGATCCCGAGCGCACCCATGGCAATCGCCTCATCCTTGGTGATGATCTTGAATGCCTCCCTGCTTGCCGTATCCAGCTCCGTCTTCTTGTATTTCGGATGGTCGGTCTGGGATCTCAGGCCATACCCGATATCGACATAGCCGGTGGCAAAGACGCAGTTCTGGTTCACGAAATCCCAGTCAATAGCTTGCGGCCGGTTGTAGACGATCTCACGCAGGATGTAGTTCTGGATAGCCAGGTCCGTGTTCGGCTTGATGACGATCTCGCTGTCGGCGAGATTCGAACACCGGTTCGCAAAGGTCGTTAGGTTCACCACCCGGACCCGTTTCGTATCGGAAAGCTTACGGTTCGTGATCTTCGACCAGAGCACCGGGTGCATTTCAGCCATGTTCGCGCCCCAGAGCACGATCGTGTCGGAATGATGCATGTCATCGTAGTTGCCCGCCGGCTCATCAATGCCGAAGGTCTCTATGAACGCAGCAACCGCGCTGGCCATGCAGAGGCGGGCGTTAGGATCGATGTTATTGCTCCGGAACCCTGCCTTCATGAGCTTTGCTGCAGCATATCCCTCCTGAATCGTATACTGGCCGGAGCCGAAGATAGCCACGCCAGTCGGTCCGAGCTGGCCGTAATATTTTTTGAACTGCTTTGCCATCTCTTCGAAGGCCCGCTTCCAGGTGACCGGACGGAACTTGCCTTTCTTGTCGAACTCACCCTTGTCATTCATCCGCATGAGCGGTTCGGTCAACCGGTCTGCGCCGTAGATGATTTTTGCATTGAAATACCCCTTGATGCAGTTCAGCCCCATGTTCACCGGCGCAGCAGGATCGCCTTTTACGGCAACAATCCTGTCCCCTTTTGTAGCCACCATGATGCCGCATCCGGTCCCGCAGAACCGGCAAACGGCCTTGTCCCATCGCCACCCGGCCTCAGTATGCTTTGCCGCAGCCTGGAGCTCCTTCGGTATGCTCATGCCGGCTGCCGTTGCCGCTGCTACTGCCGCCGTGGTCTTCAGCAGCTCTCTCCGTGTAATTTTCATTTCAGCCCTCCTTCAGGTATGATCATCGATCCTTCTCTGAAGCATTCCTCTCTGCTGGCAGTCGGAGGATGACACACTTCCGCCGGCCATGAGAAGAGACCGGTCTGCATCAGATTGCATCCGGCCCCTTCTCTTAGCCGTTGCCCAAATAGGGCAGGCGGGAGCGCGTTGCCGCGCTCCTCGGCATGCCGTATTCGATCACTTACTTTGCCTGAGCGCCTCCGTACCGTTCCTTGTAATACTGCTGGATCTTCTGGAGCTGCTCCTTGCTCATGCCCTTGGTGTACCATTCGTGGCGGACGTCGGGGTCGAGGTACTTCTTGACCAGTTCGTCGTACAGCTCCGGACCTGCCACGTGCTTTACCTCCGGCAGGAACTCCGTGTAGAAGTTTTTGGCGACGTCATAAATCCCATGCCACCACGCGTAATCCGGTCCTGACATGGCAGCACCGTGCCGTGCCCGCCGGCCTTCATGGTGCCAGAGCTCCCAATAAAGCCAATCGATCTTGTCGTCGAAATCGGCCTTCGAGATCTTGCCCTTCTCCATGAGGTCCTTACGGATCTCCATGGCCGGCTTTGCGAACTTGGTGTCATAGAGGTTCACAAGATCGTCGAACTGCTTGTAGAAGCCCTCGACGAACGGTGCGGAGTGGCAGCTGCTGCAGACGTCCTTCATTGCGGCGCGCTTCTTATCTGCGTTTTCGAGCTTCTTCGAGATCGGCGGCCTGAGCGTCCAGCTAATGCGCGCGCCCACATCGTGGGTGACCGGCTGGGAAGGCGTGGCGCTGATATGGCAGGTGGCGCAGGTCGGCGCTGCGGTATAGTCTTTGCCCACGATCCAGGAGTCTTTCTCCATATGCAGCTTCTCCTTGTTCGCGGCATAGACGATGCCGTGCTTGGACTCCTCATATACCTCGATCTGCGGGTGGTCAGGACCGAGATGGCACTTCCCGCAGATCTCCGGCTCACGCGCCTGTGCCCGGGAGAAATTGTGCCGGATGTGGCACGCCGAGCAGGTGCCTTTGGAACCGTCAGGATTGATCCTGCCAATGCCGGTGTTGGGCCAGGAGTTCGTGTCGAGCTTGCCGTTTTCGAGCACCTTTACCTTGGCGCCATGGCACTGCAGGCAGCCCACAGCAACAGCCTCGGGACCGCCCACGACTTCGCCGAGGTAATTGTCAAGCGAGTTCAGGATATCGCCGGCCTTGGCGTGGTGGCTCGTCGTCATTTCCTGTTCCTCTTTTGCATGGCACTTGCCGCAGTCTTTCGGCGTTACGAGGATCGAGATGGTAAAGCCGTTATGCGTCATAGCATCAGGATCAGACTTATCTGCCTGGTGACAGGTAAAACAGTCGACGCCTTCGGCGGCATGACGACTCAGCTCCCATTCCGTGACGAATGATGGGGATTGGGCCTTGTGACAGCCAATGCAGACCTGGCCTTCTTTGGAGATCTTGGCTGGTGCGGCGTGAGATGACGACGTGATGATGATACTGAGTGCGCTACATGCGATGAGCGCGCACAAGAGCAGAAAATGATACCGTTTCATGCAACCCTCCTTGTATTTCGCCTCTGTTACTCCCCCGCGAAACGAATGGCAAACTTTGTCTCACCTCCTTAGCAGTTTTTTCTTTCACTATACTGAATTACCCTCCAGGGCGATATGATATGCATCATATATGTTGACGGTCACAACTACTCATACGTCTCCTGCTCTTCCTCACATGCTCTTTATACGTTCTTTATATGCCAGATCACCGCACAAGTCAACTTTTCTTATTAAATGCATGAAATACTGCGTTTATGAACAGTATGACCTATCTCATGGTGCCGGCTGCTGATTTCGGTTAGACTTTGCATATGAAGCCGTCAGTGCCGGAGACCGGAAGGGTAATATCCACAAGAGACGGGAGCGCCCTTGTTATGCTCGAAGGGGGGAAGTCCTGCAAGGGATGCGGGGCTGCCAAGATAGGCCTCTGCAAATCAGGTGGAAGTGCTATGTTCCTGACGGTGCGGAATACCCTCAGGGCAAGACCGGGGGATCAGGTGACAATCGGGATTGATGCAGAGATTCGGCGGACCGGGTTTGTCCTCGCTTACGTAATACCGCTCGTTTCTTTTATTGCAGGAGCACTGTCGGGCAATATCATCGGCATGCAACTCGGACTGTCCGGGCTGGATATCCTCGGGGCATTTGGCCTGCTCTTTTTCGGCGGTGCCGTTTCTCTGAAGAGATTGAAGGCGCTCGACAAAACAAGCCGCATGGAGATAAAAAGGATCGTTTCCGACGGTGAGTTCAGGGATGACATGACTACAGAAAAAGAGCTGTTATACCAGAGATATGGCCGCAGCTGTTAAAGTCTGCGCGAGCATGCAACCGTCTCATTTCACTCACGGTACCGCCCCCAAAGCCACCAATTCTGCGGCATAATTTTTTCCATGCTCCCACCGAAGAAGCGAGCTTTCTAAAATAACGACCTACCTCGACCGCTCATCTTTCACCTCGCAATTCCATGAATGCCCTTATTATCAAGGCATTACCCGGTCTTTTATTAATGCCTTCTCTCGCGACTCAATCTTTTTCAGTTTTTTTCGCCCTTTCCGTTTTGCGGCTTTTTCTTTCACTGGTCCTTATTCCTTTTTATTTTGTAATTGCATGGGCATACAGCTTATGATAGGGTCAATGTCGACAAATAGAGACCATGCGTATTCCCTGTAGCATTTGCTGCGTATGAATAAGAATCAGATGGGTGCGCTTTGAATGTCCCAGCGCGCTCCTATGAGCCTGAACCCTTTCCATGCCAGTCGCAACCCATCCTCAGACGACTTCTCCTGCTGATGTGTTTGCTTTTGTTGGCTGCCTGCGCGAGTCACGGAACAGTACCTGCCAAGTCAGCGAATAATGGGTTTGATCCCTCGCAGCTTGCAAAGACGGACATCGATCGCGTCGTCGAGACGCACCAGCAAGAGATTTTCGTTAACCTCAGGCTTCTTACGGAAAAACTCTACCGACGCAATCCGCGTGAGTGGAGGAAGAGCGGCCAGTCGAGTTTAGAGACGGCAGTAGCGCGGATCTTCGATGGGGATCATGAGTGGAAGTTCACTGAACTTGAGGGCAAGCGCGGCACCGACGCCATCTATCTCGCCTTTCACTCGGACTACCAAGGTGATCGTGTTCTCGCCTTCGTCGCCGGCCTCGCGAGCATGATCCAGATAGCGTTCCACGACAAGACCGAATTCTTCGTGCTGGACGATCTGGATGCGCAGGCCCTTTACAACGCCGCGCGTAATGTGGAGATCGCCGTTTGGAAGCTATCCAACGCCCGCAATGTCCAAGGGGAGCTGTTTCTTTTGTCCAACGAGGGGGCCGGGGCTGCGCCAAACCTGAGCTTCGAGCGGGAGTTTGGCAAAATCATCGGCAGTCTGGACGTGCTGTCGAAGATAGTGGCCGATAAGACTAATCGTACCGTGGTGAAGATAATTCAGAACCTGGCAACGGCCTTCTTCCTGCCCATGAAATTTTGATCTTTCTAAAGTCATGCTTCACATGCCGGCTAAAATGGTATAGAGTGGAACTAGATATTAATCATGGGAATGTACAAAGGGGATATTAGCACGGTAACTGCTCATTGCGGGCACGAAAGGGGAACAGAAAATGAAAAAAATCATGTTATTGCTCGTGATAGTATTTGTGGCAGCTCCTATTACTTATGCTGGTGATCAATATAAGCCTCCGGCAGATTACAAGGGTGTTATTGCTGAAAAACCGAAACTTGATAAGGGTGACCGTTGGGAGTTTGGCAGGAGGGATAAAGTTATCACCTACGAATTTGTGGAAACAAGAAGTGACGATTTCGTATTTCATTTACAGTGGGATGAATGGAAAAGCGAGAATAAGAAAGAAACTGAATTTCGTAATTCCGATTTGAACGTGATACAGAGAATAGATGAAAACGGTGACGAAGAATTAATTACTCCCTACAGAGGGCCATTCAGTTTCCCTCTCTGGGTAGGGAAGAAATGGAGCTATTCATTTTCATCGTCCGAGAAAGGAAAACGTGGAAGCCCCGGAGAACTGGTGACCATAGAATCAGATGTAAAAGTCGTTTCATATGAACAGGTAAAAGTTCCGGCTGGGACATTCTGGGCATTCAAGATTGAAGAAAACCGACACAGGAGAGGCGCAAAACGTGGACGTGCCCAAACCGGCACCAACATTACGGTTTGGTACAGTCCTGAAATTAAATTCAGCGTAAAGGTTGAACATGACAATGACGTTTACAATAGAGATTTATTGCACTATTCACTGGTAAATCCAAATTAAGTGTAGTGCATATGTGAGGGTGCCAGAGTGCACCTCATGTTGCGCAGATAGCCGTAACACCACGGGGTTCCCGAAAGATCCTCCGGAATCTCATGGCTGCTGACTGGATTTTTTCAAGATTTTATCCGGACTTTCTCTGAACTGTTTCAGTAAATATCATTAATGCCCGAAATCCAATGTGGAATTCCCACAGTTTGATGAAACATTTTTCGGTACAATGGGAAACGGTTGAGGATCTGTCCCCGTCAAACCGGAAGTACATGCAGGAGTTGAAGAGTGGAGATCCTTCTGTCCCGGTGGCGAGATAAGATAGAGAAGCTGCTGCTGCACAGGGTGCCGGAATCGATGCGCAGTCCGGCGTGAGTTGTTCTTGTGCAAGGAAATGATGGGGCATTAATTTCAAGACGGACGAACAGTATGCTCACCGCTAGCCCGAAAGCCTGATAGCTTCGGTTGAGACTCGTTCTTAATGTATGGCACACTCGGGGACGCAACAGGCGACTGAGGCAAGATAGCCCTTGCTGAATGCGTGAAATATCCTGTAAAATCTAGTCGTTAGTCATTCGGGAGTGCATCGGGTTCTGGTGTCCCGCCTGGACTTCAAATCCAGTGTTGCCTGCCAAAAGCGGGCAGGGTGGGTTCGATTCCCACACGCTCCCGCCACCTTATTTCAAGCCATTCTACAGGGAAATTGACGTGATAGCATGAGAGCATCTTATGAGACTGAAAAAGGGTTTAGCTACCCTATAGCTACCCTCTTCGGATTGCAGAGGAGGAAACGGCATATAGTGCCAGTTGACCGGACATAAAAAAGATGAGCATATTGAGAAAAATTTTTGGTGCTAAGCAAAGGTCACAAGAAGAACTGCTGCAAAAAGCTATATCTGGAGCAAACGGGGTCGTAAATGACTATGGCGACTTCATGCAAAGCTCCGCTTTCCCGATACCCGGATTTATTGCCGATACTAAGAAGCTACCCCATGAAAAAGAAACTATTAAATCAGCCATTATTCTTTGTCTCAAACTATGTGAAGATTCTAAAATGAAGGAAATGCTTAAAGCCGCTTATATTAGCCTCGCAGATTTCCAGAACGACGTTGGCGAAACAGACGTGGGTTTTGATTTTCGTACAGGCATAGATTTTAATGATAAAACTCAACTTCACGCTATCGCTCAAAAATTAACAGAAATGAAACCGTTCTACGATAAATTTAGTAAACAAGCGGAGGATGAACGCCAGTCCCTTCTAAAGGATATCAGCAAGTTCTGACGCCAGGTCATTGCTAACGGCAATCATAAGGGGTGCGGAATCTAAAAATGACAAATTCCTACAGCTATTCCCGCGTCCCATTCGACTGAAAACTTGGGCAACATTGGGTTAATTAAGGGAACCATGTGTAACGTGCAATAGAGCCTTATCACCCGTTTCAATCAGTTGAGTTGCACTAATTGCCTCGATAACTGTGAACTGGCGGGTTTTCTTATTTAGGTAGAACGTCTCCGTGCTACCGGTTATCGAAACGAAAAGCAATACGACTATATCTTTGTCTTCAAAAACCTTCTTTGTTTCCACACCGTGTCCGCTCGGCCAAGTAACAAAAGGCTCCGGCATAGTCAGGTTAGCGAATGTGATTTGGGCGCCTACCTTCTGGCGTTCTGATTTGCTCACAATGCCGATGAAGCCATCTCTATCTGCTCTGTCAGCCGCTTGCGATAATAGCGGGGGTAAAAATAACAACGCTAGAACTAGCGAGAGAGAACAGAGATTAGAGTGAATTGTTGTTGTGCGCAAAATTGTCATGTATAGCTCCTTGTGGCCCAACAGCTAAATTCACGCGACCGGCTACGCTAGCGCGTGAAGCGCTGTGTCAGGGCTAAGTAGGTTCTCGCCATTGCGACCCCAACTTTTCCTTCGGTACTTTTTTTAGAAAAACTTCCATTACAGAAGTGACTTCATTTGCAAGTGCTACGAAGGGCCACGGTTTGGTGTCAGGGGTGACAGCAAGCCTTGCATATGTAAGGTGTACCACTTCCTTTCCAGCCCGATATTTGGCCGTAAGAAGAAGCTCTGAAGGTTGGGGGCGGATATTCACCCAGTCGCTAGCCGATGGGAAGAAGTCTTGCGCCACGACGTCATCTTCGAACTTTGGTGTGTCGTCGTAAAGAAAATCCATTACGCCCCGAACATGGATACCAAAGGATTCTATGAGGGCGTTCGGAAGCCATCCTTCTTTGGCAATCCCGGATGCTAGAGCTTGAGCGAGAGACTTCAACATCCACACCTCGTAGTGCAAATGATTGGAAACCTTTTGCAACTCTTCAATCGTTCGCTGTTGTCGCGGCATAGCTTGTTTGCGCCCTCACATCATTATTATGTTGAGTGAATCTTTTTCTAAATTTTATGAGCATGTGGGAATAACGTCAAGCAATAACTGTTAGTTACGACTGAAATATTGTATTCAAGGTAAGTCTTACAAAATCTCACTTAGCAAAAAGGATGACGGTACGGCCACTTACCGGATGGTGTTCCATCCCGCCAGCCGTACCCTCTTTGCAATGGCGGGAAGCTTTAGTTCAGTATTACCGCCCATGAAAGGGTAGTGCCTCCATGCATCGGCGTTATCGGGGCATTTCACAACGCCTGTCCGTCAACGCGAACCGTTGCTCTGAAGGACAAGAGCCGTTCTTTCCAATATGCCGCATTCGTGAAGTCAATCGTGCTGTCTTCCCGCAGACCGATTGCATACTGAGACGGGTCACAAAAGATGCGCCTTTTGCGCCATGGGCGCTGGCCTTTTCCGTGATTATTACCGGACGCCCGAACAACGTATTCGGCGCGGCTCCGGAAACCGTATTCAGGGCTGTTCCTGGTGTCCAGATGAGAGTGTTATTGTCATCTTTGACCCTCATAGGGAGCTTTTCATCAAAATCCGGATTATACCCACTGGTATGGCAATGCTCCATTGAAGCTCACGCTCTCGGAAATTAGGAGCCAGGCCCATCTCCTCCGCCGCGTGCAACAGATCAACGACCGTCTTGAAAATCTCTCCCGGATGCAGGTCCCGGATAACGGCGAAGCCGGCGATCTGAAGAAAAGTCTCAGGGAACTCAATGAGAAAAAAAATCGGGGAGAGTTATCTGACAGGGAATTTGAGAAGATCAAAGACAGCATATTGAAAGAGAAAGGGCTGTAACTGTGGTCGCATCATGCCGGCTTATATTTCGCCGCCACATCAGCAATTAAATAGTATCCTCCCTTCTTCAAATCTCTTTACGCATGTCCTATCCATGCACGCTACCCACTACGCCTTGGCCGCCGTATGGTCTCTGTTCACATTATGAGCATAAGGACTGCTTCCTTACCCCTGCGTTCTTGTCAGCATAGGATAAGCATCTCCCGGATCATCAATACGGAGGGAGGATGCTGGCTTCTCCTCATCCCCCGTACGGCATCGCGCACAGCCACTCCGGCAGACACATCGCTACATATCCTTTGTGCTAAAATACATCCCTTATGAAAAGGGAAAAAGGCATGGTGTATCTTGTCGGGGCAGGCCCGGGCGACATCGGCCTGCTCACCGTGAAGGGCCTCCGCTGTCTTCAGAAGGCAGAAGTCGTGATCTATGATTTTCATCTCAATGCACAGATTTTGAACTCAATCAACGATACCACTGAACTTATCTACGCAGGAAAGCGCGGCGGCCACCATACCATGACCCAGGACGAAATCAATAGGGCAATCGTCGAAAAGGCGAAGGAAGGCAAGATCGTATGCCGCCTCAAGGGCGGCGACCCCTTCGTATTCGGCAGGGGCGGCGAAGAGGCGCAGGAACTGGCAAGAGAGGGAATAATCTTTGAGGTCGTTCCGGGCGTAAGCTCTGCCATAGCTGCTCCGGCATATGCGGGTATTCCCCTTACACACCGGCTCTACTCCTCCTCGTTTGCCGTCATACCCGGATATGAGGATACAACAAAGGAGGAGTCTGCCATCGACTGGGCAAAACTTGCCACAGGAGTCGGTACCCTGGTTTTTCTCATGGCAGTAAAGAATATCGGCGAATTGACCCGAAAGCTCATTGAGCATGGCCGTGCTCCGGAGACCGCGGTCGCGGTTGTCCGCTGGGGAACCCGGCCCGACCAGCAGACGATTGTAAGCACCTTGAAGGATATCGCCGCGCTCGTGAGAGAAAACGACATACGCCCTCCTGCTGTCATGGTCGTTGGCGATGTCGTGAACCTGCGACAGGAACTGAGCTGGTACGAAAAGAAGCCACTCTTCGGACAGCGCATCCTGGTGACGCGTGAGCATTCAGGGGGCTTTGAATCTCTTGAGGAGCTGGGCGCAGAGGTACTCCAGTTTTCTACGATTGAGATTGTCCCGCCGGCATCATGGAGCGAGCTTGATGCTGCGATCGGGAACATC
Organism: Nitrospiraceae bacterium UBA6905; assembly: GCA_002451165.1. Lineage (GTDB taxonomy): Bacteria > Nitrospirota > Thermodesulfovibrionia > Thermodesulfovibrionales > UBA6898 > UBA6898. Next base: position 18,381 of record DKBH01000049.1, read on the forward strand.
GCCACCTATGACTGGCTTATATTCACAAGTACGAATGGCGTGAAATATTTCTTTTCCCGGCTTTTTGAAAAAGGAGTGGATATCCGGCAGCTGAAGGGCCTGAAGATCTGCGCTATAGGTAAAAAGACCGAAGCGGCCATAAACCGTCTTGGCATGAGAGTTGATCTGGTGCCCGAGGAGTTCAATGCCGAAGGCCTGATCGAGGCATTTATGCGGGAACGTTCAGCGTCAGATTCTCAAAGTTCAGCTGCCGGAGTACGCCGGCCGGAAAGTCTGCTGGACGGCATGCGGTTTCTCCTTCCCCGAGCAGCAGTTGCCCGTGAGGTATTCCCGGAGCATGTGCGAAAGCTGGGCGGTGTCATCGATGTCCCGACCGCCTATCGTGCTATCAAGCCGGATTATCATGGCAAACGTCTGAAACGTTTTCTCAAGGAAGGGAGAATTACGATCGCCACGTTCACCAGCGCGGCCACCTTCAATAACTTCCGGGAGATCATGGGAGAAGATGCAGATACACTTCTCAAGCAAGTTACGATAGCAGTCATCGGGCCGGTAACAGCAAAGGCGATTGCCAAAGCCGGTCTCAGTGTTGATATCATGCCGCAAGTTGCTACGATAGAAGCGATGGCCGATGAGATATTAAAATGGGTATTGCGTAAGCAGTGATTCCCTCTGGCATAGACAAGTACAGCACGGACCCTCATCGCCCGCGGAACTTTTTTTCAAGGATATTTCTTCGACCGAGATTCACCTTCTATTTTCAGGTGCTCTGGATAGTATGGAAGAACAGCCGCAGGGCTGAGAAAGGCGTATATCCCGCGGAAAAATGGGCGGAGAGCAGTTTCGATATCCTGCGCGCCCTGGAGAACATCGGTACGCGCATCACGATAACCGGTATGGCAAATCTGAGGAAGTTCGAAGGCCCTGCAGTCTTCATTGCCAATCACATGAGCACACTCGAAACGTTTGTTCTCCCCTGCATCGTACAGCCGGTTAAACCGGTGACCTTTGTGGTGAAGCAAAGCCTTGTCGACATGCGGGTATTCGGCCCGGTGATGCGCTCGCGCGATCCCATCCTGGTAGGCAGAAAAAACCCTCGCGAGGATCTCACGGCCGTTCTTAACGGAGGGACAAAAAAACTTCAGGCGGGACAGTCGGTCATCATATTCCCGCAAAGCACGCGATCCATCATCTTCAAACCCGAAGAGTTCAATACTCTTGGCGTTAAGCTGGCGCTGAAGGCGCAGGTCCCCGTGGTGCCGATTGCGCTCAAGACCGATGCGTGGGGCATCGGGAGGATAGCGAAGGATTTTGGGCCTATTGATCCCCGAAAGAGGGTGCACTTCGCCATCGGTGAGCCCATGACCATCCGGAATCGGGGTGCAGAGGAACACCAGAAGATTATCACGTTTATCAGGGAAAAACTCGATCAGTGGCAAGAGGAAGAACAGGCATGAATATCCCCAATGAGATGATACGGGAAGTGGTTCTGGAAGTCCCGGAAGGGCACAAGCATCTGAGGACCCGCTTGCTGCTCCATGACGGGGAAGAATTGATATTTCAGGAAGCAACGATCGCAAATATTGTCAGGGCCTATATCACCGTGAAAACCCACCCCCAGCGAACAACGATACGGCTCAGAGGAAGAAACCTGCAGCAGAACAAGCCCGGGTTTGCCGACTATCAGCTTCTCGAAGATTAATCTTCAGCTTCCAGACAAAAAAAGAGGGACTCAGCGTCCCTCCGGAAAACTCTATTTGCGGTGGCTATTATTTTATGAGTCCTTTTTCCCTCAGATATTCTTCACTCGGTATCTCCACCGAGCTCGCGCCGCCGCCGTATGAATACATAAGTCTGCCGACATTGATCATCTCGCGAAGGGCCTTCTTGACCTCATCTTTATCAACGCCCGACTCTGCGTTCACCCCATTGATGATATCCTTCTCTTTCAGTTTCTTCTTGCCCTTTGCAGCTTCACAGAAGGCGAAAATCTTGTTCTGCAGTTCCGTCATCTCCATTACTTTTTACCCCCGTGATAAGTTTATGTTCCTGAAAAGGGAGCAGCCCCGCAAAACGGGGCTGCTGATCCCGCATGACCGTCTCGTTACCACTTGAACGTGGCTGATGTCCTCATCGTATCACGCATAAACGTAAAGTCGTCGATACACTGGAACGTGAAGTCGATCCCGGTAAGAGAGAAGAACCTCTCCCAACCGATTCTGTCGATCCACTCGCCGATCCTCTCGTGCTTCCGTGCATGTTTTGCATAGACCTCGACAATGTGCTTGATCGCTGCGACAGCCTTTGGCCAGCGCGGCGGCTCGTTCGAGATGTAGGGAATGACCAGCTTTGAAAATTTCGGGCTCGTCCTGAGGCTGCTGACTTTCCCGCCGACCACGATGGCTATACCGTCGCGGTCCGGGTCCTTGATGCTGATGGGAGGGCATACCGTGAAACAGTTACCGCAGTACATGCACTTCTCAGCATTGATCTTGACGCTCTTGTTCGCAGGATCGGGGCTGATGGCACGTGTAGGGCAGGAACCGATAACGGTCGGCAGTTCGCACATGTTCTTGAAATCCTCGTGCTTGATCACCGGGACCTTGGTATGAACCGCAACGACGGCTATATCGGAGCAATGAACCGCGCCGCACATGTTCACGCAGCATGCAACCGCAAGCCTTACCTTGCTGGGCAGCCGCTTGGACTCGAAATACGGCATAAGTTCGTCCATCATCGCCTTCACCAGGCCGGATGCATCCGTACATGCGCTATGACAGTGCACCCATCCCTGGGTATGAACGACGTTACTGATTCCCGCACCGATACCGCCCATCTTGAAGCCCCTCTTGGCCAGATCCTTCTTCAGGGGTTCGACCTGTTTCTCGTCAGACACGAGGAATTCCACATTGTTCCTCGTGGTATAACGGAAAAAACCACCGCAATATTTTTCTGCGATATCGCAATGCTCACGGATCGTGTCCGTCGCAAGAATTCTCGGGGAAGCAACCCTGACCGTCCAGAGCTTGTCGCCGCTTTCTGCTACATGCACCATAAGACCGGGATCGATTACCTCATGATATTTCCACTTGCCGTAGTTCTTCTGGATAACCGGCGGCAAGAACTGCTTATAATGCGGCGGACCAATGTCTGTTTTTCTCTGTGGTAATGCCATATTTAATCTCCTCCTTAAGTATGTATCGTTGAAATTTAGAATTTGAATTTGCCGGTCTTCTTCTCTTCTGCCTCTTTCGCCTTGAAGGCAGCAATATCTCCTTCGGTATAGAACATGAAGGGGTCCTTCCTCGGCTCCTTGATCTGCTGCGGGATCGGGCTCTGGCCAATCGCCTCAAGGAACGACCGCATGCCTTTCATCTCGATAACCTCACCGATCCTCTCCCTCGGTTTCGCATTGTCATCCCACCATTCCCAGATCTTTCTGATAAGATCCTTCAGTTCGGTATAGGGCGGCTCGACCTTGATGAACGGAACGATAACCCATGACAGAAGAGAACCGACGACGATCGGTGCCTTTGAACCGATGCAGATGGTGGCGCCGCGCTCGCCCGTGGGCCGCAGGGCCTTGGTCATCCTGGTAATGCAATGCATGCAGCGGGAGCACTCTGCATTGTTGATCTTGAGCTCCTTACCGTCATAGCTTATGCACTGCGTCGGACACATGTTCACGATCTCTGCATTGATGTCCATGCCCTTCTTGGCATAGTTCTTTACCTCGTCCTGATTGACCTCGATATTACCCTTCCAGGTGCCGATGATGGACATGTCCGCGCGGGCGATAGATGCAACGCAATCGCAAGCACACCCGGACATCTTGATTTTGAACTTGTATGCAAAGGTCGGCCGATGGATTTCATCCTGAAATTCCTGTGTAAGCGCATAGGAAAGATCGAGCGTATCATAATTTGTCCACTCGCAACGGCCTGGTCCTACACAGCAGCTCGGGGTCCTCAGTGCGGAGCCGGACCCGCCGAGGTCCCAGCCGCGGGAGGAGTATTCGGCAAAGACCGCCTCAAGGGCCTCGGTCTTGGTTCCGAGGAGAACGAGGTCTCCCGTTGAACCATGCACGTTTGTAAGACCGCTGCCGTATTTGTCCCAGATATCGCAGATCTCTCTCAGCGCAGCACTCGTATAGAAGAAGCCTGAAGGCTGGTTGATACGGACCGTGTGGAAATGGGCAACGCCCGGAAACTCGTCACCAAGCTCTGAGTACCTTCCGATAACTCCGCCCCCGTAACCGAGAACGCCGACAATACCGCCATGTTTCCAGTAACCGACTCTGGTCTTGTAGCATTTTTCAAGATGCCCTAATGCATCATTGGCCATCTCGTTGTTCTTTGCGGCCCTCTTCATCTCTGTGACAAAGCTCGGCCATGGGCCTTTTTCGAGCTCGTCGATCAACGGCGTGTCATACTTCTTCATCGAATCCTCCTTTATCTGGTGATTGTTCATTGCCTTAAAACAGGAAGTGCAGGCTTAACAGCTTAAAATACCTTTTGCGGTATGGTCAAATAAAAAAATTTAATCCGCAAATCATAATTCTTTATTTCCTTATTCTCTGCCCATGCATCATCAAATATAACGCAGGAAAAACCCCCAGAATAAGGCAATTTCCTATTTACAATATCCCCTCCATCAGTGCTATACTTACCCTGCTCTTATGATCCGCTATCTGCAAGATGAAAATCATGTTCCTGGAGGGATACGTGCGTAAGACCGTCCTGCGGGTTGCGGTAGCTGTCTTGTTACTGGCTTTTTATACCAGCCTTTCTGCTCAGGTCCAGCCGAGTATTAATGCCATTGAGGTGAAGGGGCTTAAGCGTATTGAAGAAGGCGCCGTCAAGGCAAAGATATCGCAAAAACTCGGGGAACCCGTCTCCCAGGAAAAGACGAACGAAGATATCAAGAGTATTTTTGCTATGGGGTATTTTGAGGACGTCAAAGCAGAGATCGAGGCCTTTGAGGGAGGCGTAAGGCTTATCTATAGTGTTAAGGAAAAGCCCACGATCATAAGGGTCGATTTCCAGGGAAATAAGGAAATTGACGACGCAAAACTGAAAGAGAAAATTTCTGTGACGCCTGGATCGATAGCTGATACGGTTTTGATCCAGGATAATGCGGCCAAGATAGGCAAGTTTTATGAAGAGGAGGGATTCTGGCTTACCAATGTCGTGCCGGTCATCAAAAAGATCTCTCCGGATGAAGTGAGCCTCACCTACCAGATTGACGAGGGCAAAAAGGTCAAGATCAAACATATTGTGATCGAGGGCAATAAGAACCTTTCGTCTCGCCAGGTCAAAAAGGTCATGGAAACGAAGGAATGGTGGCTCTTCTCGTTTATAACATCATCGGGCTACTATAAAAAGGAGCAGATGGAGGTTGACATCGAGAAAATCCGCAACCTTTATTACAATAACGGCTTCTTAAAGGTAGTGATTGCAGAGCCAGATGTTACGGCTGACATGGCGAAAAAGGGCATGACGATCAAGATCAGAATCTCTGAGGGCGACCAGTTTAAGATAGCATCGGTTGGTTTTTCTGGCAACGCCGTGTTCGATAATGAAACGATCAGAAAAAAAATAACCCTCGCGCCGGATAGCATCTTCAGAAAAAACGTGCTCGAAAAAGACATGCTTGCCATATCTGAGCTGTATTCCAATAATGGATATGCCCTTGCCTCGGTTGTGCCTGACCTCCAGCTGGATGAACAGAACAGGACTGTCAAGATTTCCCTGAGCATTGCCGAAGGGGACAAATATAAGATGGGAAGAATTGAGATCTCGGGGAACACCAAGACCCGCGACAAGGTGATACGCCGGGAAGTTCGTATCGATGAAGGAGAGACTTTTAACAGCTCAAAACTAAAGCGGAGCTATGAGCGAATAAACAATCTGGGGTTTTTCGAATCCGTCGAGATGATACCCAAGCCGAAACATGAAGACAAGTCCGTTGATGTCGATATCAAGGTCAAGGAACGTCCGACGGGGTTCCTGAGCGTTGGTGGCGGGTATAGCTCTCAGGACAAGTTCATCGCAACAGCCGATGTTACGCAGGGTAATCTCTTCGGCAGAGGCCAGTATATCAAGCTCAAAGGAGAATTCGGCGGAACAAGCTCGTACTATGAGTTCTCGTTCCGCGATCCCTATTTCCTAGATACACCGTACTCATTTTCTATAGGCGTCTACAAGCACCAAAGGGATTATATCGAGTACGATAAAGACGCCTATGGCTTCTACTTTGGATTCGGAAAGGCGCTCGCTGAATTTTGGAGAGGCGATATCACATACAATTTTGAGAAATCAGATATCACGAATGTCGATGATGATGCTTCTGTAATTGTCAAAGACCAAGAAGGGAGGCATACCCTCAGTGGCATTACCTCCACTGTTGTCCGAGACAGCAGGGACAATTATATTGACCCGACGCGCGGCTCGCGGAATTCGCTTACGCTGACGATTACGGGCCTGGGCGGAGACTATGGGTATTTCAAAGGCCTCATAGATTCCGGCTGGTACTTTCCGTGGGGAGAAACGACCTTCCTGTTCAGAGGACGTTTCGGATATGCCAGTGAGGTTTTTGGCAAGCAGTTACCTCTGTTCGAGCGCTTCTACGTAGGTGGCATGAGCACCGTCAGAGGACTAGGATTTGGCGATGCAGGTCCTCACGATCCTGCAACCGACGAAGCGATCGGCGGAACGACAGAACTCATTTTCAACACAGAGTTCATATTTCCTATTTCCCCTGAGATGAAGTTGAAGGGTTTAGTCTTTTTTGACGCCGGAAATTCTTATGAAGGCTTCAACGAGTTTGGGACTCTTAGGTATACAACCGGTCTCGGCATCCGGTGGCTATCTCCATTCGGCCCGATCCGCCTTGAATGGGGATATAATATCGATCAACATCCGGGCGAAAGTTCCAACAAGTTTGAATTCGCCTTCGGAAGTTTTTTCTAATACATCAAAGGAGAGAGCTCATGAAAAAGGCAGTATGGCTGGCAGTAGTTCTTCTTATGCTGACCACAACGTCAGCAGTTGCAGCGGAAGTGATTACGGTAAAAATAGGGTATGTTGACCTCCTCAAGGCCCTGAACGAGTCTGAATCCGGGAAAAAGGCAAAGACGGACCTTGAATTCATGATCAAGACTAAGCAGTCGACAATCGATGAAAAAGGCAAGGCCATCGAAAAAGCTAAGGCAGAACTCGAGAAACAGTCTTCTGTGCTGTCACCGGACGCGCGAAAGACAAAGGAAGAGGAGATGGAGCGGATGCTCCGGGATTATCAGCGGCTGGTAGCCGATTCTCAAAATGAGGTAAAAAAGAAAGAGGGCGAACTCACGAGTGATATCCTAAAGGAGCTCAGGGCGATCGTGCAGAAAATAGGAGAGGAAGAGGGGTACACGCTTATCCTCGAAAGCGCCGAAGGCCAGATTCTCTATGCAAAAAAAGAAGCTGACCTCACGGAAGTTGTGATTAAGAAGTTTAACGAATCAAGGGCAAAATCCAAAAAATAAAACTCATCAAGAGCTGCTGACAAAGGCCTCCCTTGTAGAGGAGGTCTTTGTGTCTGATGCGTGTTTAATACCGTGATGACTGTCAAAGAATTTGCAGAGCTGATACATGGCGAGGTGATTGGTGACTCCCAACGCAACATCACAGGAGTCTCCGGCATCAGAGAGGCGGAAGAGGGAGACATTACGTTCATATCCTCTCCGCAGTACATACGATATCTGGCTGGAACTAAAGCATCCTGCATCATTGTAAAAGAGCCGATCCCGGGCCTTGCTTTCCCTCAGATAAAGGTGCAAAACCCCTCGTTTGCCTTTGCCAGAGCCCTCGAACATTTTTACCCGAGATCCGCACCTCCACAGGGTATCAGCAATAAGGCTGTTGTAGCCGACAGCGCCAGCATCGGGGACAATGCAACCATATATCCTTTTGTTTATATAGATGAAGACGTCGTCATCGGTGCCGACACGGTTGTCATGCCCGGAGCCTTTATCGGTAAACGTACAAAGATCGGGAAGGGATGCCGTATATTTCCGAACGTCACCATCAGGGAAGGCATCTCCATCGGAGACAGGGTTATTGTTCATGCTGGAACGGTTATCGGAGCTGACGGGTTCGGGTATGTCTTTGAAAAGGGTGAACACTACAAAATCCCGCAGGTGGGGGGAGTGATCATCGAGGATGACGTGGAAATCGGATCAAATGTCTCCATCGACCGCGCAACGATTGGCAATACGATCATACGCAAAGGGACCAAGATCGACAACCTGGCCCAGATCGCACACAATGTGACGATCGGTGCGCGGTCACTGATCATTTCCCAGGTCGGTATAGCTGGCAGTTCGGAGATAGGCGATTTTGTCGTGATCGGAGGACAGGCAGGTATTGCTGATCATACAACCATTGCCGCAGGCACCATGGTAGCAGCCCAGTCAGGACTGAAAGGCCAGATCGAAAAAGGCATCTATGCAGGTTCACCTGCCATCCCGCATGCAACCTGGCTCAGGGCGCAGGCCTTGTTCGGCAAACTACCTGAGATGAACAAAAGGATACGCGCACTCGAAGAAAAGATATCCAGATTGGAAAAAGGAGAGAAATCATGATGAATGTTGTTGATATCATGAAGAAACTGCCGCACCGCTATCCATTCCTTCTTGTCGACCGGATTATAGACGTTCAGCCCGGTGTCAGTATCACCGGAATAAAAAATGTGACCATTAATGAACCTTACTTCCAGGGGCATTTCCCCGGGCAGCCAATAATGCCCGGCGTACTGATAGTGGAAGCAATGGCACAAATTGCGGGCGTCCTTGCTTTCAGTAGCGGCGTCGAAGCAAAAAAAGCAGTTTTTTTCTTGAGCATTGAAAAGGCGAAGTTCAGAAAGCCGGTATTACCGGGGGACCAGCTGAGGATTGAAATAAAGGTGCTGCAGCAGAGAGGAAATGTCTGGAAGTTCTCCGGCACCGCACTTGTAGACGATAGGGTTGTCTCTGAAGCCGATTTCACTGCCATGGTGACAGACAGGGAGGTATGATGAAAACAAAAATTCATGAAACAGCAATTATTCACCAGAAAGCTGAAATCGATACCGGCGTTGAGATTGGCCCTTACTCCATTGTAAAAAAGGGGGTCCGTATCGGCAAAAACTCGAAACTCATTTCACACGTCATCATTGAGGGGGATGCGGAGATTGGTGAAGGCTGCACATTCCATCCCTTTACCTGCATCGGGTTGCCGCCTCAGGATATGAAATACCAGGGTGAACCCACAAAGTTGGCAATCGGCAATAATAATACGATACGCGAATACGTTACCATACACAGGGCATCGGTTGGGGGCGATGAAACCACGACGATAGGAAGCAATAATTTTCTTATGGCCTATGTCCATGTGGCCCACAATTGCAGAATAGGCAACAACATCATCATGGCAAATGCTGCAACACTCGCCGGTCATGTCCTTGTTGAGGACTTTGCGGTAATTGGCGGCCTTGTTGCCATTCATCAATTTACGAGAATTGGCAAATATGCAATGGTCGGAGGATTCAGCGGTATTGGTCAGGATATTCCTCCCTACATGGTGGCTTCCGGGGCACGGGCAAAGCTTTTCGGTCCGAATGTGATCGGATTGAAACGGCATGGTTTTTCTGAAGCAACGGTGAATATTATAAAAAAGGCATATAAAACCCTCTTCAGGGAAAAGAGGACGCTCAAGGATGCTCTGAGAAAGATCCAGGATGAGTTTGCTGATTCACCTGAAATACGTCATCTCGTTGCTTTTATTGAAAAGAACAAGCGCGGAATCTGCCGGTAATGCCGAAACTTGGCCTCATAGCAGGCAATGGCGAACTGCCGAAAGCAGTGGCCGAAGAGGCCCAGGCAAAAGGCTATGAGGTCATTGCCGTAGGTCTCGAACCTCTCGCCGATAAAATGCTTGCCTCCGCTGTCCATAAGATGAAATGGGTCAATGTGGGAAAACTCGGCGATATTATTGGCTATCTGAAAAGCGCGGGCGTATCGGAGGCTGTCATGGCCGGCAAGGTGCCCAAATCGCTCTTGTACAAGAGCAAAATAACTCCTGACCTGCGTGCCATCAAACTTCTCTTCACCCTGAAGGATAAGAGCGATGACTCCATTCTTCTCGCAATCGCAAAAGAGCTCAAAAAAGACGGCATCACTCTGCTGAATACTACCGACTTTACGTCAAATCTTCTTACCCCTGAAGGGGTCATAACCGCTGAACGCCCTACGGAAAATGAATGGAAAGATATAGCCTTTGGATGGAAGGTAGCGAAGGAGATCGGAAGACTCGATATTGGTCAAACGGTCGTGATCAGAAACCAGGCGGTCATGGCGGTAGAGGCCATAGAGGGAACNNGCAACAGGATATGCGCTTCGACGTACCTGTTGTGGGGCCTGAAACGCTCAGATCCATGATCACCGTTCAGGCTCGGGTGCTCGCCGTTGAATCGCAAAAGAGTATTTTGCTTCAGAGGGAAAGAATGGCGGCTGACGCTGACAAGGCGGGCATCGCTATCGTCGGTATCGGGAATAAGAGCACCGCATGATCTGTTGATTTTTCTCCGTAGCCTGTCAATCACGCTGTTCATTCAGTACATGGGGTTGACAGCCTGTGTTTCATTCTGCTTTAATACCGTGCTACTTTTAGCTTAGAGTTGACCTGATAATCATATATAACAGAGGAACTGCCGCACGTTCCATTCCGGGGGAGGCCCAAGCGGTTACAGGCGTGCTTTTTCGGAGCGCTCTCTCAACGAGCGCTTTCTGCTATGCATATGCAATAGCCATTAATCCTAAGGAAGAGGTGCCTATGTCACGAAAAACCTTTGCAGTTGCCGTTGCACCTTTGCTGTTGCTCCTTTTTCTCCTTCCTTCGCCAGGTCTCGCACAGGAATCCGCAAATTGTCTCTACTGCCATAACGCAATGAAGGGAACGATAAAGGTGCAGGGGGGGGCCATGGTGAACCTGAATGTCGATGCGGAAAAGTTCAAGGCTTCTGTTCATGCAATGCTTCCCTGTACTGAATGTCATCTGAAGTTCTCGGATGACACGCATGCATCAGCAGGCTCAGCAGTTCCATCAGACATCCTTTCGTTGTCCTCGAAAATATCGATAAAGTATTCATCAGACCCTGTTGCCGGTGCGGCCTGCACGAAGTGTCATGAAGAGGAATATCAGAAAGTGCTCTCCAGCGTGCATGGTAAAAATGTCATCGAGAAAAAACAGACGGATGGAGCTCTTTGTGTGGACTGTCACGGCTCACCGCATTACATCACAAAAGCGAAAGGTGGTAAGTCTCCCGTCAGCCGTAAATATCAGGCAGAGACGTGTGGCAAGTGCCATGGCAACCAGGAACTTGTTGAGAAATATAAGCTTGAAGAAAACGTTATGGACAGCTTCAGCGAAAGCTTCCACGGGAGAAAACTTCTCCTCGGACACACCCGAGCTCCGGTCTGTGCAAGTTGTCATAATGCACATGACATACGGTCAAAAAGCGACCCTTTGTCGCCGGTATTCGGCAAAAACAAGCTAGAGACCTGCGGCAAGTGTCATAAGGGGGCGAATGAGAAATTCATACCTGCTATCACCCATAAGCGTCCCGGCCCGATACCGCATTATGGGGAGAAGTTACTGATACTTCTTACCATGGGCGTATTTGCTTTCATTGTTATCCATGTTCTGCTTGAGGCCTTTGCTGATATTCGGGACGCTGTCTTCAGGAAAAAGGAGGGTAAGTAATGAACGATACAGCCATGGCAACTGCAGGGATACCGAAAGAAATAGAACGCTTTAATATTATCTTCAGGATACAGCATGTGCTCATGTTTAGCACATTCTTGATTCTGAGCTTCACCGGCTGGGGGTTGAAATACGCCCATGATCCCGAGGGCCTCTCAAGCATCTGGATTCGTATCTGGGGAGGACCAGATACTGCCGGCCTCATTCACCGGATCGCCGGTGTCACCATGCTTATCGATTTTATTTGGCATGTGATCTACCTTATCTATCTCTTCGCAACAAAACAGATGACGATCGATGCCAAGACAACCGTCATTCCTTTACCGAAGGATGTTTTCGACGTGATCAAGAATTTCATGTACTTTTTCGGTCTTTCAAAGGAAAAGGCACAATTCGGCAAATATTCCTATGCTCAAAAGTTCGACTATTGGGCAGTCTTCTGGGGCATGTTCATCATCGGCTTTTCAGGATACGCACTGGCATTCCCGATGCAGGTTTCCTATATCATTCCTTCTTTCGCTACAGGCTGGATTTGGGAGCTCCTGGGGATCATGCACAGCGACGAGGCTCTCCTCGCTATAGTATTCATCCTTTTCTGGCACTTTTACAATGAACATCTCAAACCTGAGGTATTCCCGATGAGCTGGATCTGGATAACGGGTAAGATATCGACCGAGCAGCTGAAACATCATCATCCTCTCGAATATGAACTTCTCTTCCCTGAGGAAGCGAAGCAAGAGAAGAAAGGATAGGCACGGACATGAGGCTGACAAGGATAATCATCGCGGTATCACTGGTACTTGCGCTCTCTTCCTGCAAATTCAAGGGAAATGTCAATACGAAGTACATAGAGCCTCAGTCTCCTCCTATTACATCGCTAAAAGAGTCGGGCTTGCCTTGCTTCAAATGTCATTCCTATGAGAAATATGCTCAGGTCAAGCCTGGAATCTTCTCCCATGCAAAACATAAGAACTTCGGTGTTCACTGCAATACCTGTCATATTATCAAGGACCACACGGAGTCGAATGTAAAAAAAGAGGCCTGCGACACCTGCCACAAGCTTTCGTCATTCACTCTTGAGACATCAGGAATGCCGGTGACTTTCACCCATCAGAACCACGCCAAGAGGTTCAGCTGCAGCGAATGTCATCCGAGACTGTTCCTGATGAAAAAAGGAAGCACAAAACTGGCCATGGATGATATGTATAGGGGCAATTCCTGTGGCGCATGCCATAACGGCAAAAAGGCATTCTCAACTTCTTCTTGCACCAAATGTCATGTAAAGTTGACAGGCTTCAAAAAGGCGCTGACGTATGCAGCCACGGGAGTATCACCGGTTATTTTCAGCCATGAGCTGCATACAGCAATGTTCGAGTGCCACAGCTGTCATACTGCTATTTTTAAATATAAGAAGGGCGGATCGGGCATGAAAATGGATGATCTCTACCAAGGCAAGTACTGTGGATCTTGTCATAACGGCCAGTCAGCATTCGGGTCCTCCGAATGTCAGCGCTGCCACAAGTAATATCGCTGAAGAACGGGGCACTCATCTGTGCCCCGTTCTTGCATTCATAATTTTGTTTTTTTTGGTTGCCTTATTATGCTATTTCATTCTCACCAAGACATAAAAGAGCCGTCCTCGGGTCAACGTGATTGAACATACACGCTGGCTTTTCAGCATCCAGCCAAACCAGTTTCGGGATGACCATTTACCCTGCGACGGCTCCAGAATGTTTGTTGCGATGCTCCGGACTCGGGGAACCAAATGCTTTTTCTAAGTGGGCGCTTCGAAGGTCGCTTCAGGCTTCCCTCTCACTGCTGAGGGCTTGCTCACCACGATCTACTCCTGCTCCCATACTCAGTTGCTTGATCCTCTGGTTTATCCCGGTCCAGAGTACCGCAAATCCCATATCTACTTTTATTATACCTCACTACCACACATTGTCAAGGAATTATATGTCAGACAAATACTATCTATGAAATCTGTAACTATACTGACGAAGGCGGAGCTGAATCTGATATAATTTTTTTGAAAGTGAGGGAACCTTCATGAAGGCCAGAATAGTTTTTGTCATATTAATTTTTGGATATCTCTTCTGCAGTTTGCTAACTCCCGACAGCTCTGCTTTATCACGCACACAGCTGTGGCCAAAAATGTGTGCTTCATGCCACGATGGGAATACTGCTATTTCAAAGGATGCCATTCGGGAAAAGTATGTTACCATTGATCTTTTTATGGAAGCTGTCTTAAACAAAGGCGGCCGCTGCATGAACATTTTGAAAAATGACGAGAACCTTATTAGAAAGGTAGCGAAAGAGATAGGGCTGAAAGATTAACCGGCAAGTTCAACTCTCGGCAATTCCGAGTTTCTTGATTTTACGGTATAGCGTCGCGAGGTCTACTTCCAGTGCCCGAGCCGCTTCCTCCTTATTCCAGCTGTGAGCCTCAAGCGTTTCCTTAACGATCTTGCTTTCATAATATTCCATCTTATCTTTCAGAGATTGGCTTGTCTTGGCGCCCTGATGTGTCCTGATCCTATCGGGGAGTTCAGACGGCTCTATCTTATCTGCTGATGCAAGTACCACCGCTCGCTCAATTACATTCCGCAGTTCCCGGATATTGCCGGGCCAGGCATAGCCGTACAGAATCTCCATTGCCTCATCACTTATCCCGGAAACTTTCTTCATGTTCTCTTTACTGTACTTTTCAACAAAATGCCGGGCAAGCACGCCGATATCCTCTTTTCGCTCTCTGAGCGGCGGGATTCTGACCTCGATGACGTTGAGACGGTAATAGAGGTCCTCCCGGAAGAGCCCTTTGCCGATCTGTTCTTCGAGGTTCTTGTTCGTTGCAGCCACAATTCGGACATCCACGTGGATGGGTTTAACGTCTCCCACGGGAAGTACCTCTCCGGTCTCGATTACTTTCAGTATTTTCGCCTGGAGACCCAGCGTCATATCACCGATTTCGTCAAGGAAGAGCGTCCCCTGATCAGCCATGGGAATAAGCCCTTTTTTGTCTGTCGAAGCTCCGGTAAATGCTCCTTTCTTGTACCCAAAGAGTTCGCTTTCAAGCAGGTTTTCCGGAATAGCAGAACAGTTAATGGATATGAAAGGCTTATCTTTCCGCTGGCTATTACAGTGCACAACCTCTGCTATCAGGCCCTTACCGGTACCGCTTTCGCCGAGGATGAGAATATTGCTCCTTGTCGGTATGACCTTCTGGAGCATTTCGAAAACAGCAAAGATCTGCGGAGAGATACCCACGAATTCCTTGCAGCCAAGCTGCTGGCTTAACTGCTGCCTGAGTATCAGGTTTTCCATGACAACGGTCTTATGTTCGAGCAACCTCCTGACCGTCATCTTTACGTCCTCATTGATAAAGGGCTTTACAACATAGTCACTCGCCCCTTTTTTCATCGCCTCCACAGCCGACTCGACCGAGGCGAATGCAGTCATGATAATCACAATAAGATTGGGATTGATCACAAGTGCCTGTTCAAGCACCTCCAGACCGCTCATACCTTCCATCTTCAGATCGGAAATTACTAGGTCAAACTCTTCATTTTCAAGCTTCTTTATGGCCTCCTGACCACTATGAGCCGTAACCACCTTGTATCCATCCCTGCTCAGAAGAAATTCAAGGGCCCTGCAGATATCCCGTTCATCATCAACAACCAATATCTTGTACTGATTAGCCTTCATGATGCGGCACTCTCACCCTGAATATGGTCCCCCCCTGAGGTCCGTTCTCTGCGATGATATCCCCTTGATAGCCTTTGATGATATTATAACTGACTGCCAAACCAAGCCCTGTGCCCTTTTCCTTTGTGGTAAAGAACGGATCAAATATCTTCTCCATGTTTTCAGCCGATATCCCCGGTCCCGTGTCGGAAAACGATATCTCGACATCATGCTCCAGGCGCTGTGCACGGATCTCCAATGTTCCCTCATTAAGCATAGCATCAGCCGCATTAAGGATAATATTCATGAATACCTGAATACATTGGGTCTCGTTAACGCGGACACTGGGAAGATCATTGGGAATTTCCTGTGAAACCCTGATCTTCTTCATCCTCTTGTCGTATTTTACCAGGTCAAGAGTCATACCGATAAGGTCACGCACATGATGATATTTGAGGTCCTTCATGGTCGTCTTCGCAAAACTAGACATTTGTCGTACGATGTCGGCGATCCTATTAATATGTTTTGCGATGGTATCAAGACTTTCCTTTGTGAAGTCATCATGCTCCATCTCCCTGAGGATCTGGACATATGAGGAGATCGATGTCAATGGATTGCCGATCTCATGGGCAACTCCCGCAGAAATACGTGCAAGAGCAGAGACCTTCTCGGAATGCATCATCTGCTCCTCCATCTTCTTCATATCCGTTATGTCCTGTACCAGTACGAGCGTCTGCATATGACTGTCGGGGCCGATCAAGGTATTGGCGGTAAACTGAAAAAAACCTCTTTTCCGGCCAAAATCGTGTTGAACAACCTCCTGAAGCACCCGATTGTCGATGATCGCCTGCTGAAGGTCATGTTCACCATAGATGTCGCGTAGCGTGACTGGCCCTTCTTCCTTGCCGAGCCATTGCCGGAGCGTCCTGTTCACCCAGGTAATGTTTGACTGCTCATCGACCAGGAATATTCCAGCTCCAACCGTTTCGACAATGGCATTCAGTTTCTCTTTTTCACTGATAAGCTCATCAGTCCGCTCCTTCACCAGGTCCTCCAGCCGCGCCGCATAGTCTCTCAAAATCTCTTTGAGATTTACTTCTTCTGTGACGTCGCTGCTGGAAAGGATTATTCCTGAAACCTCTCCATGAAGAATAAGGGGATTGATATTGATATTGATGTGTAACCTATCCTCACCCCTTACATACACGTAATCACTGATACGGTTGCTTACGCCGCTCAGGCATGCTTCCAGATATGCGGCAAAGGTATCCCGGTCCTTCTCTGAAGAAAATGGAAAGACATTGAAGAAATTGACACCAACAATATCATCCTTCTTCTGTCTACAGAACCTCTCTTGTGCCGAATTGATCGTCCTAATTTTCATCTCCCGGTCAAGGACCATGATCTTTGATTCCGTGCTCTCTAGAATATTCTCCAGATAATCCTTCGTCTGCAAGATCTCTTTTTCCAGCTGACGCTGCGTCTCCAGATGGCGCGTTCGCTCCTGAGCCTTAATCCTCTGACGGTTCATGACAACAATGCCGAACGCCGAGGCAACGGTTGCGATAAATATGAAGATCACGAGAACAGAATGGAGTCTCATGCTTTTTCTGATGCTGAAGGTTACTTCAGAATAGGGAATGGTCACGCACACAATCCATGTCGTACCGGCTACCTTTGCCCGGGAGAAAGCGATGATCTTATCTTCCCCGTACGGCGCGACATAGGCACTGAATCCGATATCTTCACTTCTCAATATCCTTTTTTCGACATCAAAGGATTCATGACATTGAAAACAGGAAGCGTCAGCAGCGTAGATGTTCTTTCCTACCATTTGAGGCTGAGTCGGATGATACAATAGAGTTCCTTTGCCGTCCATCATCCATGCATGCCCTTTCGTGCCCTCCTTAATTGCAGCAAGAAATTTCTGACTGATCGCGTGAAGCATGATATCGACAATAAGGAAGCCCTTCCTTTCAGCAATACGGCCGATGGGCGTCAGCATAACGATCTTCTTGCTCTCTTGCGAAAGATCAAAAAATCCCACCTCGTCGACCTTAAGATCCCCTGCATCCCGAAGAAATGCTTGATCCTTTTCTGTTAGCGATTCTCCCGATGAACTATACCTGAGCCGGTAACGGTCATCGGCAATCTTCAGGTTAATGTTCATCTCTTCCCGCACCTCAGCAAAAGCGTCATTTACAAAATCTTCCATATGCCGCGGTTCCAGTCCCCTGTCTGCCAAGAGGCGGGCAAAGGAACGCATCTCTTCTTCGATATGGTCCATATGTCCCTCGATGTTCTTTGCAACGGATTTTGCAATGAGAAGCTGCTGCCGGTTGAACTGTTCCGCCATCTCGCTTTGATAGTTTTGCTGAAAGAATATATTGAGCGTAATGATAAGTGAAATAATGAAAACAGCAAGAACAAGCAGAAAAATATTTGTCTTCACGCCGTTACCGGAGGACCTGCTGAAGAACTTCCTTCAGATGACGATAATGGGAGCCTTCCCAGTATACCTTCTCACAGGTACTGCAGCGCAAAAAGTGTGCATGAGTATGATAAATGTAGTCCGGAACACAGTCTCTGATATCCTCAATTTTTTCAGCGCTGTACAGCTCTCCATTACATCGTGTACAACGGCTCCGCAGAAGTCCATTGCCGCTGCCGAGCAGCTGCTTCATCTCAGCAAGCTGATCGGCGATATGATCAGAAGTGATGAAAACAAAATGACGCACTGCTTTTCGGTGTATAATGCCTTGGTCCCGCGTTATGATCATTCGATCTTCTTCCCGGGCACGTCTAATCAGCTGCCTGTCGTCCATGCGCCGGTCGTAGATGACATCATGACCAAGCAGTCTCAACCACGTTGCTAGCCTTCCTAGCATTACATCAACAATGAATTTCATGGCGCACTCGGCATCAGGGTCTGAGCTGCGGCAATCCGCCACACTAGTACTATTATCATAGCATATCGCTGTTTGCCATGAATGCACGGCATTCGGAACACCACGACAAAAAACCCCCTGTACCGGCCGGCACAGGGGGAGTGTAGCGCAGCTTGTTATTCTGCTTCTACCGCTTCAGTAAGTTGTGGCATGTGTTCACGCTGCACAAAAGTGTTCCGGTAGCGCAGCATTCCTGTGCCTGCTGGGATAACCCTGCCCATGATGACGTTCTCCTTAAGTCCGCGAAGTTCATCGATCATGCCATTGATCGCAGCCTCAGTAAGAACACGGGTCGTCTCCTGGAACGAGGCGGCAGAGACAAAACTATCTGTCGTAAGCGAAGCCTTGGTAATACCGAGAAGAAGCGGCTTTCCCTGTGCGGGTTTGCCGCCTTCAGCTTTCACCCGATTATTCTCTTCCTGAAATGCCAACCTGTCTATTTGTTCGCCGATAAGGAACGAGGTATCTCCTGAATCTTCCACCCGCACCTTCTTCATCATCTGGCGGACAATGGTTTCAATGTGCTTGTCATTGATCGACACGCCCTGAAGTCGATAGACCTTCTGTACCTCATCAACCAGATACCGCTGGAGCTCTTTCGGACCGAGGATATCCAGAATACTGTGCGGGTTCACTGCACCGTCCATGAGTGCTTCTCCCGCCTTCACCCAGTCTCCCTCATGAACGCTCACATGTTTGCCTTTCGGGATATCGTACTCCTTGATTACCTCTCCTCCCTTCACGACCACAACACGCTTGCCTTTTTGGGCACTTCTGAATTCAACAATCCCGTCTATCTCCGAGACTACTGCCTGCTCCTTGGGCTTTCGTGCTTCGAAAAGCTCTGCAACCCTCGGCAGACCACCGGTGATATCCTTGGTCTTTGTCGTTTCTCTCGGTATCTTAGCAAGGATGTCTCCCGGATAAACGATATCATTTTTGTCGACAATGATATGCGCACCTGACGGCAGAAGATAACGTGCAAGATTCCCCGTACTCGGAATTTTGAGCGTTGCTTTACCGTGCTCATCCTTGATCGAGATCCGCGGTCTCATATTTGCTGGATAATCGATGATAACCTTATGGGAGAGGCCAGTTGTCTCATCGACCTCTTCCTTAACCGTTACACCTTCGACGATATCGCCCATGGCAACCTTACCGCCGAGTTCCGTAAGAATGGGAGTTGAATAGGGATCCCATTCAACAAGCCGCTGACCGATCTCGATACGCTTGCCTTCCTCTACGAGAAGCTTAGCGCCATAGACAATGGAATACTTCTCACGCTCCCTTCCCTTTGCATCAGCGATGGCGATGCTGCCATTTCTGTTCATGACGATGTAAAAGCCTTCACGATTTTTCACCGTATTGATATTGATGAACTTTACGGTCCCTGAATGCTTTGCCTCAAGAACCGTTTGCTCAACAACCTTAGATGCAGTTCCACCGATATGGAACGTTCTCATGGTGAGCTGCGTTCCGGGCTCCCCGATGGACTGCGCTGCTATAATGCCGACAGACTCTCCGATCTCTACATATTCGCCGCGACCGAGATCTCTGCCATAACATTTTGCGCATACACCGAACTGCGATATGCAGGTGAGAACCGACCGTATCTTCACCTTGTCAACCCCTGCTTCGATAACCGCCCGAGCGACCTCTTCGGTGATCTCATGATTCCTCTTGATGATTAGCACCTTATCCGGATCCCTCACGTCCTCAACAGCATACCTGCCGATAATCCTCTCTTCAAGCGGCTGAATGATTTCGCCTCCCTCGACAAGTGAAGTAACGACAATGCCATCCGTCGTCCCGCAGTCATCTTCGGTAATAAGAAGGTCCTGAGCAACATCAACCAGCCTTCGGGTAAGATAGCCCGAGTTCGCTGTCTTCAGCGCGGTGTCCGCAAGACCTTTGCGCGCACCATGCGTCGAGATAAAGTACTGGAGGGGGGTAAGACCCTCTCTAAAGTTTGCCGTAATCGGGGTCTCGATAATCTCTCCCGATGGTTTTGCCATAAGGCCGCGCATGCCTGCAAGCTGCCTGATCTGGGCCGTGCTACCCCTTGCGCCGGAGTCGGCCATCATGAAGATGCTGTTAAACAATCGCTTCTCTTTCAGCTCCTCTTCCGATGCCATCTTGCCATCCTCGGCGCCGAGTTCTTTCATCATTTCTTCAGCAATGCGCTCGGTAACATTGGCCCAGATGTCTATGACTTTGTTGTACCGTTCGCCCTGGGTGATCAGACCATCAGCGTACTGGCTCTGAACCTCCATCACTTCCCTTTCTGCATGGTCTATCAGTTCTTTCTTCTTGTTCGGGATATGCATGTCCGCCATGCATATCGATATTCCCGAGTTTGTTGCAAAATGGAAGCCCAGCTTCTCGAGATTATCGAGAAAGACAACGGTCTGTCTTCTGCCGACTCTCTTATAAGAGTCCTCAATGATCTTGGAAAGGGCTTTCTTGGTCATGTCCCGGTTGATAGCATCAAACGCAATTTCTTTGGGCACTATCTCATAGAAAAGCACGCGTCCGGCAGTGGTCTCAACCATGGCACCATTGATACGGACTTTAATCCCTGCATGCTCGCTCAACTGACCGGCGTCATAGGCAATCCTGACATCCTCCGGATCAGCGAAGATCCTACCCTCGCCTTTTGCCCCTTTTCTTTCCTTCATAAGATAGTAGATACCGAGGACCATGTCCTGGGTCGGAAGCAGGATCGGTTTTCCATTGGCAGGAGAAAGCACATTGTTGACCGACATCATGAGCACCCTGGCTTCGATCTGGGCCTCAATAGAAAGTGGCACATGGACTGCCATCTGGTCGCCATCAAAGTCTGCGTTGAAAGCTGTACAGACAAGCGGATGGAGTTTGATAGCCTTGCCTTCTACAAGGATAGGATCAAACGCCTGAATGCCGAGCCGGTGAAGGGTCGGTGCACGGTTCAGAAGGACCGGCGTTTCACGAATCACCTCTTCAAGTGCATCCCAGACCTCGGGCGATTCCTTTTCAACGAGCTTTTTCGCCGCCTTGATGGTGGTTGCATAGCCTTTTTCCTCAAGCTTATTGAAGATAAAGGGTTTAAACAGTTCAAGTGCCATCCTCTTCGGAAGTCCGCACTGATGAAGCTTCAGATCCGGCCCGACAACGATGACCGATCTGCCCGAATAGTCAACCCGCTTACCAAGCAGGTTCTGCCGAAAACGTCCCTGTTTGCCTTTTATCATGTCGCTCAGAGATTTGAGCGGTCTTTTCGTTGCCGTCTTCAGTACTTTGGATCTGCGGCCGTTATCAAAGAGCGCATCAACAGCCTCCTGGAGCATTCTCTTCTCGTTCTTTATGATAACGCTCGGCGCCTTCAGTTCAACCAATCTCTTCAGCCGGTTATTCCGGTTAATGACCCTCCGGTAAAGATCATTCAGATCGGATGTTGCAAACCGTCCGCCTTCAAGCGGAACGAGCGGCCTCAGATCGGGGGGAAGTACCGGAATAACATCCATGATCATCCAGTCGGGCTTGTTCTCCGACTTTCTGAACGCCTCGACTACCTTAAGTCTCTTCGTCAGCTTCTTCTTGACACCGATAGAGGCTGCGTCCTTGATCTTACTCTTCAGCTCGCTACTGAGCGTTTCAAGATCAACGACCCTGAGCAGTTCCCTGATTGCCTCCGCCCCCATGCCGACCTTGAAACGAGCGCCGAACTCGGAGAATTTCTTCTTATATTCATCGTCGCTCAGGAGTTCTTTTGCCTTCAGAGGCGTATCTCCAGGGTCGATAACAATATAGCTTTCAAAATAAAGCACCTTTTCGAGGTTTCTCATGGTCATATCCAGAAGAATACCGATACGGCTCGGCACGCCTTTCAGGAACCATATATGCGCAACCGGACTTGCAAGCTCGATATGACCAAGCCTCTCGCGCCTCACCTTCGACTGTATGACCTCAACACCGCATTTATCGCAGACGATACCACGGTGCTTCATACGCTTATACTTACCGCAGATACATTCCCAATCCTTGATGGGGCCAAAAATTTTGGCGCAGAACAGACCGTCTCGCTCGGGTTTGAATGTACGGTAATTGATCGTTTCCGGTTTCTTGACTTCGCCATATGACCATTCCCTGATCCTCTCCGGTGAAGCAAGCTTTATTCTGATGGCCTCGAAATCTGTCGGATTCTTAGGTTTTTGGAAAATGGCATAAATGTCTTCCGCCATTCTATTCCCCCTTCTTCTTTTTCTCCAGAAGCTCTACATCAAGACCCAAGCTCTGAAGTTCTTTAATTAACACATGAAACGACTCAGGGACACCCGGCTCGAGGGTCGCATCCCCTTTTACGATGGCTTCATACATCCTCGCCCTTCCAGAAACGTCGTCGCTCTTTACCGTAAGGAATTCCTGAAGCGTATGAGCAGCACCGTACGCTTCCAATGCCCAGACTTCCATTTCACCCAGCCTCTGACCACCAAACTGGGCCTTTCCGCCAAGAGGCTGCTGCGTAACAAGTGAATACGGGCCTATCGAGCGAGCATGAATCTTGTCATCGACGAGGTGATGGAGCTTCAGCATATACATCTGCCCTACCGTAACCGCTCTTTTGAACGGTTCGCCGCTTCTGCCGTCATAAAGCTGCACCTGACCGCTGGTCGGCAACCCGGCCTTCTTGAGCAAGTCTTTGATTTCAGACTCCTTTGCCCCCTCAAATACCGGCGTCGCTACGTAGAATCCGAGCGCCTTTGCTGCCCACCCCAGATGCGTTTCAAGTATCTGTCCAACGTTCATTCGGGAAGGAACGCCCAGGGGATTCAGGACGACATCAACTGGGGTACCATCCGGCAGATAGGGCATGTCTTCTTCGGGTACCACCATCGCGACAACACCCTTGTTGCCATGTCGTCCCGCCATCTTGTCGCCGATCTGAATCTTCCGCTTCATAGCTATAAAGACCTTGACGAGTTTGTTGACACCAGGGGGAAGCTCGTCCCCCTTTCTCACCCTATCGACCTTTTCGTCATAGCGCGACTCAAGGAAGCGTACATACTGATTTGCCTCGGCATTAATGGTGTCAATCTTGTCCTGCACACCCTCTTCCATGACCCGTATACGCATGAGGACTTCGTCCTTGATATTTTCCAGATGCTTCTCAGTAAGCGCTTTCCCTTTCGGACAGATGACTTCTTTCGTCTTTGCGTGCTTGACGTCTTCGACAACGCGCTGCCCGAGGAACAGTTGACGAAGCTTCGTGTATTTCTCCTCCTTGATGATCTTGATCTCTTCCTCAAGGTCCCTCTGAAGCCGATGGATGTCTTCTTCCTCGATGCTCTTGGCTCTTCCGTCCTTGGCAATGCCCTTTCGTGAAAAGATCCTCACATCCACAATGGTACCTTCGATACCTGGCGGCACATAGAGACAGCTCTCCTTGACCTCTTCGGCCTTTTCGCCGAAGATCGCCCGCAGCAGTTTCTCTTCCGGCGTAAGCTGGGTTTCGCCTTTCGGCGTTACCTTGCCGACAAGGATGTCGCCGGGCTTCACTTCAGCGCCGATTCGGATGATACCAAAATCGTCAAGGTCTTTCAGCGCCTCCTCACCGACATTCGGTATATCTCTTGTTATCTCTTCAGGCCCCAGTTTGGTCTCTCTGGCCTCAACCTCAAACTCTTCGATATGGATCGACGTATAGACATCCTCCTTTACGAGCCGTTCATTAAGAAGGATTGCATCCTCAAAGTTATAGCCTCCCCACGGCATGAACGCAACAAGCACGTTTTTGCCGAGCGCGAGTTCACCGAGATCCGTCGACTGTCCGTCCGCAAGAATATCACCCTTCCTGACCGAATCGCCTACATGCACAATCGGCCGCTGATTGATACAGGTTGCTTGATTAGACCGCTGGAACTTCACAAGGTTATAAATGTCCACACCGCCGTCTCCTCCTGATGTCCTGACCACAATGCGCGTAGCATCAACGCTCTCGACCTTGCCAGCACGCCTTGCCTGAATGACTGCTCCCGAATCCCGCGCAGCCACGAACTCCATGCCTGTTCCGACAACCGGTGCGTCCGGTGTAATCAACGGCACGGCCTGGCGCTGCATGTTAGACCCCATGAGTGCCCTGTTCGCGTCATCGTTCTCGAGGAACGGAATCAGCGATGCGGAGATACCGACGACCTGCTTCGGCGAAACGTCCATATATTGGACCTCATGAGGCGCTACCATTCTGAAGTCTCCCCCCTCGCGGGCAGAGACATGCTCGCCAATGAGCCTCCCGTTCTTATCAACAGGGGAGGTTGCTTCAGCAATGATGAACTTCTCGCCCTCGATAGCAGAAAAAAATTCGATCTCCTCAGTTACCTTTCCGTTGACAACTTTGCGGTACGGCACCTCAATGAAACCATAATCATTTACCCGCGCATAGGAAGCAAGTGACGTAATAAGGCCGATGTTGGGACCTTCAGGGGTTTCGATCGGACAGATCCTTCCGTAATGCGTCGGATGGACGTCCCTGACTTCAAACCCTGCCCGCTCCCTGGTCAGTCCTCCAGGACCCAGCGCCGAAAGCCGCCTTTTGTGCGTTATTTCCGAAAGAGGATTCGTCTGGTCCATAAACTGGCTGAGCTGACTCGAGCCAAAGAATTCCTTTACCGCTGCCATAACGGGCTTCGCATTGATCAAATCGTGCGGCATGGCACCTTCAAGCTCCGTCAGCGTCATCTTCTCCTTGATAGCCCGCTCCATTCTCACCAGCCCGATCCTGAATTGGTTCTCAAGAAGCTCACCGACGCCGCGTATCCTCCGGTTGCCGAGATGGTCAATATCATCAACCTCACCTTTCCCCGTTCTGAGATT
Source organism: Nitrospiraceae bacterium UBA6905 (assembly GCA_002451165.1). Classification (GTDB taxonomy): domain Bacteria; phylum Nitrospirota; class Thermodesulfovibrionia; order Thermodesulfovibrionales; family UBA6898; genus UBA6898. The sequence goes on from DKBH01000049.1 coordinate 43,645, forward strand.
AAGTATATATCTCACGATTTCAACGATATCCTTATCGGTAAGCACCCTGATATCGAGGGTTATATCGAGGTTAAGCCGTTTATTCAGTTTGAGTCTTCCCACCGGCGACAGATCATAACGCTTCGGATCAAAGAACAGTCCGCTGAAAAGATCCCGTGCGGCTGCCTGTGTGGGAGGTTCGCCAGGTCTGAGTTTCTTGTATATTTCGATCAGCGCCTCTTCCTGGGTGCCCACCTTGTCCGTAAGCAGTGTATCGCGAAGCGAAGAAAGATAATTCGCATTGTCTATGAACAGGAGATTAAGGGTATCGATCTTGAGTGAAAGTACCTTACTAAAGGCATCTTCCGTAAGAACTTCATTCCCTTCGAGAATCACTTCTCCTGTTGAAGGGTCGACTATGTCTTTGAGGGTAATCCTTCCGACAATCTCCTCCTTGGTTATCGGGATAGTCTTTATCCCGGAAGATTCCATTTTCTTTATTGCCCCTTTGGTGATCTTCATTGCCTCGCGGACGATCACCTCCTTGGTGTCAGGCGCTATGATGTTCTGGGCAGATTTGCTCCCTGCGAGGACTTCACTCACGCTCCGAGCAAAAGAATTGCCTTTTATCGTGATCGTCTCGACGGGATAAAAGGTCTTCAGGAGTTCCTCATTCGTATAGCCCAGCGCTTTGAGTACAATGGTCGCCGGAAGCTTCTTCCTCCTGTCAATTCGTACATACAAAATGTCTTTCGAGTCGAATTCGAAATCAAGCCAGGACCCGCGCGAAGGGATGACCCGCGCTGAAAACAGCAACCGGCCGCTCGCATGTGTCTTGCCCTTGTCGTGGCTGAAGAACACTCCCGGTGAACGGTGGAGCTGACTGACAATAACGCGCTCCGTACCATTAATAACGAAGGTCCCCGTTTGGGTCATGAGCGGCATTTCGCCTATGTAAACCTCCTGCTCTCGGGATTCCTTCAGTTTCTTCTTCCCGCTGGCATCGGCTTCAAACATGTTCAGCTTTACGCCGATCTTGAGCGGTGCGGCAAAGGTAATGCCCTTTTGCAGCGATTCCCGAACTGAATATTTCGGCTCACCGACCATATATCCTACAAACTCTATTTCCGCTGTTTCGTTATAGTCGCTTATAGGGAATACGCTGACAAAGGCTGACTGAAGTCCCATATCTTTCCGTCTTTCCTTTGATACGTCCTTCTGCAAGAACTGATCGTACGAGCGTTTCTGTATCTCTATAAGGTTCGGAACTTCTAGAAACTGGGGAACCTTGCCAAAATCCATTCGTTTTCTGAGTACCTTGGCCATATCTCTCCTTCTGTTGTTGTAACGGAAAAGGTAGAGGCAGCGTTTCTCCCGCCTCTACCTGTTAATAAAACCTTTGTTCCGTATTACTTAATTTCTACACCAGCTCCCTGCTCTTCAAGCTTCGCCTTCATGGAGTCGGCCTCCTCCTTTGAAACGCCAGTCTTGAGCGGCTTCGGTGCTCCGTCAACGAGGTCCTTTGCCTCTTTCAGGCCGAGTCCCGTCAGCTCGCGAACAACCTTGATGACCTGGATTTTCTTGTCACCAGCAGATGCCAGAATAACATCAAAGCTGGTCTTCTCCTCAGCTGCGGGAGCGGCAGCAGCGGCGGCACCGGGCGCTGCTGCCACGGCAACGGGAGCAGCAGCGGTAACGCCGTACCTTTCTTCGAACTCCTTAATGAACTTTGACATGTCAAGGATTGTCATGTTGTCAATAAAATCAAAAACCTGTTCCTTCGTAATGGACATTATGCAAACCTCCTTTAGGCTATATTTTAGTTGTTTTTCTTCGATTTCAGCGATTCCATTGCATAGGCAAAACTGCTGACTGTTGCAGAAAGCGCTCCGGCAAGCTTCGAGAGCGGGGCCTGGAATGCCCCGGCCAGCATAGAAAGCAGTACTTCCCGGGTCGGCAGTTCAGCAATAGCCTTGAGATCTTTTGACGCATAGAGTTGCCCTTCGACCACGGCCCCCTTAACTTGAAGCTTCTCATTCTTCTTAACGAAGTCGAGGACCTTCTTTACTGCAAGGACCGGATCGTCATAGCCGATAGCGATACCAACCGGCCCCTTAAAGGCATCCTGAGCAACCGAAAGACTCGTGTCATGAGAAGCGATTTTTGCGAGCGTGTTTTTCACCACGCTGTATTCTATAGAAGCGCTGTTCAGCATCCTTCTCAGGTCGGTCAACTCAGCAACCGTCATGCCCTTATAATCCGTCAAAACCACCGATCTTGCCCGAGAAAACTTTTCTTTCAGGTCTGTGATGACCTGTCCTTTTTCTAGCTTGTTCAGATGAGACCTCCTTTCCCAGAGACCCTGGCAGGCACCTGAACTCTGGCAGAGCATATGAGCACAGGTATTTGCATTCTTCTTAGCCTCGGCAGGCTCGTATGTCCTTTTCCGCAACCGATCGGGCCATACGAATTAAGTCGCAACGCCTACTGTCTCTGACTAATTATGTTATGGACTATGTCCGTTTACTGACTATTTGCCCGAGACCGTAGCAAGGTCGACCTTCAGGCCCGGCCCCATCGTAGAAGAGACCGATATCCCCTTCAGGTACTTGCCCTTACTGGTCGAAGGTTTCGCCTTGGTAACGGAATCGATGATCGCCCTTGCATTGTCAAACAGTTTCTGTGTATCAAAGGAAACCTTTCCGATCGGGACGTGGATAACTCCGGCCTTTTCGGTCTTGAACTCAACCTTTCCTGCCTTAATCTCCCTCACAGCTTTAGCGACGTCAAACGTAACCGTTCCGAGCTTTGGGTTCGGCATCAATCCACGCGGACCGAGGATCTTGCCAAGCTTTCCCACAACTCCCATGATATCCGGCGTCGCAACCACCTTGTCAAAATCGAGCCATCCTTTGCTGATCTTCTCCACAAGATCATCTGCACCGACATAATCGGCTCCCGCCTGCTTTGCCTCAAGCTCTTTCTCACCCTTAGCAAAGACAAGGACCCTGAGCTGTTTGCCCGTTCCGTGAGGAAGAACGACCGTACCCCTGACCATCTGGTCCGATTTCCTCGGATCTACCCCGAGGTTAACGGCAAGGTCGACAGTCTCGTCGAACTTGGCATAGGCCATCTCCTTTACCTTTTGTATGGCCTCCTCAAGAGGGTATTCTTTTCCTCTTTCGACCTTTTCAGTTGCTGCATGCATTTTCTTGCCCATGTAGCCCTCCAGTCTATTCCACGACCTCAACGCCCATGCTCCGCGCTGTCCCCGCGATGATTCTCACTGCTGCGTCAAGCGAGTAGGCGTTCAGGTCAGGGAGCTTGGTTTGCGCTATCTCCTTAACTTGTGCTGCCGTAAGCTTGCCCACCTTGTCCTTGTTCGGTGTGCTCGATCCCTTGATAACCCCAGCCGCTTTCTTGATCAGCTCAGATGCCGGAGGTGTCTTGGTAATAAAGGTAAATGTCCGGTCCTTGTATATGGTCAGTACCACAGGTATGATGGTGTCTCCCATGGGGGCCGTCTGCGCATTAAAGGCCTTGCAGAACTCCATGAT
>DKBH01000068.1 GCA_002451165.1 Nitrospiraceae bacterium UBA6905
CCGGTCACGGAGAGGTTATGCTTTGTGTCAATGATCGAGACTGCCTCGAGATCGAAGGGTTGCATCAGCAGCAGGCTGCAGAGGACGGAAAGGATTACCAACAAAACCGCGCTCCGTTTTATCGTGGGCTTACCATGCATATTATTCACCCTGATCCTTGCTCCTGAAGAGCTGAAATACCTGGACCCTTTCATTAAACGTATCGCAGACATAGAGCTTATCATCATCGTCGATAAAGATTCCAGACGGAAGCCAGAACTCGCCGGGTTCCGTCCCGCGCCCGCCGAGGGCCAGCAAGAATTCTCCGTGACCCGCCTCAAAGAGCTGGACAGTGTCAAAAAGGCTGTCGACCACATACACGGTCTGATCCTTATCCGCGGCCACCCCTTTGGGTATGGCAAAATCACCCGAGCCGTCGCCCTGACTGCCGAAAGCGGAAAGAACATTCCCTTCAGGATCGAATATCTGGACCCTGAAATTCATCGAGTCGGTCACATAAATCTTACCCGGTGCGGACCAGAAAATATGTGTCGGGAAATTGAACTGACCTTTTTCCGTGCCGCGCCTGCCGAAGGAGAAGAGGTATGTTCCCTTGGTGTCGAAGGCATGTACGGTGTTGGCAATCGTATCAACGGCATAGAGGACGTTTCTGTTGCGGTCGAAGGCCAGGCCGGTAGGCCGCTTCAGGGTAGTGTCTGCCGCCCGGGTTATCGAAAAAAGATAGACGAGCCGTTCGTCAAATACAAAGATTTTTGCAAGGGCAGAATCGGCGACGTATATTCTCCCGTTATTATCTAAGGCAATGCCGACCGGGGAAAGGAAGGTATCCTTGCCTGCAGCGAGAACTTTCTGGTATTGCTGTTCTGCAGGCAGGTATACATGCACGCAGTTGCAGCCGGTATCGGTAATGGCGAGCCTGCCTTCCGGACCTTTGGCAATGGAACCCGGCCGCCGCAGCTTATGTGCACCCTTGCCATACACCAGGCTCGCGGCTGAAACGCCTGATTCCCTGAACCCCTGAATATCGCTGAGGAGCACGGCCTTTGCCTCCTTCGGCTGCGGAGGCCACTGCATTCGGGCATCTGTGGGCTGAAGGTCCATGACCCACGTCGATGCGCAACCGGAGAGAAGCAGGAAGACCAGCGCAGCTGCCCCGGCTGCAGATTGTTTTCTTGCGCGAGGTGTTATTCCCATAACTTTCTTACCCTGGCCTCTGTTTCCCCGACAGCGTGACTAGTGCCCGCTGTCCTTTGTCTCTACGATCTCGATCACGGCGCCTTTCTTCAACTCAGCCTCCCATGCCTTCATCTTCTCCTGCTGCGCATCGGTCCTGAGCTTTTTTTCGAGGGCATCCCTGACATCTTCGAAGGTGACGTTCGTAGCCGGCGTATGTTTCAGCACCTTCAGGACGTGGAGGCTGTCTGATGTCGTCACGATGCCGGAGAGCTCTCCCGTTGCAATCTTCTGGGCTGCCGCAAAGAGTTCGGCGTCGCTGCCTTGGGTGATCTCAACCTCCCTGACGATGAATGTCCCGTCCGGAGAGAGCTTTTGCGGGTCCCGGTCCGGGTCAGCACGAAGCGACCCGAGGACCTCCTCCACCTTTTTGCGCGAGTCTTCGCTATGGGTATCAAGGAAGAAGAGAACGTCGGCGATCAGGATCTTCTCGGGTGTGCCAAAGGTGTCCTTTTTGCTTTCATACTCCTTTTTGACATCATCCGCAGTAATGACGACCTTGCCGGAGACCTCTTTTTCGATGATGCGCCCTATGGCGAGGTTCGTCTCGAGGAGCGATCGAAGATCTTTTTCTGACATGGCCTCTTTTTCGAGAAAGGCCGTAAATCCTTCTTCGCCGCCGAGCCTTGTCTTTACCCGCTGCACTGCGGCATCGACCTCGGCAGGCGACGGAAGCAGACCCTCTGCCTTTGCCCGCTGATATGCAAGCTCCTGCAGGATCAGCTTGTTCAGCGCCTCCTGTCTCAGCGCGTCCATATTCTGCTGCTGGGCACTGCCCTGGCGCATCATCCGGGAGCGCATATTGTTCATCATCTCCACCACAGACTCCATGGTGATACTGACGCCGTTCACCCGGGCAACGGCGATTTTCTTCGCACTTTCCAGGTTCATCGGCGCAGGGGAATCACTGCCCCGGGGCTGCTCGGTCTGCGTGTCCCCGGCAGCTGAAGGGGATGTCCAAGTCATGCCCAGCACGAGCAGCAGACTTACCACCGAGACGGTCATGCCTATGATCCTGGTGCGGTACTTCCTGTGTTCTGTTACAACGATGCGACCTTGTCTATTTCCTTTCACAATAGTCCTCCAGACTTCATGCCTATGGGATAAAAACTTCTGTTCCGCGGAGCCATTCCCCGCCTAAAAAATCTGTCTCCGCACGGACAGGGAATACCGCTGAAACAGTGACTCCTGTTTGCCGGAATCGTAGTCGATATTGGTATATCCTAAGCCAATGCCGGCCCTGAGCTCGAACTGCCTTAATTTCCATAGCAGCTCGCCATCGAGGGAATAGCTCTGCCGGGTGTTGAGTCCTGTGGAGCGGTTGTACGTTGCGCCCAGGTTAAGGGTCATGTTCTTCTTCGGATAGCGTCTCTGAAACCAAAGCGTACCGCCGATAAAATCCTCGGTGAAGCCGCTCTCCTGTCCGAACGTTTCGTCATGCTTGGTTTTCTGATAGATGGCCTTGAGATGCAGTCGGGTATAGGCGGACAGATCTTTCCGATACATGGCTTCGGCCTTCATCATGGTATAAGGGTTCACGTTCGACTGTACATCCTGGTACTCCAGCAGCAGGGAGTAGGGCTGCTTCTGCAGGTAGATCCCCGCGATATAGGTCGTGGTGTCCAGTGGTTCCCCGGAGAATGATCTCGAGGTATTCGTGTCCTGCTCGGTATGAAAGTATGATACATACGGACTTACGGAATTCTCAAAAAGTTCCAGCTTGAGTGAGGCCCCATAGGTAGTGGTCTTGATCGTGGCTTCGTCCCGAATCAACTCATAGGTTACCTGAAAGGTATACAGATAAAAGGGGTCGGGGCTCAGCGCAACAGGTGGCAGTGAGATGATCTGGATCCTGACCGTATTGCCTATCGGGAAGACAAGATAGTGCAGGTCTCGGACCAAGCCGACAAAGCCGTCGGTAAAGGGCGATTTCACGCGCATGCTGATGGTGTCCGGGTCGACGTCGGTCTGCTGGAGCGTGAATTCTCCAAAAAGCTGTGCAACGTCTGTCTCGTTGAGGAATGTGGGCGTACCTGTCCTGTCGATGTCAGACTGGCTATAGTTCAGCCCCGCGGTCAGAAGGCCCCGGGGGATATTCTTGGTGTAGACCGTGCTGAGCGAATGGACTGTTCCGTCTGTGTCGCCGGTCGTGGACTTCACAGAAATAGAGGTGAAATTGTAGGATGTTACGAGACTCTGGTAGAGGCGGTGGGTCAAGGTCACCCCCGTTGTCTTAGATGTATTGTCCAACGTTGTGCTGATATTCGAATTCGGCAGCTCTGTATCTGAGGTTTCGTCATAGTAGTTGTAATAGAGATTCACGTTAAGATGCCAGGGAAGGTCAAGGTACAGCCGTTCATTCCAGGTGCGCCTCCGGTCATCCAGATTTTCCAGGGAACTGTCCTCCTTGAACCTGATCTCGCTCCAGTTCGAAGTCAGGTTGCCCTGGTTATGGAAGAAACGGAGCTGGTTCTCCAGGCTGTATTCGTCTGTCTTCAGATTCGTGGAAACGTTGCTGTATGTATTGTCCGACTCTTCATGGAAATACCCCCCTGCAAACGTGACCCAGTCCTTGAAGTAGACCGCATTGGTCCGCCATGAAGATGTATCCTTGCTGTACTGGTCCGAATCAACCGTCGTATAGTTATAGGCGAGCGTATATGCCCAGGGGCGCCGTTTGTACTTAAAAATGGCCCCCGTATCTGTGCCGACCGTATCGTATCCCAGTACGACCGTTCCCGGCAGATAGCGGTCCCGGCGGAGCGTATAGAGCTCCAGGTTATAGTCATGTTCCGGCAGCAGGACAGCCCTGAGCTCATATTCCGGCATGAAGGTGGTATTCCACCCCTGCGATTCAGTATAGGGGTAATCACTGGTTATATTCTCATGGGCCAGGCCCGCGCTCACCTTTGCGAGAAAGATGAGGAACCGGGGATGATAGACCCATCCCGTTGTCGTGAGAACGAAACGCTCGGTAAAGAGCGTATTCGAACGGCTCGTACTGTTGTTCTCCGTTGTGAACCGCTGGTTCTCGTAAGAGCCGTCCAGCAGGACCTCGCCTTCGGTGCTGTAGATCTTCGGGGCGAACTGACCCATGGCACCCCACGCTATCGCGGGAACTGACAGCATTAAGACAAATGCCGCTGTGATCATTCTTCCAATCCTCTGCATGGCGTCAGAACAGCACGGTACTGTCAACCCCTCCTTTGCCTGCGCCGACAGAAAGGTCAGCACAGAAGATTATCCTGCCCCGCTATCTCAAAAGATACCGCTCATTTGATCCGTGCGCGTCGTGGCACATGGTGCATTGCATATCCATATCACTGTGCACGGGGTTCCTGGCCACGTCCTCTTTTGCATGGCAGTACAGACAGAACTCCTTCGGTTCGGCAACGAGGAGAAAAGCGTAATTGGAGCCATGCGGCTGATGGCATACGGTGCAGCCGCCTGAAGCAAGAGGACCGTGGATATATTTTTTCCGAATATCGAGCGTATGGCACTGGAAGCAGAGCTCCTGCTTCGGGACTACAAGGCGGTTGCTCCCCCTGTCATGGCATCCGCCACACTGTTTGGCAGCATAGGGCCCGTGTTCCCTGTAGATGCTGGCCTGTGCCTTTCTTTCATCTATTTTTCCGACTTCGGCCTTTTTCTCGTCGGGGTTTGGTACGCCGTCGAAGAAAAAGCTGAGCATCTTATACTGCGACTGTGTCTTGGGGGCACAGCCACTGAAAAGTGTGGCAAATAGCAGCAATAACGCTATACATCGTATGCTCACGTATATAGAGCAGCAACTATTATGCCATTCATGAATTTTCTCGCTACTGCTCTGTCTTCTCACCCTCTTCTTTCTTTTCCGGCAGCTGCTTCCGCATCTTCTCCAGCCGTTCATCCAGCTTTTCCTTCAGTTCTTCATCTGTGGGGTATTTTTTCCCCTTTTCCTTTCCGAACCCGAAGACATTCACCATATTGTCGCCGAACTGGCTGGTGACCAGCACGAGATATTCGATCTCGAAATTCGGGTCTGCATACTGCTTGAAATAGCCTACATCTTCATAATTGACCGAGACCTTTGCCGGCAGGTAGAGCTCTCCGGGATTCAGTCCGACCTTGCCGAAATGGCCGAACCAGAGCAGCAGCAGGTTCTGCGGGCTGAAGACCTGCACATTGTCGAATGCCGCGTCCACTACGTACAAGCGGTTCTCCCTGTCGGTGGCTATGCCCTTTGGCCGTGCAAAAGAACCCGGGTTCGTACCCAGTTTGCCGATGGATTCCCGGAAGTGGCCGTCACGGTCGTATTTGATGATCGCAAACTTCCCGATATCCGACACATAGAGAATACCGTTCTGGTCAAAGGCGAGATTGGTCGGCATATAGAGATTTTCCGCTGGTTGGCCGGAGCGGCCGATCCTCTTCAGCTTTTCTCCCGATACCTTGTCCAGGACCTCAACGGAGCCGTTTTTCATATCGGCAACATAGAGCCTGTCGTCAAGAACAATGGCATCAACGGGCTTCCAGTCCCCGGGTGAGCCGAAGGCCTTTACATACTTGTCGTTTCTGTCAAAGACAACGACCTGACCGCGCACCGGGTCAGAGACGTATTTATTGCCCTCCTTGTCCACGGATATATTGAGCGGCTGGACCAGTTTCCCCGGGCCCTTGGCATCTTCGAGCGGACCGTAGGTGTGTTTTTCGAGGTCAAAGACAAAGACCGTCCGGTTTGTATCGCAGACATAAATCTTCCCGTCATAAAGGACAACACCATAGGGCTTATCCAGCCTTCGCCGGTTGTCTTCCTCCCCAATGACGAATTTGTCAAAGGCAGAGCGTGCTGTTTCGACATCCTTTGCTCCGGTGAACGCCGTTAGCCACTGCAGACGGGGCAGTTCCGGCTGCGGAGGATAGAATAGGCTGAAACTTTCCTTTTTTTGGGGTGCAGCACACCCTGCCAGCAACAAGAATAAGATCGCCACTACCGTTTTCCCACGACCCATCATCTGCAAAGACCTCCTTACGCTATACAAGATGCTCAAAAAAGTTTTTCCCATTATAAATCAAAATAATAGATTATTCGCATTATTTTCACGGCTAGCTGGATGGCGATCACGAATGGTGCGCACAGTCGCCCTCTCAGCCTTCTTCATGTCAAAAAAAAGGGGGATAAAATCCCCCTTTTTTGCTTCCTCCCAGTAATGAGAAATTATTTATTTTCTGTGGCAGCTGAAGCAGAGATTGCTGTTTGTGTCCTCAACCCACAGGAACTTCAGACCGGTGTTCTTCGTGTTGTGAACGTCGTGGCACGATGAACACTCAATGCTGCGGCCCCAGAGCAGATCATCGATCGTCAGCCCATAGGGGTTGTTGCCGATGAGGGGAGAAGACGGGTCTTTGATTTCGTCATCAGCAAGGGCAACGTCGTCATAATTGAAGCCGATCGGATGATGGTTCTGGAGATTGCCATTCACGCCGATGCCGAACCTGCCCTGCAGGGTTGCAGTGATCAGGACGCTTCCGGTGTGCTTAGACGAGGATGCGCCGTTGTCGAAATTACCGTAGCTGCTGACTGCTACTGATGCGTCATGGCAGCTCAGGCAGAGCTTTGATACGCTTCCGGGATCGCCAAGTTCTGCGTTGAGCTGGTGCTGGATGCTGTCANNATGGTTCCAGAGCGGATAGTAGGTGATGTCTTCCAGTGCCGCCTCGGTTGTGGTGATGGTATGGTGTGGTGCATGACAGTAGATACAGATTCTGTCAAGAATGGGGTCAGCATTCACACCTGCATCATACAACGCACCCTTACCTGTTGTAGAGCTTAAGTCATGGGACGTTGCAGTAATTCCGGTCCCGGGGTTCAGCCCTGCCATAACGAGCGAAGCCGTCAGCAGGAGCCCCAAGGCCAGAAACAGGGAAACAATAATATGTTTCTTCATAGCTTTTTTTCCTCCATAGTCTTCTTTGTCTGTCAATGACAGACGAATCCTGCGCCTTCTTGACACCCCCGCATCTTAAAGGCAATTCGCTATGGCAGACATCAAAAAATTGTAACTACTGCAGTTTTTAAATGCAAGTCCCGTACCATGCTCATATCTCCGGGGACGCTGCTCTCATAAAAATTAAAATCATTTAATTGCAATAGGTTAAAGGAAAAGATGCATCGCCCTGCATCTCCTGAGCTGTCAGCTGCGGTCTCGCGAGATGGTCAAATCACCCTGATGACCGAAAAAACAGACATAGAATTAACTTTATAAAAGACTGTTGGCGATCTTCTGCCTCTGACTGAGATCGGCTACCCATCTCCTGGATAAAAAAAGGAGGTGGGGAAATCCCCACCTCCCTCGAGAGGTGCTTATTTGTGCTTCAGTTTCAGCAGGTTACGGTGTCACCGTGATGGTCGGAACTGATCCGTCATCACCCCTCCACTCCTTGCCCGCCGGGCCGTTCGTGGCAGAGGTACCCTGCTGGATGTCTACGGTCGTGTCCGCGCCAAGGGTGATCACGCCTGACTTGGCCTTCGGCTGTTTGCCGAGCTGGCTGCCGTCGAAGTCGATGCTTGACTTGTAGACAACTACCTTGTAGTTCTTGCCATCAGCAAGGTTGGTAAAGGTCTTGTTGCCGGTACCATCAGTGTAGCCGGACTTGATCTGAATCCAGCCGCTGGCAGTCTGTTTCTTCAGATAGACTGAAGCACCCTGGACCGGTGCCGCACCGTTGTCCGTCACATTGACGCTGATGCTCCACCGTGCGGTCACGCCGGCGCCTGCCATCTTTACCTGGAAGACCTCGGTGTTATAGAGGTTTCCTGCATCACGCACGGTGTGGCGTATGGTGAAGTTCCCTGCTGACGGGTAGGTATGCGCAATCACGTCGCCAGCGTTGTGGCTCGTGATCTGTCCATCGCCCCAGATCACCTGAACAGCATTCGCAGGGAATGGTTTGTCGTCCGTCGAGGTGTCCGTGAAGGAAACGACAACGCCCGGAACCTGCGTAAAGGAGTCAGCAGCAAAGGTGTCGTTTGATGCTACCGGAGCCGTATTGGAGCCAGCCGGGTTATGCATGCCTGCTGCATAATTCGTGAGCTCGGCAGTTCCGAACCACATAATGCCATTAGCAGGCGGGTTTGTAGCAGGGTCTGTTCCTCCGCCGTGGCACTGACCGCAAGTGCCGTCCGGCGTCAGTGCACCTTGGTGCCTCTGGTCAGCAGTGTCATGGCATCCGACACAAGTCTGGGGTACGCCTGGGATCAGAGAGGACGGTGTCGGGTGTTTGAGCACTTCCATGCTCTTGGTCGTGTGACAAAGCGAGCAATCGCCGGGGATACCGAAGTGCATGCCAACTGCTCCTGAAGAAAGTTGAGCCTTAGTCAGAGCAGGAGCGCCGGTATTCGGTATTACCGCAGCTGCGCTGCTTCCGAGGTGGCACTGACCGCATGCGAGGTCAACGTCAAGGGCAACCGCGAAGGGATAGCCATTGTCCGTGAACTGCTGTGCCAGCGTGCTGCCTGATACGTACGGTGAATATGCAGCGTCCGTATTGATCTTGAAGAGATGGACCGTACCCGGCGTCATGTGGCAGGTGATACAGGCAATCTGGAGACCCTTTGGTGTACCGAGGTCGCCGTCAACCGGAGTCCCTTCGCCTATAGGATGGTTAATCACGCCGATATCGATCTGCGGCGGAGACAACGGAGACGCAGGGTTGATATGGCAGTTCTGACAGAAGGTCTTAATGTTCGAAAGCGGATTTGCATCATTCAGCACGTCAGGGTCAACACCGCTCACATGGACATCATGGCACTGTCCGCAGCCTGCATTATGCGTGCCAGGGAGCGGAGTCGTTCCCCATGTGCCGCCGTTGCTCGTGCAGTCCGTGATGTTGGCATACTGGTTGAGCGAGCAGTTCGTGGTGTTCCTGAAGTCGCTGGCGTAAAATGCGCTGTTTGTAACATCAGTATGCGAACCCGAGAACATTGCATGCGGGCTGGCAAAGAACTCATTGGACCGGTAATGACCCGTGAAGCCGCTGGAGTTGTTGTATGCATTGAGCGGCTGCGAGGGGCTGACCAGCACCTGATAGGGCTCCGGCGTGGTCTGCTCGTGGCAATGGAAACAGAGCTCATTGGTCTCCTCGAACTCGGCTGCTGATGCATGAGCTACTTCTCCGCCGACAGCTGAATCGTAGTTGCCTTCAGGCTGGCCCTTGTGGCACCGCGCGCACTGCACGCCTTCATAGAACCAGGTCTGGGGAGACCATACGCCGCCGGCAGCTATGCAGTTAGCCTGAGTTGCAGGGTTAGGTGACGTCGAAACACTGCAGGTGCCGGAAGAAATAGCGCCGTCCGGTGCGGTACCAAAGGAAGCAAAGGCACCGCCGCTCAGGTCATTGATCTGACCAGGGGCAAGGGTGACCTGCCAGCCTGTGGTGTGGCACTCTGAGCAGCTATAAGCGCCGCCCGAGGCGATCTTTGAAGGGTTGTCCGTAGCAGGGGTCGAACGCTGGATCTGGGCTGCCTTCTTATTCCGATACCAGCCGCCATAGACATAGTACGTGGTGGCTGTTGAGGCGTACTCGGTTGCTCCTGCTACGACCGGGAAGCCGAGCGAAGCAGCGGAATTGGAAGATGTCCAGTCAACATTGCCGATATGATCAGGACCGTCCGGGTGTCCCGGGGCCTTCCTGAGCATGTTCCTGTGGCCGGTCAGGAGGTACCGCTGCTTGTTAGCGGCTGCAGTGGCCTCCATGCGGCCGGTGCTGTGGCAGTGTAGGCAGCCCTGGCGGTCAGAACCCATGGACTGGTGGCCGTTGGGGTAGATTGTGTTGTTGACATTCCAGGTATTGCCCCCAGGTCCGGTGTTGGCTGTACAAGCAGTCATCGTGGTGATCGAGGGTTCCGAGCAGGTGCCTGTCCAGGTGTAGAAGTTTACGTTCGTCCAGGCGCCGCGGCACTCGCCAGCGGTTGAGTTCCAGGTGCCCCTGGCATGCCATGCAAAACCGGCTGCATTACAGAGTGCAGCTGTCGTGTGGGCCGGATTTCCGCTTTCGCATACGTTGGTTTGGCACTGGGCCTGGGTTAATCCGCCCGGACGGGGGTTAGACGTACAGGTTGACCGAGTTACGAATCCAGGGCTCTCATAGCAGTAGCCCGGGTCGTCGATCTGCCAGCCGCCGTTTGCATTCAGCGATGCCCCGTCATGCTGCACCCATGGGAAGGGAGCAATGCCGGCGCCGGCGCCTGTGGCCATAAAGGCCATTGCCAGAACAATAAAGGCTGCTGTTAAAAGCAGTTTCTTGTAATGTTTCATAATGGTTTAACTCCTTAGCTTAATTTTTGTTTGCGTTTACAAAAGACAAAATGTCTTCAGCAAGACCTTACCTGAATAAATTACACTTGATAGAACGAGATCTGCACCTCCTTTTGTGTCTGCCAAAAACAAGTGCATATTTGGGGGTGCACCTATGTATGCAACCGATATGCCAAGGAAGGATGCCAAGAGAGGGAGAGGGACGACAACCGGCAGAAAATCCTTTTATTTTATGGTTATATGACCATAATATGGTCTCTCGGCCATAAGGCAAGGAGGAGGTTTTATTCCGAATGAAACGGTGAATGCACAGATTCAGGCGGTGAAAAAACCACCCTCAAGACCAGAGGGGGCTGTCATAACCGTTCATAGTTTCAAGGATTATTAACTTTAAGATAGTTGGATCACTAAGACGGAACATCTTTAGTACCGGGATGAGCGAAACTGTACTCCATGGTCCGAGGCCGGCAATTCTAGTCAGGGCTTTAGCTCTTTTGCCGGTTCCTGCCTGCTGCGGCGAAAATCCGACCTAAGGTTATTTCGCAGGATATGGCGTGTGAAATGCAATTCAGTCTTCGGAATCAGGAGAGATGCTATCCTCTTTATCCGCGGGGTGCATATGGCAAAAAAAGAGCTGAAAGCGCCTGGGAAAGCTGTCTTCTGCAATATGTGCGCATCGCAGCACACCTGTCTTCGGAAAAAAGGAGGTGGGGATATTCCCCACCTCCTTGAGAGGTGCTGATTTGTGCTTCAGTTTCAGCAGGTTACGGTGTCACCGTGATGGTCGGAGCTGATCCGTCATCACCCTTCCACTCCTTGCCCGCCGGGCCGTTCGTGGCAGAGGTACCCTGCTGGATGTCTACGGTCGTGTCAGAGTTCAGCGTGAAGCCCGGATTGGGCACCTTAGCTTTCGGCTGCTTGCCGAGAGTGCTGCCGTCGAAGTCGATGCTTGACTTGTAGACAACTACCTTGTAGTCCTTTTCGGATTTGAGGTTGTTAAAAGTCTTGTTGCCGGTGTCATCAGTGTAACCGTACTTGATCTGGATCCAGCCGGTTGCAGTCTTCTTCTTCAGATAGACCCTGGCGCCCTGCACCGGTGCAGCGCCATTGTCCGTCACATTGACGCTGATGCTCCACCGTGCGGTCACGCCTACGCCTGCCATCTTCACCTGGAAGACCTCGGTGTTATAGAGGTTCTTCGCATCCCTCACGGTGTGGCGGATGGTGTAGAGCCCTGCTGACGCGTAGGTATGGGAGATTACATCACCGGCATTATGGTTCGTTACCTGGCCGTCCCCCCATATCACCTGGATGGCCATGGGAGGCAATGCCTCGTTGTCCGTCGAGGCATCCGTAAAGGTGACGACCACGCCCGGAAGCTGGGTTATCGTGTCCGTGTCGACAAGCGGGAACTTGCCTGCCGGGATCATCGTGGTGGTGTGATCCGCCTGCGGTCCGGTGTTTGCGCCGGCAGGACTGTGCATGCCCTGGGCATAGACATTGAGCTCAGTGGTGCCAAACCACGCAATGCCGGGGGCAGGCGGGCTGCTCACAGGGTCTGTTCCGCCGCCGTGGCACTGGCCGCATACTGCATCAGGAACCGGTGTTCCGTTATGCCGCGTGTCGGGTGTGTCATGGCAGCTGACGCACTGTGTGGGCACGCCGGGGAGTGAGGCTGCATCCGTCGGGTGATTCAGAACCGCCATGCTCTGCGTATGGCAAAGCGAGCAATCAGCAAAGCCCGGTCCCGAGTGCATGCCTACCGCGGCTGCCGAGAGCTGAGCCTTGGTAAGAGGGAGCACATCCACTTTCGCAGTCCCGGTGTCGCTGCCGTGGCACTGGCCGCATGCGAGGTCAACACCCAGGCCGACTGCAAAGGGATAGCCGTCGTCCGTGTACTGAGCCGCAAGGGTGCTGCCGGAGACAAACGGGGAATAGGCGACATCCGTGTTGATCCTGAAGAGATGGACCGTACCCGGGGTCATGTGGCAGGTGATACAGGCTATCTGGAGACCCTTTGGTGTGGTGAGGTCGCCGTCGATCGGCGTGTTCTCGCCACCCGGATGGTTGATGAGCGATACGTCGACCTGCGGTGCTCCGTACGTATTCGTGGTGTTGATATGGCAGTTCTGGCAATAGGTCTTGATGTTCGAAAGCGGATTGCCTTCATTGAGCACGTCAGGGTCAACGCCGCTTACATGGACATCATGGCATTGTGCGCAGCCGGCATTGTGCGTGCCGAGTACGGGCGCCCCTGTATCCCAGGTGCCGCCGTTGCTCGTGCAGTCCGTGATGCTGGTGTACTGGTTGTCCGAGCAGAAGGTGACATTCCTGAAGTCACTGTCGTAAGATGCGCTGTTTGTAACATCAGCATGGGTACCTGAGAACCGCGCATGCGGGCTCGCAAAGAACTCGTTGGACCGGTAATGGCCTGTAAAGCCGTTGGAGTTGGTGAGGTCTGTCTGCGACGGGCTGACCAGCACCTCATAGGGCTCCGGCGTGGTCTGCTCATGGCAATGGAAGCAGAGTTCATTGGTCTCTTCGAACTCGGCTGCTGATGCGTGAGCTACTGAGCCGTCAGCAAAATAGTCACCAAAGGCCGGCTGGCCCTTGTGGCACCGCGAACACTGAATGCCTTCATAGAACCAGGTGTTATCGAACCCGAGTACCCAGTTTGCGCCATTGCTGGTGCAGTCAGTGATGGTCGTAAACACGGGATTGTCGCAGGCAGCGCTGGTCGTGATCGTGCCGTCAGGTGCCGTGCCAAAGGAAGCAAAAGCGCCGCCGCTCAGGTCATTAATCTGGGCAGGGGCCAACGTGATGTTCGAGCCAGTGGTGTGGCAGTCCTGGCAGCTGTATGCGCCGCCTCCTGCGATCTTGGACGGGTTGTCCGTAGCAGGCGTCGTGCGTTGGATCTGGGCAGACTTCTTGTTCCGGTACCATCCGCCGTACACATAGTAGGTGGTCGAAATGGCGCTGTACTGGGATGCGCCTGCCACGACGGGGAAGCCGAGGGATGCTGAGGAATTGGATGACGTCCAGTCAACATTGCCGAGCGCAGAAGGACCCTGCGGATGGCCGGGGGCCTTCCTGAGCATGTTCTTATGGCCAGTAAGGAGATACCGCTGCTTGTTGGCGGTTGCAGTGGGCTCCATGCGGCCGGTGCTGTGGCAGTGCAGGCAGCCCTGGCGGTCTGAACCCATGGACTGGTGGCCACTTGGGTAAATGGTGTTCGTGGGCTGCCAATCATTGCCGCTTCCGGAAGTGTTAGCGGTGCAGGCAGTCATCGTTGTAATCGTGGGGTCTGAGCAGGTGCCTGTCCAGGTGTAGAAATACTGGTTGGTCCATAATCCGCGGCATGCGCTGCCGGTCCATTCACCAGGGGTGACCCATGCCCAGCCTGCTGCATTACAGTCAGCCTGGGTGAGATACGTGCCGGTGCCGTCAGCGCAGAAATCGCCGACAGAGGGGGCACAGTCCGACTGCGTCGGGTACGTCGCGGTTAAACTTACGGCCCTGCAGAGGGTCCTTGTGGTAGCTGCCGGCTGGTTGTTACAGAAGCCGGGATCGTCGATCTGCCAGCCGCCGTTTGCATTCATGGATGATCCGTCATGCTGCACCCATGGGAAAGGCAAAAGGGCTGCACCGGCACCGGTGGCCAGGAAGGCCATTGCCAGAACAATAAAAGCTGCTGTTAAAAGCAGTTTCTTGTAGTGTCTCATAATAATTAACTCCTTAGCTTAGTTTTGTTTGAGTTATTAGAAAGACAAAATGTCTTAAGCCTCACGTAACCTCGCAAAAGTATCTACTGCCGAATTAGACTGGTGTGCACCTCCTTTTGTGCCTGCCAAAAACAAGTGCATATTTGGGGGTACTGACTAAAAAGCAAGCGAGATGCCAAAATACGAGAAAGCAGGGCAAAAAGGGACAGATGAACGCCAATTAATTACATTAAATCAGCAAGTTACATAAAAAACTTTATAGGGAAGGAGATTAAGGCGTTGCAGAAAAAATATACAGATTAGGAGCTGGTTACGCGTCTTTATGGTTGATGAACCATAAGCTTTATGGTTCATCAACCATAAACCGCAGATCAAAGGGCTCTCTCTGAATCGGGTTTTATAATTCTTAGACGTACGACAGCGTGGTTTCTGCTGTATGGATATGTTTTGGCTCGCATCGCCTGCTGAATCTCGGAAGGCAGTTGAATAACGATGGGAGATAATGATGGGGGTGCGGCATAATGCGAGCATGTGCAGCAGAGCGTGCTCGCAAGAACGGTGACAGCAGTGACCTTCGGATCAGGTTCTTAGTATGCTGGTCTAGGGTCCTGAGTGGTAGGATTATCTTTTCTCAAGATGTATTCACTCCTGCGCAGTAATGCACCTGATAACCAGGGCCGGGGGAGGCCGCTGCATCGCGATAGGGAAAAGGGGTAGTTATGTCTTGTGGCCGGGGGGTCGTGTATAATGAAGGTCACGGCATGAAGGCAAAATCAGGGAACAAGAACGTAGCTCAGCAGCAGACCCTCATGAAGTTTGCTTATTTTGTCCCCATCATGATTATTGTCCTTTTCTCATGCGGAGTCTATTTCAATGCCCTCTTCAACGGTTTTGTCTACGATGACAAACAACAGGTGGTGGACAATATCTGGATCAGGGACGTCGGGAGCATGCCCGAGATCTTTACGCAGAGTGTCTGGGGATTTGCCAAGGAAGTCGAAGATCAGGGTGTTGCGAACTATTACCGTCCGCTCATGCATGTCGTCTATATGGCCACTTATTATCTCTTCGGTCTGAAACCCTGGGGATTTCACCTCGTGAATATCCTTATCCATGCCGGGGTATCGGTTATGGTCTATCTTGTCATATTGCGGCTGTTGAACCCTGCAGCCGCTGCTCCGCCAGCAGCGCAACCATCTCCTCCTGTCGCTAAAACACTTCTTTCTCCACCATTCATTGCAGCGCTGCTGTTCGCAACACACCCTATCCATACGGAGGCGGTGACCTGGGTTGCCGGTCTGCCCGAGGTTTCCTTCACTTTTTTTTACCTCTTCTCATTTTATTGCTTTATGAGATCGCGGGAATCCCTCCCTGTTGCCGGGGACGAAACAAAGGGCAAAGGAGAAGCTGCCGTTGAAGGAAAGGCAGGCAGGACAAACAGGAACACATACTGGTATGCGCTTTCACTTGTCTCATTTTCCCTTTCTCTCCTCTTTAAGGAGCCTGCGCTGACGCTGCCGGTGCTGCTTGTCGTCTATGATCTTCTCTATAGAAGGATGAAGTTCAACACATCTCAGTTGCTTTGGAGATATCTTCCCTATGCTGCACTGTCAGGGGTATATCTGCTGCTGCGGCTGAACGCACTGAAGAGCATGGTTCCGACGGAAACCATGGCAGAGCTCAGCGTATCCCAGTCTATTATCAATGCGTTCCCGCTTTTCATGGAATATCTGAAAGACCTTGTCTTCCCTTTTAATCTGATGTTCTGGCATACCTTTCGACCCCTTGAAACGCTCTTTAATGCCGAGGGCCTGGTCTCCCTTCTCGTTGTAGCGGTCTTTGCTGCAGGGATTGTGTTGTCGCGGAAGCGGGACTGGACGGTCTTTCTCGGCCTACTCTTCATCATCGTACCACTCCTGCCGGCCTTTTATATCAAGGGGATCGGCTCGAAGCCCTATGCCGAGCGCTATCTCTATCTTCCCTCCTTTGGGTTCGTGATGCTTATTGCCGCATCTTTTCCATGGCTGCGCCAGAAGGCATCCCGGTATGCCTCTGTAGCTGCTGTTGCGGCGCTCGTCCTTGCAGGTGCCTATGCTGTCCAGACCATGGTACGGAACACTGCCTGGAAAGATGACTTTACCTTTTATGAAGATACGATAGAAAAATCTCCGGACACGGTACCCTTGCGAATTGCCTACGGGGTCGCTCTGAGCGATGCAGGCAGGATCGATGAGGCTATCGAGCAATATCAGACCGCCATAAAGCTGGGGCCAGAGTACTGGCAGGCCTATGAAAACCTCGGTATTGCCTATGGCAAACGGGGCGAGTTGGACAAGGCCATTGAACAGATGGAGACATCCCTGAGGTTAGGTCCGAATTCTGCGGTGACGCGGAGTAATCTCGGCCTTGCCTATATGCGGAAGGGGGCCATCGACAAGGCAATCGAAGAGTTCCTGATTTCGGTGAGGCTTAACCCGAATTTTTACCAGGCGCATTTCAATCTCGCGAATGCCTATGAGCAGAAAGGGTTGCTTGACAAGGCAACTGAAGAATACGAGACGGTGGTGCAACTGAGACGGGATCATGATGAGGCTTACTATCTTCTTTCCCGGTTGTATGCAAATTCAGGACGCATGGATGAGGCGATAAAGAATCTCGGAGCTGCTTCCGCGCTCCTTCCGGACAATGCCTCGTATCACAACACGCTGGGCGTCCTCTACGGGCAGAAAGGACAGTATGATGAGGCGATCGCACAGTTCGATGCCGCGATCCGGCTTGTGCCTGAGAATCCTTCCTACCGCGCAAACCGTGAAAAGGCATTAGGACTGAAGAAATAGGTGAAGGGGCAGCAGATGTCTTTAGATCCCGGCATGCTATCAATCCCAGCAGAACGGCCCAGCACTCTTTTGGTAACGCTGCATGAACATATATAATGGAGCATGCGAGAAGGTGGTGATAAAACCGGGGAAGAACAACCGCATCAGTTGCGGGGAAGGAATCCCGCTCGAATTTTCCCCGCAGCTTTTATCTTCCTTGCCTCTTTTATCGTGTATGCAGGGGCCTTAGCGGGCGGCTTCATATACGACGACAACCTGCAGGTACTGAAGAATCCGCTTATCAGGGATCTGCGCCACATTCCGGAAATATTTCTCAGAAGTGCCTGGACGTTTGAGGGAGCACCGGAGACCTCGAACTACTACCGGCCGCTCCAGAACCTCATCTACTTGTTCACCTCGTATGCTTTCGGACTTCGGGCATGGGGTTTCCACCTTGTCAATATCCTGTTCCATTCCTCCAACGCACTCCTCGTCTATTTCCTTACGGTGAGGATCACCGGGGGATTGCAGCCTTCTGCAACCCGTGTTTCTGTATCTCTTCCCCTTATCGCCGCGCTGCTCTTCGCCACCCATCCCGTCAATACAGAAGCGGTGATATGGATTGCCGGGCTGCCGGACGTATCCTTCGTCTTCTTCTATCTGCTTTCCTTTTACCTTTACCTGAGATGGAAGGGAAAGGGAGTGGTCAATTATCTGTTTTCCCTGGCTGCCTTTTTTCTTTCCACCCTCTGCAAGGAGCCGGGCATCACGCTGCCCGTTGTCCTTGTCGCCTATGACGCTGTTTTCAGGGCAGGGCCGTTCTGGTCTCTCGGCACGGTCAGGCGGCATCTTCCCTATCTTATCGTCGCCGGACTGTATCTTGCCCTCAGGACTGCTGTTCTCGGTGATATTGCGCCGCTGGTGCCGGTGGTAGCGACAAGCTCTCTTGTGGCGACTATATCGGTCTTTCCGCTGTTCAGCCGGTATCTGCAACTGTTGGTGCTCCCGATAAATCTGAATTTCTGGCCGGTTTTCGATCCTCTTACTTCCCTTCTGTCTCTGCGAGGAATAATGGCACTCGCGATTTCGACGGCATTCCTGGGTGCTGCAGCAGCAGCGTTCAGGAAGAAGAGCGGCGTGTTTCTCAGCCTTATGATCATCCTGGCGCCCCTGCTGCCGGCTCTCTATATTCAGGGAATTATCGGCAAGCCGATAGCTGAAAGATATCTCTATCTTTCTACCTTCGGTTTTGGCCTGCTGCCGGCCTTTCTCCTCATCCAGGCAAGAAAGGGTCATCAGCAGGCAGCGGCGGTTTTCTCCCTTATCCTGTTGCTCGTGATAGGTGCCTACAGCGCGGGAACCATAGCCAGAACCATGACCTGGAAAGATGCTTCTACACTCTTTTTCGATACGGTGACCAAGTCGCCGGACAGCCTCGTTCCCCGTCTGGAGCTGGCCAATGCGTTGCTCGTCAAGGGTGATCTCGACGCTGCCATCATGCATTACCGCGCAGCAGCGCGCATGGATCCAGGTCTGTATATCGTTCATTATAATCTCGGCATTGCTCTCGAAAAAAAGCGACTTCTCAACGAAGCGGCAGAACAGTACCTGATAGCGGCAAGGCTGAACCCCACCTTACC
Organism: Nitrospiraceae bacterium UBA6905; assembly: GCA_002451165.1. GTDB lineage: Bacteria > Nitrospirota > Thermodesulfovibrionia > Thermodesulfovibrionales > UBA6898 > UBA6898. Next base: position 18,708 of record DKBH01000068.1, read on the forward strand.
GGATATTCATGCGGACGCGGGACGGGCTTTTGCAAAAGCGGGGTTCTTAGACCTCGCTGCAGATCAGCTGCTGCTTGCTGTTCAGCTGCAGCCGGCAAACGCCTATCAAAGAAATCTTCTGGGTGTGGTCTATGTGCTGAAGGGGCTGATTGATCAGGCCATAGTGCAATTCTCAGAGGCTGTTTCTCTTTCCCCGTCAGCTGAGAGCTACAGGCGCAACCTCTCTGATGCTATGGCGCTGAAAAAATCTGATGGCTCCACGGCTGCTCAGGCGGCGGGCTTTGGTGAAAGGTATGAAGAAAGGCCGATTACCAGTGCTGACATCATCAAATTCGCCCGATAAGGGGGCTGCGCCTCCGGGCAGCACATGCCAACTGCCGAGGCAGAATACGTCAGGAAATATAAACAGGGCTTGCCGCATGCAGATGACAGCAGATTTCTTACCAGATGTGCTGGGAGGGTTTGTCAGGGCACAAGCATATGTCATGTGGCAATGTCATCGCAGAAAACTGGTGTGGTATAGTACCCCATGGGCAGATCATCAAAGAAACGGAGACCAGGACCAGAGGGCGGTGAGCCGACAAGCACCCGTGATGATGACCTCTCAGGCGGACGAACTGATAGTCAGTTAGGGGAAAAAGCAGCCCATCCGGAACAGAGGGAAGTCGTCAGAAGCTGCAGCGACGGCAAGACAGCTTTACAGTATCGCTTGGTTGTACATCTTCTGCTGATCGGCATTGTCGGTCTCCTTGCCTATGCCAATACCTTCCAGAGTCCCTTCCAGTGGGATGACACAGAGTATATTGCAAACAACCCGTTCATTAAAAATCTGGATTTTTTTGCGCATCCCTCGCGCGCGGAAAAGCTGCTCGACAATGCGATCATATCGCGCTACATTGGGTATTTCAGCTTTGCGCTGAAC
>DKBH01000102.1 GCA_002451165.1 Nitrospiraceae bacterium UBA6905
CTCTCTTGCGAGGCTGAATCGGAGTTTTACTGCAGACTTCTCTCGTAAATCCACACCCGCTGTGATTTCTTGAAAGTGTGGATAAGTCGGTGTTAGTCAGAGCTCAATAACCCTCGGTATTTTAATCATCCTTGTGCATATTACTGCACGTAATCGATAAATGTTGCGTTTTCTCATAACTGAGGAATGGTAGGTGAAAGCCGCATCGCCCTAATATTGCATCAGGCGATTGGTACAGGATAAAAGCGCTGCATATGAGATGTCCACTTTTTGGGCAATGTTATTATGTGCGCAGGGATGAATATGAAAGGTGCTACAATGAAAATAGAGGAGGATGACATCAGAAGAATGCTGTCACAATTCTTGCCACAATGATAATGCATGCATGTTTCATTGTTTCTAGGCATTTGATCACGAGAGGCGTGGACAGAGAGACGGTGAGCGATGGGGGATGGCAATCATGATCAAGACAGAGGAGATATCAAGGCAAGAGCAGAGTACATGACGGTCGGCACGTAAGGCATACTTCTAAAAGACACGAGTGCTGAAAGGGCCTTTGCCGGATAAAACTGAAACAAGGAGGCAGCAAAATGAAAAAGTTACTAGTGGTAACGATAGGTAGTATGTTTGCAATGATCGTTCCCATGCCAACCATGGCAGGGGTGGATATAAATGCCGGAATTTCTCTGCCGCCACCCATGGTATTTGACGCGCCTCCGGAGGTTATAGTGATGCCTGATACGAGCGGCGACTATATTGTTGCAGTTGTAGCTGCAGATACGCCACAGGGCGGTCCGACAGGCAGGGATGGGAAGCAGCAGGATGAGTCCTTAGAAAAGGAAAAAACCACTGCACCTGAAGAAAAATCTGATTGGAAAATAAATGTGTGGCCGGTTCAGCCCCCGGACAATGTGAGAAGTCTCCCTGAAATGAAAGATGAAAATAAGCATACCCCGCCTGACCGATTCTGATTGACAGACCTATCAGCATGAAGGGCAAAAGGACGCTCTCTTTTCCCCTTCATGCTGCTATTGTTCTCTATGGAATACAAGGTGTGGAGCCTGAGTTGAGATACAAAAGTCCGTAGCCTGCAAAGAACCGCCTTTATGTTTTTCCCTTTGAATACTTCGAGGTTATAGCAAACAAATTCGGAGTCTCAGGTACGGCAAGTTACTGAGTCCTATCTAAATAGTCTCGCTAATATGCGGAAAACGACATGTATTCTTCAGTTATTAAGGATCGAAACTCAGACGTGATACACGAAGCAATCACAAAACTTGCCCTGACAACTCCAAGATCAGAAAGACCGGCTGAGTACGATTTCATTCTTTATATCAGTAAACAGTGAAATAGAGAAGTAGGAAGCAGTGTTTTATGCTGAAATATGCGCCCTTCCGGATCACTTGTACGTCAGCATTTCGCCCGCCCGACTACACAGCGCAAGCCCGCAGTAGAGAAAGTTGCACCTGCTATCGATTGCGTGGAGAGATCAGAATATCGGTACAGAAGGCCACATGAGTTGGATCCCTTGGATAACTACCGGATGACTTGCCAGTAGCGATGCAACTCTGCTTGATCATGATGTCGGCAGAGGCCCCGAGCAGGCACTCGGTGCCACCTGCTGCAGCGAAGGACTAAGGAGAAGTGTCGCAGTAGACGTCCACAAATATCGTACCGCTCTTGAAGCTCTTCTTGGCATTCACTTCGACCGTCTGCGGTCCGAGCCCGGGCATCAGTTTACCATCGACATATACCTCCTGCACCCGGCAACCGGTCTGATTAAAGATCGCGAAGCGGTGAGTGCCGGTCTCGACATTTTCTACATGGGCCTCGTGGTAGGCTAACAGCCACGGCGCCCAGACAGACCACTTATCGTTGGAAGCGCCGAGCGTATCGAACCAGGTCACCAACAGCCCATCGATAAGCCTCCCTGTGTCATCGTCTATAAATCTCACGTCGATCTCACGCGGGCAGCCTTCCCTCACCTTGAAGTTGTCGGTTTTGCTCTCCCACGGCATGAATCCATGCGCCACGCCGCCCGAACGACGAGAAAGAGGACCGCAGTCGATGCGTTCGAGGCCGTCATTGATACCTTGTTTCTTGCAGCCTAAAAGATAGTCTCCGACCAGCGTGACCCAGACCTTGTAGACGCCCCCGTTATTGGGCGTGTCGAGATAGGGCATGAGCTGGACGGTCAAAGCCCCGTGGTCGACGTCCATACCAGTAACGTGTTGACATCCTGTGGCCACAACACCGGTAATGATCCCGCCGCTGACGATAACCTGACGGCACTTTGCAGGGTCGGTGGAAAGAAGCGCCTTGCCAGACGGATCAGTCACTTGGAACACGTAGATGCCATCGTCAAGTCCTGCAGCAGTCTGCGGCGCGCCAGGCCCCGGACCGCCATCAAGATAAACGTCCTCCTTCGACGGGTATTGATTAAGATTCACCTCGGTGCCGTCGACTACCGTCGTGAATATGGCGCCGCTCGGCGCAGCAGCATACACGCCAAGAGGATACAATACGACTACAGCTACGAACAGCGGTAATATACTCCGCCAACCTAACTCAGTAGGCTTCTTCATGAAACCCCTCCTTTCTAAGCAGGAAGTGATACGTGCGCACTTCGGGATGAATTGCTTACTACAGCGCTTCCATTTGATAGATGACAAATCCCTCCGCATCCCCTTCCATCATCCTTCATTCCCTTTTCTTTTCATACTTGCATTCATTCCCCCACTTTTTTAGTCCTTATGCAAAATGCCTTCAACATCACCCCCTTTTCATATCGGCCCGTTCGACATAACCTTTCTTTTCCTTCGCACCCAATGAACCCACTCCCCGGACTGAAGTCCGGGGTTTCAGGCCTCCACATGTCCGACTTGACCCGTGGCCATGTCAGAAATGTGATGAACAGCCTCCGCGTTGCTCCGGGCGGCCATTCATCCCCAGGCTATAAAGCCATGGGGTTTTCTAGCCGTTATTATAAATCAGAAAAATAAAAGGCCGGGCTCACCAAAGGTCTTCGCCTTCGGTAGCTCGGCCATCTTATACTAAGACCCGCTGCTTTCCGCCCCCTCCTCAGGGAGGGTTTAGCTTAATCGGGAAAATGTCTACCTACATCATTTCCTAATAATGAAGGCTTGTCAAGGGAGGATATTGCCGCATTTACCTTAAAAGTTGCTGCCACTTAGTCACATAGTGAAGCCGGGCGTACCACCATGAGACCTGAAAGAAATCTGCCAGTTTCAGGTCGCCCTTTAGTCGTAGAGGAGGAAAAGTTGCCTCTCAGTTCCAGCGACCTGATTAATCCTCTCAATAAGGAAACTTCCGAAAGAGTGCAACGAGAAAAAAACAGGTCAAAACAAGCTGACTTAAAACTCATTTATAAAGTTGTTTCTGTAATTAATTTATTATTGACAGGTATGATTGAAAGTTGTAGATTAAAGTACGGTAACGAGGTCAAGAGAGTTGAACCAAGTCACACTCTTAAGAATTATTCTGGTTGTATCAATAATGGCGATATGTGCATTCCCTTTGTATGTAGTTACGGTCCTCTCGCCGTCCTTTACCGAGTTGCTCACAGAAGACATGAAAGAAGATGCGCTGCACCTTGCACTTTTTTTTTCAACCTCCCTTGTCTCGGAATCCCGCGCATTAACGAAGGGGGAAGTTCCAAAGAAATTCCTCAGCTGGTTCGACAGCAGCGACCACAGGGCTCGTTATGAGAAATTGAAGATCTATTCGCCCGATGGAGAGATTATCTATTCGACAGAGCCGGCAGACATAGGTCAGGTTAACAACAAGGCCTATTTCCATGATATCAAGACGCAGAGTGCTGTACGCGCTGAAGTGATACCGAGAAGCAATATGTCACTCGAAAATGAAGTCATGAGTACTGACGTTGTTGAAACCTATGTGCCCATTATGAAGGATGACAAGCTTATAGGTATCTTTGAGATTTACTATGATATTTCTGAGCAAAGGCATAGGCTCTCATCCTTTATCTACAAATCCTATGGGGTATTGTTTGCCATCACGGTAGGTCTTCTCGCCGCAGTAATAGTTACTTTTCTGAAGGCAGACAAAAACGTTAAGGAGCGCGATCGTGCCGAAGAGATGTTGCGGCTTCTGTCCCTTACAGATGAACTGACCGGGCTCTATAATCGACGGGGCTTCTCAACCTTGAGTGAACAGCAATTCAGGATTGCCCATCGCGACAAGAAGCCCTTGTTGCTCGTTGCGGCGGATCTTGATGGATTAAAGGGTATTAATGACACCTTAGGCCATGCAGAGGGTGATATCGCCCTTATAGAAACAGCAGCTATCCTGAGGGAGTGTGTCCGGGAGTCCGATATCATTGCCCGTATCGGGGGAGATGAATTCGCTCTCTTGCTCACCGGAGGAGATCAAAGGTTTGATACGGAAAAACTGCTCAGTCGTCTTGAGAAGCTCATTGAGAAACATAACAGAAAAGGAAAGCACAAGTGGAAAATCTCGCTAAGCATTGGATTTGCAAGCCGCAGTCCTGACAGTGAGCAGTCTCTGGATGACTTGATACGGCGGGCTGACACCATGATGTACGAGCAGAAAAAAAGTAGGCAACAGTGAGCCGCATCATGCCGCAACAATCCTGACAGGAATGAATATGTATAGAGCACCTTTTAGAATTTTTTCCTGTCAAAGAGACACTGCTCAGTAGGAGCGAACCTCTAACCACGCAGGGACTCTTCAGACTCTTGCCCGACAAGCAGTATGGTTACCGGATCCATACCGTCATCAATACCTTGTGAGATCTTCGGACTGCTGAACCAGCGTAGGACGTGCCGTCACAGATAGAGCTAAGAACCGTTACCCCTCTCTCTTCATGCCACGACCATGATGACAGGAAGGATGTCTGAAATGTTCTTTCCACTAATAGCTAATCAGTTTCCTGACGATCCGCCCTGGATGATGATCGTAGACGATCTTGGCGCCGGTATTCTTTCTTATCACCTTTACAATATGTTTCATCTCGGTGGTGATGCCGCCGGTCCCCATGAGCACACCGATAAGCTTTCCCTCGTCATACGCGATCGAGAATTCTCCCAGGGTTCCGGACCGTCCGCCCAGAATAATGACAATATCGGACGACCGGATATTGACCACCTCTCTGCCCATGAGACCGCTGCCGGTGAATATCAGCACGTCGTGATATGCAGTGGGCGAGCCGTACTTATGTTCATGCTCCCAAAGGCTCAACCCCGGCGATATACCAACCACGAGCCCGCCCGATTCACGGGCTCCCCGCGCTGCCTCGAAGGGAAAACCGGGGCATGCGCCGGTGATGGTGATGCAGTCTGCCTCGGCCAATGCCCTGCCGAGCGACCGCGCGAGCTTTTTCTGCTCTTCGCTGAGTGTGGTGCTGGCGCTTCCCATAACGCCGCCCTTCAGCTTCATGCCAGCTGACGTTAGAATGTTCCTCGTTTTCTTCTTGTCCGTCCTCATTCCTGCCTTCATGCTCACCCTCCGCAGGCCCTTCCCCGCAGGCTGAAGAAGAACCGGAGCGTCTGCTTCACCTTGTCGGAGAATAGCTTCTTCGAAAAATAATTACCCACGACTCGCTTGTTGATCTCGGCGAGTGTGGGATAGGGATGCACGGCCCCGGCTAGCGCCGACAGTTTCACGTTGCCGTTCAGGGCAGCGACCCATTCGCTGATCAGTTCTCCCGCATGGAGGCCGAGGATCTGAATGCCGAGCGGCTTTTCCTTTGCATCGAGAACCAGCTTAATCCTTCCCCTTGCTTCACCCTCGGCGAGACCCCGATCGTTCATACTGAAGTCCTCGGTCCAGACAGCGTGTCCCAGGCCTTCTCTCTTTGCCCCAGCTTCATTCATGCCGATGCTCGCAAGCTCCGGATCCGTATAGGTGCACCACGGGAAAAACCTATAGTCTGCCCTGCGCGGCAGATGCAGGATCGCGTTGGTCAGCACCACTCCTCCTTCATAACCTGCTGCATGGGTGAACTGATATGCCCCGGTGACATCACCGGCGCCGAAGATATGCTTCTGCGTCGTTCTGAGCCTGCTGTCCAACCTGAGACCTTTTCCCTCATAGTCAACGCCGGCATTCCCCAACCCAAGCGTGCCGAGATTCGGCTCCCGCCCAAGAGCCACCAATATGGTTTCCGCCGTAACACTCGCCATTGTACCGTTCTTCATCCTGACAGTAATTTCCCGCTCGCGGCCGAGATCTTTCACCGCCGCAACCACTGTATTAAGATAGAATGCCACTCCCTCTGCAGCGAGGTTCTCCATCACTGCTGCAGCCATGTCCGGGTCTTCCCTGCCGAGTATCTGGCCGCTCCGCTGGATGACCGAAACTTTCGAACCGAGGCGAGCGAATGCCTGTGCCATCTCGATAGAGATCGGCCCGGCGCCGAGTATGATCATGGATTTCGGCAGGGACTCGAGGGAGAAAATATCCCGGTTCGTGATGTAGGGCGTTTGGTCGATACCCTCAATCTTCGGGATGGCGGGAGAAGAACCGGTTGCAATAACCCAGGTCTTTGCCGTCATGCTCCTTCCTTCGAGGGTGACGGTATGCTCATTCGCAAAGACCGCANNCCGCCACTCCGAGACGGCAGAACCGTTCTACGGAGTCATGCTTCTGAATAAGAGCGATCACGGACCGTATGCGGTTCGCTACCTCCCGGTAGTCTACCGGTCTGATTTCCGGCTGCGGAAGTCCGAACCTCGCCGCATGCTTCATGAGATGATAAACGCGGGCCGTCTTGATCAGCGTCTTGCTCGGCACACAACCGTAGTGCAGACAGTCACCCCCCAGAACCTGCTCCTTTTCTATGAGGAGGGTCTTCGCACCAAACTGTGCCGCACCGGCAGCGACCGTAAGACCTGCGGAACCGCCGCCCAGGA
>DKBH01000073.1 GCA_002451165.1 Nitrospiraceae bacterium UBA6905
CATATAGATATCGATAATGCCGTCAAGCAGCTCAAGGCTATCAAGAGATTCGTAGCCACCACAATTATAGACCAATGGAAGGGACAATCCTTTTTCGGCAGCTATCTTGACGGAACGAACAATGGCCGGCACCTGGTGTGTCGGGGTCACCAGATTTATGTTGTGGCATCCTGCCTGTTGCAGTGAAAACATAATGTCGGCAAGCCGCTCATGGGAGATCTCGGTGCCTTCGCCGAGATGGCTGATCGTATAATTCTGGCAGAAGATGCAGCCGAGGTTGCAATGACCAAAGAAGATAGTGCCTGATCCTGCCCTGCCAACAAGGGGTCGCTCTTCGCCAAAATGCGGCCCCCAGCTCGAGACAAACGGTCCGGGACCGGTGCTGCAGTAGCCGGTCTCACCTGCGGCTCGGTCAACATGGCACTGTCGGGGACAAAGCGTGCAGTCCCGCAACATCTTTCCAAGCATCTCAGCCGCTCTTTCAAATGCTGCGGGTGGCAATATACGGTATGCAGGTACAAAACCCATTATTTTATCCGTACTCTTACTTTAGCAGAATCAAAAGCAGATTTCCCCGATCAGCAGTTGCATATAAAATACGTGTTACTCTTTTCGGTCAACGAGTTGGAATACTGCTTCTGCTAACGTAAACCATGGGTCCGGAATGCCGCCGCTATCCGACAAAGTAACGTCTAATGCCCTGCTGCAAAGCCTGTTCTGCACTCTGTCTCGTTGCACCAATTACGCCCATTTGTTTATCACACCCCTCAAGAGGATCCCTGCAAGATGTGGTCATTGCGGCGCTCAGTTAATCTCATGAGGTATCGTAAAACATACTGTTTCCTTGACCTTTGTCGCCATAACTCATTATAATTCATAAATTTTTTGCGAGGCCCTTGTGGAAGACACGAACGAACTCATAGAACAGCGCATTAAGAAAGTTGAAGAGCTCAGGCAACTCGGCATTAAACCTTACGGAGATCCCTATGATGCGGCGGATCATACCGCTGACCTCAGATCAGGCTATGGTGAACAGCCGAAGGAGTTCTTTGAAACAAATAAGATATTCTGCAGCCTAGCAGGAAGAATTGTGGCCATGAGAGACTTCGGCAAGGCCGCTTTCGCCCACATTCAGGATTCCAGCGGTAAGCTCCAGATATATTTCAAGAAAGACATCCTTGGTGAAAACTTCAAGCTTCTTAAGAAGATAGATATCGGAGACATTATTGGTATCGAGGGCACGCTCTTCAGGACAAAGACCGATGAATTAACCGTCGAAGTATCGTCGGTAGCGCTCCTGACTAAATCGATCCGTCCGCTTCCCGAAAAATGGCATGGGCTGAGGGATATCGAGACCCGCTACCGGCAGCGTTATATCGACCTGATTGTTAACCCTGAGGTAAGGGAGAACTTTGCGAAACGGAGCAGGATCATAAGGGCCGTCCGAGATTTTTTGGAGTCAAAGGACTTCATTGAGGTCGAAACTCCCATGATGCACCAGATCCCGGGCGGAGCTACTGCCCGTCCCTTCCGTACGCATCATAATGCGCTGGACATTGATCTGTACCTCAGGATCGCCCCCGAACTTTATCTCAAGAGGCTTTTGGTGGGCGGGTATGAGCGGGTCTATGAACTGAACAAGAACTTCAGAAATGAAGGTATATCGACGCGACATAATCCCGAGTTTTCCATGTTGGAATTCTATATAGCTTACAAAGATTACCGTTTTCTTATGTCACTGACTGAAGAGCTGTTTGCGGAGGTCGCCATGAAGGCGGTTGGTACCCTCACCATCCCTTATGGTGACGATACGATCGACCTCACACCGCCGTGGCCGCGGATACCGATGCTGGCTTCGCTTGAACAAGGCGGTGTTCCGGCAGAGATCTTTACGAATCCTGAAGAAGCGAAACAGTGGGCGCGAGCCAAGAGGATAGATATCCCTGACGGTTCTTCCCTCGGCAAGATCCTCGATGAGATATTCAAGGAAATGGTAGAGCCGGGGCTGATCCAGCCGACATTTATTATCGACCACCCGGTCGAGCTTTCGCCGCTTGCAAAGCGAAAGCCGGAAAACCGGGCCCTTGTCGAGCGGTTCGAGCTCTTCATCTGCGCCCGGGAGATTGCGAATGCATTCTCTGAACTCAATGACCCTTTTGACCAGAGAGAGCGTTTTGTCTCCCAGGTTGAGGCAAAGAAGGCCGGCGATGATGAGGCGCATGAGATGGACGAGGATTTTATACGTGCACTGGAATATGGCATGCCTCCGGCCGCCGGCGAGGGAATCGGCATAGACAGGCTTGTGATGCTCTTGACGAATGCTCCGTCGATCCGGGATGTCATTTTCTTCCCCCAGCTTAAACCTGAACAGCCGCAATGATCAGCGCTGCTGTATGTCCCGTGCAGAATGATGAGCACATCCCATCGCGACGGATGGTCGTAGCCCTGTCAAAGATAATGGTATGGTGCAACAGGAGCCCGTATTTATGATGAATTTGCCCTACCAAGCCTTCATCGCCCTGCGGTATCTGAAGTCAAAAAAAAAGCACAAAGGCCTGTCAGTCAATACCGCCATATCAATCGGCGGGNNGGCCCGAGACCGGAGGCCCCGGGGCCGCGGAGGCCGAGGACGGCCCGGACACCGGGGACGCGGCCGAGTGAAGATGCCCTGGGAGCTGCGCGTCGCCCTCCGCTACCTCACCGCCCGGCGCAAGCAGGCCTTCATCTCGCTCATCTCGGGGGTCGCGGTCGTCGGGGTCGCGGTCGGGGTGATGGCGCTCCTTGTCGTCCTCTCTGTTATGTCGGGATTCCATCAGGATCTGCAAAAAAAAATTCTCGGAGCGAACGCCCATATCATTGTCAGGGACTTCAAAGGCTCCTTCACTGATTATGAACGCGTAGCTTCTGTGTTGAAGCAGAACCGGGAAGTGGTGTCTCAGGCGCCGTTTGTCATCGGGCAGGTGATGGTTTCCTTCGGCAACAGGGCACATGGTGTCTTTATCCGGGGGATTAATCCTGAAATAGAATCACGAACAACGGATATCCTCTCGCACATTAAGGAAGGTGATTTCAGAAACCTTCAAGGTGATGCCGAAATCCCCGGCATCATTCTTGGGAAAGAGCTTGCAGGTACACTCGGTGTTCTCTTGAATGACACGGTCAATGTTGTCTCTCCTATAGGAGAGATCGGCCCCCTGGGAATGCTGCCGAAGGTAAAACCGTTCCGCGTGGTCGGCATTTTTGAGATAGGCATGTTCGAGTATGACTCAAATCTCGTGCTCACGGCCATGAAACCGGCTCAGGAATTCTTCGGCATGAAAGACGCCATATCGGGAATCGAAGTCAGGCTGAAGGACATATACCAGGCTCCTGCCGTGAAGAGGCAACTTCAGGAAACTCTCGGGTTCAAATATATCGTGCTCGACTGGATGCAGATGAACAAGAACCTCTTTTCGGCGCTCAAACTCGAAAAATTTGCCATGTTCGTGATTCTTGTCCTGATCGTTCTTGTCGCCTCTTTCAATATCATCAGCAATCTGATCATGAACGTCATCGAAAAGAGCCGCGAGATCGCTATCCTCAAAGCCATCGGTGCCACCAGCAAGAGCATCATGATCATTTTCATGCTTCAGGGACTGTTCATCGGTCTCATCGGGACCTTCCTTGGCATTGCCGGCGGGTATACGCTCGGTTTCATCCTGAACAAGTATCAGATCATCAGACTGCCGGCAGACGTCTATTACCTGAGCCATCTGCCGGTTAAGATGAGCGCTTTCGACTTTATCACCGTCTCGCTTTCCGCCATCATCATAAGTTTCCTGGCAACGATCTACCCTGCATGGCAGGCTGCAAAGCTCAACCCCGTGGAGCCGTTACGCTATGAGTGAAGTGATCGAAGCAGTCGGCCTAGGCAAGACGTTTCGTACCGCTGCAGGTGAACTGGAAGTGCTGAAAGGGATCGACGTCACCCTTCATGACGGCGAAATGGTGGGTATCACCGGTGCATCCGGTGCTGGAAAAAGTACGCTCATGCATATTCTCGGTGCTCTTGACAGACCGTCCGCGGGTAAAGTCTTCTACCGGGGAAGGGATGTTTTCTCCATGGATGAAGCGTCTCGTGCCAGATTCAGAAACCAGAGCATCGGTTTCGTATTCCAGTTTCACCATCTCCTGCCGGAATTCACTGCAATAGAAAATGTCATGCTACCTGCGCTGATCAGTGGAACGTCCTATGCTGTGGCCGAGCAGAAGGCCCGGGGGCTGATTAATGATCTCGGCCTCACATCCCGTCTGCTTCACCGGCCGGGTGAGCTTTCTGGTGGTGAACAGCAACGGGCCGCAGTGGCGAGGGCTCTTATACAAGATCCCACCGTGGTTCTCGCCGATGAACCTACGGGCAACCTTGATACGGCAACGGGCAACAGCCTCTTTGAGCTCTTTCTTGCCCTTAACAGGGACAAAGGAATAACCTTCATCATCGTCACCCACAACACAACTCTTGCAGACCGCTGTCAGCGCATCCTCCGCATGGCAGACGGACGTTTCATCTGAGACCGGCCCGCGGTATAATAGAGATAGAGACTATCTCAGCAGGAGGATATCATGACGATACATGACCAGCTCACACCCCTCAAAAGGGTGTATTGCGCCTTTCTGCTGATCATCCTGGTCCCGGCATGGGGGATGGCTGCGGGGCCGGCAGAACTAAAAAAAGACGATCGATGCGCTGTCTGCGGCATGTTCGTCGCCAAATATAGGCCATGGATTGCTCAGATCATCTTTTCCGACAACAGCTATGTTGCCTTTGACGGGCCGAAAGACATGTTTAAGTACTATCTGCAGCTGAACAAGTATGCTCCGACGAAAAAAGTTTCGGACATTGCATCGATCTACGTCACCGAATATTATTCTGCGAAGCTCATGGATGCAAAAGACATGTTCTATGTGACCGGCAGTAACGTTCTGGGTCCCATGGGTGACGAACTTGTCCCTATCGCAACAGAACTGCAAGCACAGGAGTTTCTGAAAGACCATAGAGGAAAGGCCATACTAAAGTTCCCGGAAATTACGAAGGAACTCATCCTTCACTCGCATGAACCCTAGCGGTCGCTTCACTGCATCTCGTGACCTCTTGTTTATATTTCTGCTTTGCGTTGTCGTCTTTCAGTTAGGCTGCGGAAAGAAAATGGCGCAATATCCAGATGCACCGGTCCGTGATAACAAAATCATTATACCCTTGCATGATGTCCGTGACGGCAGAGCTCATTTCTTTACGTACACGCGAGGGGGCAGACAGATCAACTTCTTCGTGAGGACAGACGCGAAAGGAACTGTCTCATCCTATTTTGACGCATGTTATACCTGCTACAAGCAGAAAAAAGGGTATCGCCAGGAAGGTGCCGACCTTATTTGCAACGAGTGTGGGATGAAATTCAATATTTCGGATGAGACATGGCAGGCACAAGGGGGATGTGACCCCATACTCTTGAAAAGTAGCATAGAAGGTGAACAACTGGTCATTGATACGGACGTAATAGAAAAAGGGCTGAAGCTCTTTAAGTGATCAGGTTTCGTAGAGATTCCCATGGATCATCTTGAGCGTGCGCTGTGCCATGCCGGCCAGTTCAAGATTATGGGTGATAAAAATGAAGGTAATCTGCTTTTCCCTGTTAAGCTTCTTAAACAACTCCATAATATCGTTCTCCGTCTCCTCATCGAGATCCCCCGTCGGCTCGTCAGCCAAAATCACCCGGGGATCATACATGAGGGCACGAGCAATCGCCACGCGGCGCTGCTGCCCTCCGGAAAGCTGCGAAGGATAGGCATCATATTTTTCGCCGATACCTACCATCTGGAGGAGATCTTTCGTCTTCGCCCCATCTCGCGCGTTTCGAGATTTCCGGAACAGCCCTGGCAGCATCACATTCTCAGCAGCCGTAAGCATCGGCAGGAGACTTGCAAACTGGAACATAAATCCAACCTGCTCGTTCCGGTATTCTGACAGCCGGTCGTCATCCAAGCCGCAGATGTCCTGTCCATCGAAGAGCACTCGTCCGGACGTCGGCTTCATGATACCGCCGATGATCGACAGCAATGTCGTCTTCCCTGATCCAGAATGTCCGACAACAGATACAAACTCGCCCTTTTCAATGATGAGGGATACCCCGTCCACAGCGGTGATCGTCTGATCGGCAATAGCATATTTTTTCGTCAGTTCAACGACCTCTATCTGCGCCACCAGTCTATTCCTTCTTAATAGCCACGAGGGGCTCCATCTTTTTTATTTTTAGGATCGGAGATAACGCACCTGCAATACAGATGGCGTTACCGACGAGAAACCCGGCACCACCAATCACGATACGTTCTGCAACACCGAGATGCATCGGGAGGTTCTTCATGATAGAAAAGCTTTTCGCAAGCACAATCGAAAGCATTGTCCCGCAGAAAATCCCGATAATGCTACCAATGCTGCCAAGAATAACGACTTCAAGGAGAAATACCGAAACAATATGAGATTCCTTTGCTCCCACAGCGCGCATAATGCCCACTTCCCGTGCCCGCTCATTGGCAATGGCAGAAAAAATCGCCCAGGTAAGAAATCCGGAAAGAAAACAGATGAGAAGCATGGTGAAGATGAAGATATAATTAATATCCCGGAGCGTCGTAATAATGCTCTTGCCGATATCCTTGCGTGCCATCGTGTCAACCTGGACAAAAGAATCCTCGATCTCTCCTGCTATCTTATAGGGGTCTAACCCCTTTTTCACCCTGATAAAAACTATGGATACCTGTCCCGGCTTAAGATCGGTTTTTCCCTTTCTCAGGATATCATCAAGGTTGCCGTCATCAATAAAAAGGGCATTGTCAAGCCCCGTGCCCGTCTTGTCGAGTATGCCGACCATCTTGAAGACATTCCCGAAAAGTACGCTGTCCACTTCTACCAGACCTACGCGTATATTGAACGCAGACTCGTGGCCCACCAGCGCCTCACCTTTCTGCAGCCTTCTCCCAAACTTCTCGGTCAACCAGGGTTTGATGATAAAATCCGTATCCTGGTTAAAAGCTACCACCACGGTCTCCGGGACATCGCAACACAACCCCTGCATGGTCGTTAGATAGGTCTGGTAGGTCATTGCGTCAATCCCTTGTATCGCCTTCAGCCTGTCCAGGATCTCTTTGTCCATATAAAAAGATTTTGACTTGTTCTCGAGAAGCACGTCCTCTGCAAATCCGCGGGAACCGGCGGGTACCACAAGAATATCAGCACCAAGCCGCTCCGAAGCAAGCCTGATGCTCGATGAAACCCTTCTCACGAACGATAGTGAAAAAACGAGAGCTGAAACCAGCAGGGCAATTGCCACGATAAGGATTACGGTCCGGAGCGGTTTTCTTTTCAGATTACGCCGGGCGAGTGACGAAAAAGTGAATGCGGCCTTCATAGTGGGGTGTATTATAAAGGATTTGTGATATTCTTTCTATGCGGCCGTAGCCGCATAGAAAGAATCCACACGAAAAAACTGCTGCTATTTGAAGTTTGCGTCGATACCGCAGAGCACGGCGCTCTTGTCGCCAAGTCCCATGCCCTTATGACATGCGAAGCAGGTAGATGCCGGCTTTCCGACGATTTTCTTAGCATCTACATCATACAGCTGAACCATGCCGTCAGTTATGGTCTTTCCGGGTATCGCCTTCCCTTCGGCGTCGCACCCCTCTGTGGATGACCTGAGGGTCAGAAGTGCATACTTGCCGTCAGGCGTTGGGATGGCGTCATGGTTCTGCCCCCCGGTGCTCATCTTTTCATCCACCATTGCCAGTGTAGTGCCGTCGAGCAGCCAGAAGCGGTCAGCTGCAGACTGGAAGATATACTTGTCGTCCTTGCTGAAGTACTGGCGAAAAGTGATCGTCTTGCCCGGCTCTCCGGAATGGGTAGCCTTCGCGAGTACTTTCCACTCACCTTTTTCCATTGCCGGCAGATCAACCAGCACGAAATCAACCTTGCCGTTTGCCTTTCCATCATCGCCCTTCATGGTAACGGTTATGAGGAATTTCTTAAAGTCATTGGAGTTCGTACCATGGACAAAGACATATGATCCTGACTTATAGCCGAGACCGTCGATGAATACTCTCTTCTTGTGCTCCATGGTCTTCTTGTCAAAGACATCCACATAGCCTTCATTGCCCATGAAGATCGGCAGAAAATTTGCGCTGCTCTGTCCTGAAGCGCAGTAGACCGGTGGCTTCTCTGCTTTTGACCGCGGATCAGGGTCCATGGCAATGTCCTTAATGACCTTCCCGGTTGTCAGATCAGAAACGCCAACGTGTTGCTTCTTGTTCGGATCGAGTACATACGTAGACCAGAACATCTTTGTAGTATCACCGGCATCGATCCGCGCATCGTGCGTGGGATGGGTGGTCTTGTCACCGATCACGATCCGATCAAGATTGGAGACCTTAATCGGGTCATCGGCGTTATAAGGATCAATCGCCACATCAGCCTTCGTGTAATGACCGCCCATACCGGCAACATATACTGTGCCGGAATAAGTCTTCTTTGCTGCAGTTGCCACAGCAGTCTGGGTGTCAATAGCTGTAAATGTCAGGTAACCGCCTGCTACCAGTGTGAGAACCAATGCTACAAACAAAACTTTTTTCATTCTTCTCTCCCCGTTTTTGTGTTTTATTTCTCTGTGCAATGCACATTACCTCCCCTAAGCGCGCTATCCTATGCTTTCCGTTGAAATCACCACCTTTCTCGCTGATGTTAAAGAACGGATAATTCAGAATTATATTTAACAATAACATCACTTTTGCGACCTTATCAACGTGAAACTATAAGTTTAGATGATATACGTCATCGACTTATCAGGATAATTAAAGTCTCCTCCCTGAGCGCAGGAGTTGGTGAGTGCCCCGCCACGACGTCGGGAACATAATGACGTGCACAGCTTAGTAAGGGATTACGGAATCGTACGCAACTAATCCGGAGGCAATATCAACCGTGGGCATTACTGCGAAGTTGCTCTGAAAAGTATTAGAAATAACACGTACCCCGGCTTCCGCAAGCATCTCAAGGTTAAGGGCTACAGCAGGATCTTCAGCGGCAAGTTCCTGATCCATGATAAAGACATCTACGATATCACCCTGGATCGAAAGGCCAACTGACATACGGAGGGCTTCAGCCTGCCTGTCGCGCACCAATACTGCTATCTTTTTCGGCATGCGCGCCCTCTCCGTCGTCACCGTGAATAAGCTGCAAGTTGACGTCTCGGACGCGATAGGGAATATAAGTAAAGGATAGGCAAAAACGCTATTACGGGCGGTAGAGGGGACGTCGCACGCCCCTATCTTCCTGGATCTGGATAAAGATCTTGGCAAATTTCCCCCGCTGCACCGACCCGCTCGGGCTGGACATGAGCACCGCAGCGTTCTGAAAGTTCTCCAGCAGATCAATCATATTGTCGAGCGACTCCTGATGCAGCACCTCAATGGAATCACGACCAGGCAGCGACGTGAATATACTCCGGTCGATGAAATCCCCCAGCCGCTCCTGATTCACGACGGAGAAAAAAACGATGCTCTTAAAGATCCGTTTATTGGTCTTAAACGAAAAGAGAAAGCGTTCCAGTGTCTGCTCGAGGAAGCGATCATTGCGTATCTGAGTCTTCCTGTCGATCGTCATTGCCTGAAACCAATATTTCTTGTCGATAATGCTGTCCGCCTTCATCTCGAGGATCGTATGGCCGATATTTTTCTTGTCGATCGTATAAGAATTGTGGGCAACCGTGTCAGCGGCGAGGTGACAGAGATAGCCATAAACAAATGCCTTCTGTTGATCCGTCCGTGCGGCACTGAGGAGGTCAAATCCCACATCCCAGCTGTGCGAACTCTTATCATCCGGCAGATACTTCTTTCCCAGGATAATATCCGCCATGATGTTCCCGTAAAGAAAGTCCTTGCGATACCTTCTGATGATTTCGAGAATTCCTGCAGGTAGCAGTGCACCGAACGAAAGCAATTCGTTACCGAGATAGATATGCGTCAGTGGCCCCCATGCAAAGGCAACAGCCGGGAGCAGGAGAAAGGATATGACCAGAACAATCTTCGATATTTTCATCATAGTTTTTCTAGTATATCATAGATGAGCCGAACTCCGATACCCGATGCACCTTTCGGGATGTACGGCCGGTCTTTTTCGACCCAGGCAGTCCCNNCAAGAAATATGCCGAGGCCATGAGCGAACCGATCCGCGTGCCCACGTTCTTCATGTCGGCAATATCACTCTTCAGATATTCCTTATACTCCTCATAAAGCGGCATTTCCCACACGCGCTCGTACGTACTTTCTCCTGATATCCTGAAGGCATCCAGCAGCTTCCGGTCATTTCCCATCATGGCAATAGCCTCGCCACCGAACGCAACTGCACAAGCGCCGGTAAGCGTTGCAATATCGATTACCGCAGCGGGTTTAAAGCGCTGAGCATAGGTGAGGGCATCTGCGAGAGCAAGCCTTCCCTCTGCATCCGTGTTCACGATCTCTATCGTCTTCCCGCTCATAGAGCGAACAACATCGCCAGGCTTAGTCGCCCGACCGCCAGGCAGGTTTTCGGTCGCCGGCAGTACTCCCACGAGATGAACGGGCAACCGCAGCTCAGCAGCCACCTTCATCACACCCAGTACTGCCGCTCCGCCCGCCATGTCGTATTTCATCTTTTCCNNATATTCCAGTACAATGAGCGTAGGTGGTTCGGCCGAGCCATAGGAAACGGCGAGGTACGCCCCCATCTTGAGCCTCTCCATCCACTTCTTTTCGAGCACCCTCACGGTAAGCGATTTTCCCTTCAGTGACTTCGCGACACGTGCGAGACCCCTCGGCGTCAAATCGTTCGCCGGAGCATTGACAAGATCCCTCGCAAACACAACTGCCGAGGCAATCCCTTCTGCACGTCTGATCTTTCTCGTTAATGCACGATGGGGCGGGGCAATCAGAGTAAGAGCGCCAACCTTATTTTTTTGCTTCTCAGACCGGTACTTCTCATATTGATACAAACCGAGCAGTGCTCCTTCAATAAAATCCGCCGCCGACCGCTTCAGCTTTGTGAAGAGTATTGTCGAGAGTGCCACCCGCCGCATCTTGTGATCACGGAGGTAGGCGAGCGCCTTTCCCCCTGCCTGGCGAACCTGCTCCGGGGAAGCGGCTTCTTTTTTCCCTAATCCGAGGAACAAGATCCTCGCAGGCTTTATATCTTCCGGTGCTGGCACCAGGAGCACCTCTTGATTCTTTCCGCTGAAATCATGATCCAAGACCCTTGCAATGAGTCTGCTGAGCGAGGGCTTCAGGTTGCGATAGGGGTTTGATCTTCCCTCATTAAAAGGAAGGATCAGAACGTCGCACTCGCAGTCAATTTCCTGTATGGCTCTTATGAAAATTCTCATATAAATGCAGATTCCGTTCCTTCTAATTTTTGCGTCGTCATAGTTTATATGATAGGGACGCAATAATCCATACTATATGCCCTCTGCCCTGAAACACCTGGGCTGTTTTATAATTGACAGCGAAAAGATGTTTCGGCAATGATTGAACATGAAGAGTAGACAGCCGGCCCGCTCCCTGTCAAAAAAAGGCATTCAGAGGATCTATGGCACATCATTTACCGAAGGGAACACCGTCACCCTGGTCTGGAAAGACAAGGAATCATTTCAGGGGATATTCCATGCGGTAAGAAAAGCGAAAAAAATTATATGTCTTCAGTTCTACATCTTCCGCGACGATGAAACCGGCAGGGAGCTTTCCGATATTCTGAAAGAAAAGGCCCGTCAAGGTGTCGCCGTCTACGTTATTTACGATCACTTCGGTTCTTTATTCACGCCCCGCTCTTTTTGGCAAGGACTGAGGGAAAACGGTGTTCAGATCAGGGCATCCCGCCCGTTCCGGTGGACCATGCCCTTTCATTATGTCCACAGGGACCACCGAAAACTGATCATTATCGACGGTATCCGGGCCTTCACCGGCGGGATCAATATCGCTAATGAGTATCGAGGCTATCACCGGCTCAAGAAAAAAACCGGTTGGAGAGACACCGGCATATTTCTGGAAGGGCCAATCGTAACAAGGCTCACCGCTGAATTCAGAAAAAGCTGGGAGATTTGGAAGGGAGAACCATTCAGCTTCGACCGGGAAGCAAAGGCACGTCCGGCCGGACTGCCTGTACTGCCGATTTTTTCCAGTTCTGCACGGAGCAGGAGAAGATTGCGAAAACTCCTCTATTACAGTATCAACACGGCGCAGGAGAGCATCTACCTGACTACCGCCTACTTCATTCCGAGCAGACGCATGGTCCAGATCCTTGAGACCGCGGTGTCACGAGGCGTAGACGTTAAGCTCCTGCTGCCGGGCAAATCAGATGTTTCGGCCGCCTATTATGCCGGCAGGGCATTCTTCAGCAGGCTCCTCAGGGCCGGCATCGAGATCCATACCTTCAGTGGAGTCATCCTCCACGCCAAGACCTCGGTATTTGATACCGTATGGTCTATCATAGGTTCTGCAAATCTCGACTTTCAGTCTTTGCGCAGGAATGACGAGGGAAATGTCGGTATCATGGACCGTGGCTTTGGTGAACAGATGAAAGAGATTTTTTTTGATGATCTTAGTCGTTCCGAAAAGATAACCCTTGAACAGTGGAGAAAGAGGCCGATGCGTCAGAAAATCATGGAACACCTGTTCGCATTGTTCAGAAGACGGCTGTAACAGATGAAAGTCCTATCGAGGCGAGCCTTTTCATAAACTCTGTTACCGACGTAAAGTGGATCGTCAGCAACCCTCTTCCCGCCGCCCGCGCAACATTATGCTCATTATCATCTACGAAGAGCGTCTCTGCAGGCTCCACATCCAAGGCAGCGCAGATATCTGTAAAGAGTTCTGCATTCCGTTTGCTCTTGTGCAGGTAATAGGAATTATAGACCCGGTCGAAATGAGATGAGAACGGCGAGCGCCGGTCAAGTTCGTCGAGCCAGTCAGTCTGGTCGCTCAGGATGCTCACATTCCTGCGCGAGTCTCTTAGTCGGTCAACAAGAGAGAGCATTTCAGGGCGGATGACAAATCGCGAAAGAATCTGCTCTCTCAGATAGGTATCGCTCCCGCTGATACCGGTCTTTTCTCTGACAGCGGCCCAGTATGCCGCCTCCGTTGATCTACCGGTTACATATCCCGTCCAGTGGATCATGTCTTCGGCGGTTTTAAAGAAGACTTCTGGCTGAAGTCCGTTTTCCGCTGCAATGGCCAGGAGACCCCGATAAAAACCTTCTTCGGCAATGACGCCGCCAAAATCGAAAAGAACCACCCGTATAATCTTTTTTTCAGCTATCCCTGACGTGTTTCCCATACCTTTTTCCGATCGTCACATAAGTTAGTATAGTAACGCAATACGACAAACACAAGAAGGCAAGAATCTTATGCGACCCCTTGCTCTCGTCTGGCGCACTATGCTAATATTGTGCATATGCACAATATTGTGCCGGGAGATTATGTCGCCACGGTCTAAGAAACCCAGGATCTGCGGATGCACGGCAAGGGGCAAAGCCTTCAAGCCGACAGGCATTCCCTTTTCCGAGCTCGACAAGATAGCCCTCTATCCTGACGAGCTTGAAGCGCTGAAACTCTGTGACCTGGACGATCTTACGCAGGAAGAGGCAGGCAGAAGAATGGGTGTATCCCGCGGAACCGTTCAACGGATCCTCACGTCAGCACGCCGAAAGACCGCCCTTGCCCTCTCGGGCTGCAAAGCGCTTGTTCTTGAAAAAACCCTATGTAAAGAGGAGGAAGTACCATGAAGCTCTGTTTTCCTATTCAGCATGATCAGACGTTGGACAGCGAGGTGTTCAGCCATTTCGGCTCAGCCCCTGCCTTTATGTTCGTTGACACAAATACTGCTAGCGTGGAGATCATCGACAACGTGGATCGGCACCATGCCCACGGCAACTGCAGTCCCTTCCGCGCACTTGGCGGCAGGGAAATCGACTGCGTGATCGCAGGTGGTATCGGCGGTGGCGCGCTCAACAAGCTCTCCCAGGCAGGCATCAGCGTATTCCGCGCAGAAGCTCGGACCGTGAGGGAAAACCTCGATCTCTTCGCTGCAGGGCAACTTACAGCGTTCGGACAAGGTCATATCTGTTCGGGACATTCAGGCCGTTCAGCCTGCTCTCATCACTAATCCATACTTCAAAAAGGAGACGTTCATGGAAAAGAAGAAATTTGTATTCATCATCACGCATTCATTCGACCGTCCTGACCTCGTGGCAGGAGCACTGCAGCTCGCAACGAACATGAGGGCATTCGATGCAGATGTGGATTTTTTTCTGATGGACAACGGCGCCCTTCTTGCAAAAAAGGGATATGCTGAGACGCTCATCTGGCAGAAGAAAGATGAGTTTTCCCCCATTCACCAGCTCATGGACACCTTGATCAACGATTTTGGCTGCACGTTCTATATCTGTGCATCCTGCGTCAAGCACTATGAGCTGGACAAGGTTGAAAAGATTAAGAACTCAGAGGTCAAGCCGGGCTCGTTCCTCGGCGAGATGTTAATGGAACGGCAAGGCCTTACCTTCTGACGTTACATTACATCAGTATGGTTTTCGATGCGGTGACCAATCATCGGTCATCGCACGGCCCTCAAGCTAATTATGAGCTCCTTAGACAGGAATTCTTTAAGAAAGTGGCAATTACAAATGCGCCAGCCGTTCAATTTCAGACTGAAACGAATTCCAAAACATCACCGGCAACATGATATCTCGTTTGGGAGGACTCAGCGATCCAGGTTAATGACAACCCTTCCCTTCTGCCGTCCTTTCAGGATCTTATCTATTTCGTCCGGCAGAGCAGTCAGGGCAACTTCCCGGTATATGTCGTCAATCGCTTCGATCTTCCATTCCGCTGCAAATCTGTTCCATATCCGCATGCGCAATGCCATGGGACAGTTCTGAGAATCAATACCCGCCAGAGTAACGCCTCGCAAGATAAAAGGAAATACTGTGAGAGACAGTTCAGGTGATGCGACCTGCCCGCAGCAGGTAACCAGGCCGAGCGGCTTGGTGGACTTGATAGCCGCAGCCAGGATATCCCCGCCTACCGTGTCAACTGCACCGGCCCATCGTGCAGTTAAGAGCGGGCGATCTGAGCCTGTGGAGAAGAACTGCCTGCTTATGACCTCACGGGCTCCGAGTTTCCTCAAGAACTCTTCTGCATCTTCCTTGCCGGAGACCGCGACTACAGCATAACCCAGCTGCGACAGGAGTGCTACGGCAATGCTTCCTACGCCTCCCGTAGCGCCGGTTACCACTATCTCACCGTCACCCGGTGTAACCGCACCGATTATCCTGTCCACCGATAGAGCGGCTGTGAAGCCGGCAGTGCCTAATATCATGCTTTCCTTTATGCTGAGACCCAAAGGAACTCTTACTACCCAGCTCGCAGGAACCCGGATATACTGTCCGAATCCCCCCGCCGTATTCATGCCGAGATCATAACCACTCACAATGACCTGCTCGCCTTCTTTCAGATCATGCACAGCGCTTTCTGCTACGATTCCAGCGGCATCGATGCCGGGCGTATGGGGATACTTCCGGGTAACACCTCTATTGCCGGTTGCTGAAAGAGCATCTTTATAATTTAACGACGAATACTTCACCCGCACGATGACGTCGCCCGCGGGCAGTGCATCAAGCTCGCAGTCCCGTATCTGTTTTGTGAAGACATTAGTTGCGACTTCTTCTACGACAAGCGCCTTATAGATTCTCTTCTTCATGATCATCCCTTCCGAAATAATTCTTTCCGCTCATTCAGGGCTGCTCATCAGCTCGCACAAACGCAACAAAAAAGAGTCAGTACTGAATGAACCCACTCCCCGGACTAGAGTTCGGGGTTTCAGGCCTCCACATGTCCGACTTGACCCATGGCCGTGTCAGACATGTGATGAACAGCCTCCGCGTTGCTCCGGGCGGCCATTCATCCCCAGGCTTAAAAGCCATGGGGTTTTCTGGCCGTTATTATATAAAAGAGAATATGCATGATATGCACTTCATAATTTCATTTTCGGTCATCATATCACACGAAAATATATCCCCGAAGCTGCTGCTGAAAACCTCATTTATCTATATGATAGGAATAGCCTGCTCTCTCCATGCCTGACTTTTGTTATGAGGACCCTATTTCTTTACCTCAATGCAGCATATGCCTTCGAGACTATAAAATAACTTACTGCTTCCGTTCAAAAGCCTTGCCGGCTATCAGGACGAAGACAACAGAGAGGGTCACAATGACAGTGAGATCGATGAAGAGCGAAAAGTCTGCGCTCATCCTGCCGGTCTCATAGGGAAAAACGATATTCTTCAGCGCATCAACACCGTAGGTGAGCGGGTTCAGCTTCGAGACGACCTTCAGCACCTCCGGCAGGAGCTTGACCGGATACATAGCCCCGGAAAGGAAAAACATCGGCATAACGATGAAGTTCATGATCACGCTGAAGCTCTCATAGCTTTCATAGAATGACGCCAGCAGAATACCGAAAGATGCGAGGGCGAATGCGAGAATCGCCGACACAAGTATCACGCCGATGATCTGGAGCGGGTCAAGTCTCAGCCCGATGAACGGGAAGAGACAGAGCACGATCATCACCTGGAAGGTCGAGAGAACCATGCCGCTCGTTGCCTTCCCCACCACCACCGAAAACCGCGAGACCGGCGCCACGAGGATTTCCTTCATGAACCCGAATTCCTTGTCCCAGATGATCGATATGGAGGAGAAGATCGAACTGAAGAGGATCGTCATACCCAGGATACCCGGAAAGATAAATTGGATGTAGGTGACGTTCTGCCCTCCCGGCACGAGGCGGGACATGCCGCCGCCGATCAGGAACAGCCAGAGCAGCGGCCGTGCAAGCGTAGAGATGAGGCGGCTCTTCTCGCGGATGAACTTCTTGAACTCCCGCGCTACGATGACATAGACGGCGTTAGTCTCGATCATGCCGTCTCCGGTATGACCGGACCATGGCCTTGATGTTGTCAAGACCGGTGCCGTTCTGCTCCCGAATCGCCTTGCCGGTGAGCTTGAGGAAGACGTCGTTCAGGGTCGGCCGCTGCATCCTGACCGACAGAACCCGTTCGCCGATTTCCCGGATGAGTGCGGGTATGCAGGCATCGCCTTTCATGGCGGATAGGAATATCTCACCGTCCTTCTCCGAAACCTCCATGTCAAAGAGCTTCCGGATGTCCTTCATCGCCTCCTCATTATTATTCGTCTTCAGATAGATGACATCACCGCCCACGATCTTTTTCAGTTCTGCAGGCGTACCCGATGCGATGATCTTTCCCTTGTCGATGATCGCGATCTTGTCGCAGACCTCTGCCTCCTCCATATAATGGGTTGTCATGAAGATCGTCACCTTGTGAAGTTTTGGCAGGGTGGTGATAAACTCCCAGAGGTTTGTCCTGCTCTGCGGGTCGAGACCGAGCGTCGGTTCATCAAGGAAAAGTACTTTGGGCCGGTGGATGAGCCCTCGTGCAACCTCGAGACGCCGTTTCATGCCGCCGGAGAACTTCTTGACCAGGTCATCGGCCCTGTCCGTAAGGTCCACGAACCTGAGTGCATCCTCGATCCGCTGCTTTCTCTCAGCTTTGTCTACGCGGTAGAGGTAGGCATGGAACATCAAATTTTCGCGTGCTGTAAGGTCCTTGTCGAGTGAACTGTCCTGGAATACGATGCCGATCGCATTGCGCACCTTTGAGGATTCGCGGTCACAGTCATAACTGTTAATATATGCCTTCCCAAATGTTGGGGAAAGCAGGGTGCAGAGGATGTTAATGGTGGTCGTCTTGCCTGCCCCATTCGGCCCTAGGAACCCGAATATAGCCCCCTCCTCCACCGCAAAGGACACGTCATCGACAGCGGTGATACTGCCGAATTTTTTCACGAGGTTCTCGACTATAATCATGCTCATGCCGTGAGTTTACCAGAAATATATCAGGAGAGGCGAATCGGCATATGAGGGCACACCGGTGCGGATACGCATAGTTATCGTGGCCGCATCTTCTCTTCTTCTTTGCCGCCAGTGGAGCAGTGCGGTATAGTAAAAGAAGAAACGATGATGAAAAAAGATCCTGCACAGAGACTTGCCCTCAGCCTTATCATCACACTTGTCATACTGTTTGCCGAAATTGTCGGGGGCCTGATCTCAAACAGTATTGCCCTTCTGAGCGATGCCGGACATGTACTGACAGACGCCTTTGCCCTCGGACTGAGTCTTATCGCGGCCAGGATCAGCAAAAAACCTTCCGACTTCCGGGCAACCTACGGCTACCAGCGGTTTGGCCTTCTTGCCGCAATCGTCAATGGCTTCAGCCTGGTGGCAATTGCCATGTACATATTCGTGGAGTCCTACCACCGCTTCGTTTCACCGCCGGTCATCGGAACAACGGTCATGCTGACGGTCGCAACGGGGGGTCTTCTCGGTAATATCGCCATGGCGCTGATCCTCGGCAGGGGACACGAGGACCTGAACATCAAGAGTGCCTGGCTGCATGTGATCGGCGATACCCTTTCCTCGGTCGGCGTCATCATTTCGGGCATCGTCGTGCTCGCTACGGGATGGACATATGCAGACCCTGTTGCCGGCATCATTATCGGCACCATCATCGTCATCGGAGGTCTGCGCGTGGTCAGGGAGGCTGCGGGAATCTTTCTCGAGATGGTACCGAAAGGATTCGACGTGGAAGAAATAGCTCGGAAGATCTCTGTCTTCCCTGAGGTGATGGGCATCCATGATATCCATGTATGGTCTCTTGCGCACAAAAATATTGCCTTTTCAGCACACGTATGGGTCCATGACCAGAGATTGAGCGATCTTGAACCTCTCCGCCGGAACATCGAAGAGCTGCTCAGGTCGATGAACATAAACCATATCCTCCTGCAGTTTGAATGCGGGGAGTGTGAATCTAGCGGACTTTACTGTCAGGTCCACACGTTAGAGGGTAGGCACGATCATTGATCCAATGGACCGGAACATGCGAGAAAAAATTCGAGCGATTTCTACTGTCGATAATCCGACATTCCGTTCTGATACCATCAAGCGAGAAAAATCGCGGAACGAGGCGAGGAAGTGAGCATGCTCACTTCTTCCTGCATCATGCGACGTCTTAATTCTGCGGATGAGCGTACAAGGGCGGACAGGACTCTGTCCGCCTTTGTACGTCGAAACGAACGTGCTACTTCTTCTTTGCTTTTTCGCTGATCACGTCATCAGCCCAGCTCAGCGCTGCAGATACGGTAGGAAACCCGATCGTGCTGGTCAGCACGATAATGGCATGATAGATCTCTGCGGGCTTCGCTCCTGCCTCCAGCGCTCTCCGGGTATGGGAATGAACCGACCCCTCTGACCGGATCGCAGCCGCAGCCGCAAGCTGTATCAGATGAGCTGTCTTTCTGTTCAGCGGTCCTGCAACCCTGGCCTCTTTGCCAAGATTTTCGACCGCCTTGAAATACTTCTCAAAACGCTTCCTGATGCTCATAAACTGCCCCGGCAGCTTTGCCATAGTGTCCCCTCCTTCATTATTTATGATTTATGGCATTGTAGCACTATTCAAGCGCATAGAAAACTCTGCCTACCAGCTCAGCCGAGGGCTTCAGCGTCTTGTCGCCTTCCTTCTGCCATTTTGCAGGACACCCTTCGTTCTGGTGCGAAGCAAGATAGATGTTAGCCTTTACCTTTCGCAGGATCTCATCAACATTCCTTCCCAGATTGAAATAGTTCACCTCCGCGTTCATGAGGACACCGTCCGGGCTGATGATAAATGTCCCCCGCAGGTCAAGACCGGCCTCCTTATCGTAGACGCCAAAGATCTTCGAAATGCGTGCATTCGGATCAGAGCCCATGATATATCTGACCTTCTCCAGCATCTTCTCATCCTTCTGCCACGCGAGATGGACGAATTTCGTGTCCGTGCTCACGGTAATAAGTTCAGCGCCCAGCGACGTGAACTGCTCATGCCGCTCTGCCAGAGCAGCGAACTCGGTTGCTCAGACAAAGGTAAAGTCAGCCGGATAAAAGAAGAGCACGGTCCACTTCTTGCTCGCCTTCAACTCTGCCAGACTGATCTCGCCGAAATCGCCCTTCGACGGATTATATGTTTCGATCTTGAAATCCGGGACGGTATCGCCCACCTTGATGCCATAGTGCTCACTCATCTTTTTTCTCCTCCGTAGATAGATTATTCTTGGGGGTCAAGGACCCGAACCTTTACGGTTAATTAATGATCATCTCTTTTTTGAATGCATGGAAGCCGCAGAACCAGCAGACCGTCAGGAGAGAACCTGACCAGAGCCTCATCTCACCACCACACTTCGGGCACGTCACATATTCGGGGACTGATTCTATCTTTACCAAGGATTCGTCGTCACAGAGCGCATCTTTCATGATCATTCTCCTTATGGGTTCATCCTATCACATTTTGGATAATGGCACCGGACAAACCGGCCCCTCCTTAAAAAGCTTTATCCTTCTGTAACTGATGAATTATTCAGCAAATATAAATAAGATATAATCTGTCTTATTTTACTCTTGACAAAGTAATTAATCAAGAGTAAATTAGTCTTAAATAATAGACATTATGATATTGCTTAATAATTTTAATTTGATAAGATGTTGATAGAAATTAAAAAAGATAATGTTTCTCCTGAATGAAAGGGCAGCAGCATGGACGTTGTCTCTCTAAGCAGACTTCAATTTGCCGTAACGAGCATGTTCCACTTCATCTTCGTACCCCTTACCCTCGGCCTTTCTCTTTTGGTGGCCTATATGGAGTCCCGGTATGTGAGTACCGGAGACTTTGTCTGGCTCAGGATGACAAAGTTCTGGGGAAAACTCTTTCTTATCAACTTTACCCTCGGCGTTGTTACCGGCATTACCCTGGAGTTTCAGTTCGGCATGAACTGGGCCGAGTACTCCCGGTATGTCGGTGATATCTTCGGGGCTCCACTGGCCATTGAATCAACGGTCGCCTTTTTCCTCGAATCCTCCTTTATCGGCCTCTGGGTATTCGGCTGGAATAAGGTCTCCCGAAAAGTCCATGCCCTGTCGATATGGCTTGTGGCGTTTGCAACCAACCTTTCGGGGCTCTGGATACTGCTGGCAAACGGCTGGATGCAGCACCCCGTAGGTTATGTGATCAGGAACGGACGTGCCGAAAT
Source organism: Nitrospiraceae bacterium UBA6905 (assembly GCA_002451165.1). GTDB lineage: Bacteria > Nitrospirota > Thermodesulfovibrionia > Thermodesulfovibrionales > UBA6898 > UBA6898. Next base: position 21,235 of record DKBH01000073.1, read on the forward strand.
GGTAGATTTCGTGGCACTGCTGACGAATCCTTACGGTCTTTTGAAGTTTTTTCATACCATATTCTCCGGGTATGTCGTGGCAGCTTTTTTTGTCATGGGAATCTCAGCCTGGCATCTCCTGAGAAAGGCAAACCAGGATTTCTTCCGACGGTCTTTTCGTGTGGCAGCAACCTTTGGTCTGGCAAGCTCACTTCTGGTCTTTCTGGTCGGTGATTTTCATGCAGCGAACGTTGCTGCGACACAGCCCACCAAGTTCGCTGCCATGGAAGCGGTCTGGGAAACGAAGGAGGCAGCCCCCTATCATTTCATGCTTATCCCTGATGTTGAAAACGAGCGCAATACGCTTGAAGCGGTCAGCGTGCCGAAAATGCTCAGTTTTTTGGCCTTCCACGACGGCAATGCCGTTGTGCGGGGACTCAAGGAGTTTCCCAAGGCGGACAGACCTCCTGTTCTTCCGGTTCTTGCCGGTTTCAGGGGCATGGCCGGCTTCGGTATGCTTTTCATGCTCCTGACCCTTGTAGCGGTCATCCTTTCCCGAAAAGAACGCATAGATCAGAGCCGACTCTTTCTGAGGATTATGCTCTATTCGCTCCCCCTCCCCTATATTGCAACCCAACTGGGGTGGATAGTTGCAGAGGTCGGAAGGCAGCCGTGGATCGTTTATAACGTTCTCAGGACAGCAGATGGTGTATCACGGTCCGTCAGTGTTCCGCAGGTGACCGCCTCACTGGCCGGATTTACGCTCCTGTACGGCCTTCTTGCGCTCGTTGACCTGTATCTCCTGATAAAATTCGCCCGGAAGGGTCCGGACCATGACCTTTCCGCAATCGTGCGGTCAGACCGGCAGGAGGTGTAGCGTGGAATACCAGGTGATCTGGTTCATCCTGTGGGGACTGCTCTGGGCCGTCTATTTCATGCTGGACGGTTTTGATTTCGGAACCGGCATGCTGCAGCGCTTCCTCGCC
>DKBH01000043.1 GCA_002451165.1 Nitrospiraceae bacterium UBA6905
CCGGCCGATCTCGCTGGGCCGCTTTCCCTCATAATACAACTTGGCTGGAAACGTTACGATACATATGCGACGTTAGGGAGTGATGGATCATTATGCACGGGCGTATAGCGTATTTAGTAGGATACGAGGTTACAGGAGGTATCGAAAGATGCTTTCAAGCCTCAGGAAATACGCTAAGGATGAAGTTGCTCCACAGCGGCTGCGGATCATGGAGTTTTATGACAAATATGGGGAGCAGGCCACCAAGGAAGCCTTCGGAGCGGACCGGAAAGTGATCAGTCGGTGGCGGCAGAAACTCAATCGCCATGAAGGTGCTCTTGCAGGGTTGGTACCCGAGTCGACACGACCCAGGCGGACACGGACGATGACGGTACCTTGGGAAATCATCCAGTTCATCCGGCAGCAGCGGCAGGAACATCCCCGACTGGGAAAAGAGAAGCTCAAACCCCTGCTGGATGAGTTTTGTCAGGAGAAAGGATTACCGCGCATAGCTGAATCCACTATTGGCAAGGTCATCAAGAGGCACAAGCTGTTCTTTCAGAAGACCGGAAGGGTATACCATGACCCCAGTATCAAAAGACCACTGCCGCAGAAGCGTCTCAGGGTAAAGCGATCTCCCCGGCATGAGGATTTCGGCCATATCATTGCAGACACGGTAGAGCGGGTAACAGATGGGATAAAGGACTATTTCTACAACGCCATTGATGCGAAGCTGAAGGTTGCCCTGACGCTTAACTACAAACGGCTCAACAGCAAGAACATGAATGACTTCTATGAACGGTTCCGTACTGTGTATCCCCTGCGCATCAAAGACTGGCAGACGGACAACGGTCCCGAAAACCTTGGGGAGTTTGATAAAACCCTACGAAAGGCCGATATCCCCCATCTGTTTATTTATCCCCGCTGCCCTAAGATTAACAGCATTATTGAGCGATATAACAGGACAATCCAGGAGGAATTCATCGACAACCATCTGGAGATCATCCATGACAAACCTCTTTTTCACCAGCATCTTGCAGAGTATATGCTCTTCTACCTCACCAAGAGAATTCACAAGTCGCTTGATAAGATGACCCCCGTCGGCTACCTCATTAAAAAGGAGGGCATGTCGCATTTGTATGGAACTTATACATTGGCTATGACTTCTCGTTCATCCNNCATTGTTGAACTGGCGTTGTAAATGTCGTGAAAAGATAATTATAAACGATGTACCACTGCTTGCCCGTGCCATCGTAAAAAGACCCCGAAATGAAAACGAACGAGGAGAGGCTTTCGCTAGCCGACTTCTTTCTCTCTGTTGATGAGATATTTTGCAGCAACTGATCCAAGGGAGCTGGCAGACTGAGGTCCTCGTTCAATAGCTCGGAGCGCATCAATATCTGTTTTCCACGCAATATCACCAGGAGAAAGAAGGCAGATGCTTTCCGGTTCGTGTTTCAGATAGAGATTGCCGTCCTTAAAAAAATAGTGAAGATGGTTAGTCTCTACGGGATAAGCCCGCATGAAAGGAGGAATATCGGTCGGCGTGAACCATAATTTAATCTCCCGCTCAGCATCTTCGTTTGTAGCAGACGCATGAATAAGATTGTCCATTCGCTCACCGATAATATTGCCATCGCTGTCTTTGAGTGCTACGAGCGTTCCCAGTGCACGGATGCAGCCTGGATTCTTGTCGCGCGCGACGAGTGGGTTAGTCGGTCCACAGATATCCCTAATCTTCTTAACAGCATCTGTTCCTTGGTAAACAAGCGCTATCACTCTTCTTTTCCATGGCTCGTCAGGATAATGGAGTTTTCCCATGATATATTCCAGCAGTGAAGGAAAAAATATTTTTCCTTGATGTTCTGCATAATGCTCTTCCGCGAGCATACGACCTACATAGACAATTTTTGCGCCTGCAAAGCGGAGTCCCGTATGAAATTCTGACAACAGGGAAAGAACGTATCCCGTCAGTGAATTCTTAAGTGCATCCGGCTTTATGAGTACAAGTGTCTGTTCAAATTCTTTCTTGATATCCATATAATCTCCTGTTCGTCAAACAACGGAATTGCTCATAAGGGTGTGCGAATGTGGAATAAAAATGATTCCCGAAGCACGACCGAACATAGCAGTGAACTGTTATGTCGGTTTCAGTATATCAATCATCTTTCTTACTGCAGCCACTGATCCTTCGAACATTGTTTTTTCTTCTTCCGTGAGCTCCAAAGAAATAATCTTTTCTACACCGTTTCTTCCAAGGATAACGGGAACTCCGACAAATATGCCCGAAATTCCATATTCACCCATAAGATACGCAGAGCAGGGCAACAATCTTTTTTCATCGAACAGAATAGCTTTCACCATCTGCACCGTAGCAGCAGCTGGCGCATAAAAAGCGCTACCGGTTTTTAGCAGGCCAACAATCTCTGCGCCGCCATTTCTGGTACTTTCTATGATGCGATTTATGGCATGCACATCGAGCAGCTGAGTTATGGCGATGCCTTTAACAGTCGTAAAACGAGGCATAGGAACCATTTGGTCTCCATGTCCTCCTAGCACCAATGCCTCAATATCCTGCGGAGAAACACCAAGTTCCAATGCAACAAATGTTCTGAATCTGGCGGAATCGAGTACGCCTCCCATGCCGATAATCCGTCTGTGGTCGAAACGGGAAACCTGCAATGCAGTGTAGGCCATGATATCCATGGGGTTAGTGACTATAATGATAATACTGTCTGGAGAATATCTGATAACGCCTTCGGTGACTTCTCTGATAACATCTGCATTTGCATGCAATAAGTCATCCCTGCTCATTCCCGGCTTTCTCGGGAACCCTGCCGTGATGATGATAATATCTGAACCCGTCGTGTCGGCAAATGATGCTGTCCCCATGACAGAAACGGGAGAGTTCCACAAGGGGCAAGCCTCCGTGATATCAAGGGCCTTTCCTTTTGCAATTCCCTCATGCACATCAAAGAGTACTACATCAGCAAAGCCATCCCGCGCAATAAGCTCGGCAGTCGTTGCACCGACATTTCCTGCTCCGATAATTGATATTTTCTTGTTCACGGGAAAGCTATTATAGTTTAAAAATAGTGCAATGGCAAGCAGAAACCCTGGATAAATATTCTTGACTTAACGATAAACTTTGATATATAAAACGTTGCAGCCAATATCCGCAGCAACAAAGAGGAGTGCAACATCTGATGAAAGAGATTCGCATCGCCATCGTTGGCGTGGGTAATTGCGCCAGTTCATTGGTGCAAGGATTAGAATTCTACGGACAATTGGAAACGCAAAAAAATCGCTTTGTTCCAGGCCTCATGCATTATCAACTCGGCGAATATCGTCCCGCTGATATTAGAGTTGTTGCGGCATTTGATATTGACAAGAGGAAGGTCGGAAAACCGCTGTATCAAGCAATTTTTAGCAAACCGAACTGCACAAAAGTTTTCCATGCCGTATCAAAAAAGATGTCTGTGACTGTTAGCATGGGGAACGTGCTCGATGGTGTATCCAAGCACATGGAGAACTATCCTGAGGAAAACAGATTCTCTGTGTCTGCAAGGAAACCGTGCAATGTGGTGAAAGTTCTCAAAGAGTCAGGAGCTGAAATACTGATAAATTATCTGCCGGTGGGATCCGAAAGGGCTGTTGCTTATTATGCAGAAGCATGTCTCAAGGCAGGTGTAAGCCTCATAAACTGCGTTCCGGTATTTGTCGCCTCACAGAAAAAGTGGGCTGAAAGGTTCGAAAAAGAGGGTATCCCGATTGTCGGTGATGACGTTAAGAGTCAGATTGGGGCAACAATAATTCATCGATGCCTAACAAAACTTTTCGAAGACAGGGGAGTTACGATAGACCATGCCTATCAGCTAAATGTCGGGGGGAATACCGATTTTCTGAACATGCTTAACAGGAAACGCCTTACTCTGAAAAAAATATCGAAGACTGAAGCCGTGCAGTCCCAGATGACTATTCCTCTTTCATACGATCATATGCATATCGGCCCTTCCGATTACATTCCCTGGCTGCTGGACAATAAAGTCTGCTTTCTGAGGATCGAAGGGAAGGGCTTTGGAAATATGCCACTGCACCTTGAAATGAGGCTATCTGTCGAAGATTCGCCGAACAGTGCCGGCGTCGTTATAGACGCTATCCGTTGCTGCATGATTGCGAGAGACAGAAAGGTCGGAGGCGCACTGATATCTCCGTCAGCGTATTTCATGAAGCATCCGCCGAAGCAGTTTCCTGATGAAATGGCAAAGCAGATGGTGGAAGATTTTATCAGGGCAAAGAGAAACCGGTAGCGTATTTTTCAATGCTGAGCAAGAAGCTTGGCCCATATCTGGAACGTCTACTTTTTCACCTCGCCGTTCATGTGCCGTGCACTCCGAATATTATTACGCTTTCCGGCTTTGCCTTGACTATTATTGCCTGCCTGGTGCTGTCGGTTAGGCCAGAACTTGGTGGTGTTCTGATCCTATTGTCGGGTTTTTTCGACATGATGGACGGCGCCGTGGCACGTGCCAAAGGCATGGTCACATCATACGGAGCTTATCTTGATTCGCTCCTTGACCGGTATGCAGATGCTGCAATGTTTCTTGCCGTCTGCTGGCATATGTCCTCACGGGAAAATTCTGCCGGGATTATATTATCTCTTGTATCCCTCGTAGGATCATTTCTTATCAGTTACGCAAGGGCGAAGGCAGAAGCGCTCGGCGTATCATGCAGGATTGGCATTATGGAGAGGCCAGAGCGGATCATTCTTCTTGCGATTGGGGCTGTAACGGGATACATAATACCTGTCCTATGGGTGATGAGCATCCTGACCCATATAACTGTCGCTCAAAGAATAGTGCATACACGGAGAGCGTTCAGAGGATAGACGATTAGATCTCGATTCCAGTGCGAGCAGATATTCCTTTGTCAAAGGGGTGTTTTATGTTCTGCATATTAGTAACATAGTCAGCGAGGTTGATAATCCGCTCCGTAGCCCCCCGTCCGGTCAATACGATTTCTATATGTTCCGGCCTATCCGCAATAAAGGCGACTGCCTCATCTTCTGTAAGAACACGCTCGGACACAAGGCAGATGAATTCGTCAAGAATTACAAGATCAGGATGCTCCTCGGAAAATAATTTTTGGATCTGCCGGAGGGCCTTTATTACCTCTGCTTTAAGATGATCCCGGTTGATTTCAGGGTTAAAAAAAGGTGACTTTATGGTATCAAAAACAATAGTACTGATGCCCAACTGTTCAAGAACTGCAAGTTCTCCCGGAGAATCTTTTTCCTTAAAGAATTGGGCGAACAATATTTTTTTCCCTCTGCCCTTAGCCCGGATTGCCAGGCCGATAGCAGAAGTTGTTTTTCCTTTCCCTTCGCCGGTGTAAATATGCACAAGTCCTTTTCCAGTCATGATGGCCTTCTGATATATGTCCTCGGTGAGACAAAATGGAGCGGGCGATGGGATTCGAACCCACGACCTTCAGCTTGGGAAGCTAACACTCTACCACTGAGTTACGCCCGCGAATATCAATATATAAATCAGAATATTCGGAAATGTCAAGATTACATTTGAAAACACCGTCAAGGAATATCACGAATGCACACCGTAAGCTCTCATAGAATGAATCCCTGATTCATAGATGGGGAAGGGTTTCTTCATGTGTAATAAGTTAGACCTAAGCTGACACTTCTTTGCACGTTTTAATATGCCCTCGAAGAACCTCATAGGGGGCTTTTCCTTTAAGGCCTCCATGGGGCATATGGAAGTTATAGTAACTCTCCCATTCTTCAAGTTTCTTATTTAAATCGACATCATCTGTGTAAGTCAACAACTGATAGAATTCTGTCTGATCTGTGGCGTGAGATCGCTCCACCTTTCCATTAAGCCGTGGGGTCCTCGGTTTTATATAGACATGGCTAATACCGATATCTGCAAGTTGCCAGTGGAATTGCGACTGGAACTCAGAGCCATAGTATATTGGGAAGGGAGTCAGAGCCGGATACAGCATCCCATACAATAGAATCACCACAATTCAACGATGGGAGGTATCCGACTATGGCTCAATCTATTAATAGCACAGGGGATCGGGTTTTGGTAGCAATCGATATTGCGAAAGCCTCAAACGATGTTTTGGTGCAGCTGCCGGACGGCAGAAAGAGGAAGTTCAAGGTGGCCAACAAGATCCGGGACTACCAAGACTTCGTCTCCTATTTGAAGGGACTGAAGGCTCCCTGTCTTATAGGATTCGAAGCTACAGGGAACTACCATCGCCCCCTTGCATACTATCTCGGCAAAGAAGGCTTTGCTCTCAGGCTCATCTCATCACTGGCAGCGGCAAAGACTCGGGAAGCACTGTATAACTCCTGGGACAAGAATGATCCCAAGGATGCCCAAGTAATCCTGCATATGCTGAAGACCGGCTTAAGCCAAGTTTACTGCGACCCGCGGATTGACAGCGCCAATGAGCTCCAGGAACTATCGAAGACCTACTATCAGGTATCACTGCGTAAGGTAAGGGTTCAGCACAGTATCATGACCCATTATCTGCCCCTTTATTTCCCTGAGGCGCAGAAGTACTTTAACAGCACACGGGCAGAGTGGTTTTCCTCCTTCATGTGGAGATTCCCAGTCCCCGCTGCAGTCACGAAATACACCAGGGAAGAGTTCATCGCTGCAGCATGGGACACCGCAGGCCGGAAGGTGAACAAGACGGCATGGCTTGCTGATTTTTATGACACAGCAACCCAGAGCATCGGACTTCCTGTTTCAGAGGACTCGGAGGCGGTCAGAATGTTTCGTCTGGTTCTCAGGGATCACCTTGATTTGTGCAACATGCGTCAGCAAATCGAACAACAAGCCGATCGCTATATGGCAAACAATGAAGATTATCACCGTCTGCAGAGCATCCCCGGTATCGGACCCATTACGGCGCTGACAGTATTGGCGGAAACAGGTGATCTGCGACGATTCAGCCATTACAGGAAGTTCTTAAAATATTGCGGATTGGATCTCTCGACAGAGCAGCCCGGAAGATTCCGTGGGACTTCGAAGTTGTCCAAGCGCGGCAACTGTCGTCTGAGGCTTGCCTTTTGGCTTGCGACTACTTCGGCCATACGTATGAGGGAAAACACCTTCAGGGCAAAATATGAACACTATATCCGGTCTAATCCTGACAATAAGGACCTGAAGCGTAAGGCCTATACGGCAGGAGCTGCAAAAATGGCACGTGTTGCCTATTCATTGATAAAGACCGGTACCGATTATCGCTGCTTCTATGAATCAGCGATACCAAGTGGAAAAATCCCTTCGCCAGGGGCCGTTGAGGCATTATTGACCTCGTAGATAATGATCGGATCTTCCACTTGGAACTCATATTGTTTTAGGTACAGTTAAGGCCACAAGGTGGACCTTATATCACTATGGTAAATAGGGTTTCCCTGAATCAGTGGAAGACACTTGGGCTTGACCGGTAATCATGGTTATTCATCAAGGGATTGCTGCGTTCTGATGCTGACTTGACTTTCACACTTTGTACGTTGTCCGTGCGAATCGTATGAATTCTGAAAGGAAACTTCTTGATAACATAGTCCACGAAATTAATGGCATTTGCCATGGTGTGCTTGCTGTAGACCTTCAGGGCCCTGATCCTGGTAGCGTCATCAATTGCTGTGTATTGAAAACGACGAACGAATTTACCAGAGGGTTTTTGAAACTTCAAAAATTTAACATTAACTTGAACATGATGTCCTGGGACCTGCTTCTCATAGCGATGGATCGTTGAAGGGAGCTTCCTGGCGTTTTTCGGCAGCCTGTTCAACCCGTTTCGAAGCAATACGCTGCGCACCCCTCCTGGTGATACCTTAATGCCATGATGGCGTTCAAGAAGCCACTATATCTTCTGTTGGCCCAAATGATAATTCCTGCGCAGGTAAAGTATCTTTTCTTCTATCAGGACTGGAATCCGTAGTGATAACGTACGATATTTTTCGCACAATTGAGTCAAGGGGCCTCGAATCTGGTAAT
>DKBH01000030.1 GCA_002451165.1 Nitrospiraceae bacterium UBA6905
GATGCTGCTGCACCAAGAAGGGTAAAGGTGATCGAGAGTCCAAGGACGAATACCAGGGAGAAAAGTGCTGCATTCTTTTTGTTTCCTTCTGAATAACCTCCTACATAGCCAATGATCAAAGGGATGGCAGCAAGGACACAGGGACTCGCCGCAGAGACCAGCCCCCCGAAGAAGACGGCAATAAAAGCCAGGCCGTGCTGGTTTTGGATGATATGCCGGATGTTGTTAAGAATGGCTTCCAAATCAGCAACAATCTCCCGTTTTTCCTTTGCCGCTGCAGTCGCAGGAGGGCTCGCCGCCGTTTATCATGCTGCGTATCACGGCTGCGGCGCAGCCAACGCCCCTGTCCACCTTTAGCGCCCCAAAGGCGCAATTTGTGATGCAGGCTCCACATTCCATGCACCGGTCTCTTTCCAAAACGACCGCTTTCTTATTTTCCAGGGCAAAGACCCCATGCGGGCATACCTCAACGCACATTCCACAGCCGACGCAATGCAGGGGAAAATATTCAAGGCTTGCCGTATTGGGAAGGTATTTCATAGGACTATCCATTCGCCGTACTTATGGACGAGCAACAGAACCAGGGAAAGCACGAAACCGAGAATATACAGAGGAATAGATACCCTCAATTCCTTTTTAACTCCGGACATCCCGGTAAACGTAGTCGCGCCGGTAAACTGCAGTGCGATGTATGAACTCGCTAAAGGAAAAAACAGATACGTAAATATGAGGAGGACCGTATCCAGATGACCGAGCATTGCAATATATTTTGTAGACAGGAAGACGGAAAGCATGCCTATCACCCAGCCCTTGACAGCAAAAGACCTGAAAGGGATGTACGGGAGAAGAACCGGGGTAAACAGAGCACCGGCCAATAAGGATATCAGGCCCAGGAGGAGAAACGGTAATCCGCCGCCGGCTGCATCCTTGAAAACAAGCCCGCCCGGCTGAAGACCGAAAAAGGCAAACATCACCACGGCATAGGGAAGATAGTACTTCTTCATCGCGGGACTGATTTCCATAGGCGTTAAAATCAGCCTTTCGAGGATTGGAAACGTCACGGTCCTCATTTGCCTCGTTGCCCGATACTCTGAAGCGATGTAATCGCCGATGTCTTCAGCCCTCACAGGTCCGTAGCAGACTTCGAACCCTGCTGCCTTCTTCACCTTGTCGACGCTGACTCCGGGGGCGCCAAGCTGAGGAACGATTATCCTTCGGTGATCGACAAGCCTGTCCAGTTTTGTCATGGAGAGAATCCGTATTAATTCATCCGAACCAAATGTGCCCTTACCCGCCGCGCACCATACATTGATGCCCTTCGTGTCCAGGACCAGGACCCAGGCATTCAGGCCTTTCAATGACTTCCTGAGGACATCGAAGCTGAGTTTGTAATTGGCGGTTGCGAAAACGTCCGAGTTCTTGTCAGGCGTGCCGACCGCATAGAGGCCGGGATCAACCCTATAGTTGTTTCTGAATGCGCTGATCCTGCACTTTACGTGTTCCCAAAAATCAGCCGCGGCAAGCCCGGTCGATACCACGAAAATTGCACCTACATCAGTCATGAGAGTTCCGGTCACCCATGACGGCTGATCCTTTCCCCGGACCGGAACCCCGGTATTGCAACACGACACCGTATCCGGTAATTGCAACGTACTCTGTGCCGGGCCGCAGCAGGCCGCCATTTCTTTTTCAGGATTGTCCTTCATAAATTTCAATTCTGGCATCAAATCTCCTTCACTTTTACTTTGTCCACGACACGGCGGACATCTCCGAGACATCACCTGCCCTCAGGGTGATGATAATTGCAGTTACACGCCCCTTTCTTCTTCTGACTCAGTATCTTTTCCATAATGGCTGAAGTGCCTCTGTTTTCTTCGACATCCCTGATAATCTCCCCTTCCGAGTATCCAAAACAGTAACAGATAAGGTTTTTTCTCATAGAATACCCTCTATATCCCTGCCTTTTTCAGAACCGTCGTGATTTCTTCATAGCTATAAAAGCCTATGTGGCGATGAAACTCCTTTCCGTTTCCGTCAAGAAATACTTGGGTCGGTATCATAGCAACACCGAATCGTCTGCCATTCTCCCTGTCCTTTCTCACATCCACAAAGATGACTTCCAGCTTTCCCTTATACGTTGCACGAAGTTTTTCCATGACCGCCTTCATCTGCTCGCAGGGGGTGCAGCCGAGAGACCCCAGCTCAAGCATAACCGCCTTACCTTCTTTTTTTGCGCTATGCAATACATCATCTATGCCTGCCGTGTTGCCGCTGCCCCGAAAAACCAAAACACCGATCAGGCTGAGCAACACCGCTGAAAACCACTTGTTCTTTCTCATNNAATGGCGAGTTCAAAGTTGTTGCTCGCCGCAGTAAAGGAAAGAGTAGCCGTCTTCGGATAATCCGCTCCGATCTTTTTCCCGAGATAGAACGAGACAAGGAACATGACGACAAAATAGATGAGAAGCGGGACTGCTATACGCACGACATCCAGGGGAAGTCTAACGATATAGTTGCCTTTCAGAGAGAACATGACAAGGATGGTGAAGAGCAGGAAGATGAGCGTGATCGGACTTATTTTTGGGATAAACACCTTTTCATACCACTCCCGATCCTTTATTTTAAGCAGGCTGAAGCGCGTTATCATGCCCGCGAGAAAAGGGATGCCCAGATAGATAAAGACACTCTCCGCTATCTGACCGATCGTGACGTTGACAACAACGCCTCTGAGTCCGAACCATGCCGGAAGCACGGTTATAAAAACATAGGCATAGACCGAAAAGAAGAGAACCTGAAAGATGGAGTTAAACGCCACAAGTCCTGCAGCATAATCTGCATCTCCACATGCAAGGTCGTTCCAGACAATGACCATGGCAATGCAGCGGGCAAGGCCTATCATGATAAGCCCGACCATATATTCCGGATAGCTGCGGAGAAAGATGATCGCCAGAAAGAACATCAGTACCGGGCCGATGACCCAGTTCTGGACAAGGGAAAGTCCGAGAACTCTCTTGTTTCTGAAGACCTCGCCCAGTTCTTCGTACTTCACCTTTGCAAGAGGAGGGTACATCATGAGGATAAGACCGACGGCAATGGGGATATTTGTTGTGCCTGACTGGAAGCTGTTGATCAGCTTTTCCGTACCGGGCAGGAAGTAGCCGATACCGACCCCGGCAGCCATGGCAGCGAATATCCACAGGGTAAGAAATCGATCAAGAAAAGAAAGCCTCTTGCCTGCTTTTCCGTTCATGGTCTGCCTCCTGAGTCCAGGGAATGTATGAGCGCAACTGTTTTCTGCTTTATCTCATCGCGCGCCTTCCTGAATGCGATCATAATCTCCTCTTCTGTCCCTGCATCGCCAACAGGGTCATCTATAGGCCAGTGCAAACGCCGCATCTCAGGCGGGGTCATGGGGCAGGATGCTTCGGCGTTGCCACATAACGTAACTATGATGTCCATCCTGCGCAAAAGGGCCGTATCTATTCCTTTTGATCTCTGGTCTGAAATATCTATACCTGCCTCCTTCATGACTGCAATAGCCCGCGGATGTATAACGCCTGCCGGCATAAGCCCTGCGCTGCAGGGCGCTATAATAGCCTTGCCGAGTTCGCGTGCAAAGCCCTCCGCCATCTGTGAGCGGCAGGTATTTCCCGTGCAGAGAAACATTACTTTTGTCATGTGCACCTTCCCGCGCATCTTTTCTTGTCCGGCAGAGCCACGACATTGTCCCTTGACGGCTTGCCGTGAAGAAATTGCTCAAGCCTTTTCCTGTCCCCTGCTATACCCTCTTCGGGTATTCTTTCGAGGACAGACAGCAGGAGAAATCTTCTAAAGAAATCCGTATCATCAATACGGTAATGGGTCCACCGGCCCTGTTTGCGGTCCTGCAGAAGGCCGGCCTCTTTTAATGCATTCAGATGAAACGATACTTTTGGCTGAACCATGTCAAGGGCAGCCACAATATCACATACGCACAACTCTCCATGCTCAAGCAGCTTCAATATCCGGAGCCTCGTTTCTTCTGAAAGGGCCTTGAAAATATTCAGCAACTCCCGCATGATTAAACCTCTCCCTGTATCAGGGTTTTCACTTTTTCGATGTTCGGCAGGGGCTTGCCTGCATGCTTGAGTTTGCCGTTGACCACGAGCCCGGGAGTCGACATCGTATATTTCATGATTTCCTGAATATCGGAAATCTTCTCGATCTTCGCATCGATGCCGAGTTCTTTCACCGCTGTTTTTGCCAGATCTTCCATCTTTTGGCAGTTCGCACATCCGGGACCCAAGACCTTGATTTCCATAATCGCATCCTCCTATATCACTGCATTAAATACGTAGCCAACAGCAGTAATCGTTGCAGTCATGATCGCGACAAACACGGCGAGAAGCGGTATCTTCAGTACCTTTCTCAAGATTATCATTTCGGGGAGAGACAGCGCAGTCACTGCCATCATGAAGGCAAGGACCGTCCCCATGCTCAGGCCTTTCTCCATCAGGGCATAGACGATAGGAATAACGCCTGCGGCATTGGCATAGAGCGGCACGCCAAGCACTACCGCTACGGGCACGGCAAAGGGGTTGCCGTTGCCCGCGTATCGCACAAGAAAGTCCTGTGGCACGTAGCCGTGGATAAACCCGCCAATGCCGATCGCAATGATGATGAAGAGCCATACCTTCTTCAGGATGTCCGCAGTATTCCATTGGGCATACGCGAGCCTCTCCCCGAAAGCCTGCGTTACCAACTCCTGTGTCTGGCCGGACCGGAACTTGTACACATACTCTTCCACCCATCGTTCGAGTTTCAGTTTCCCGATGATACTCCCTGCGAGCATAGCTACCAGAAGGCCCATGCCCATATAGATCGCAGCGATTTTCCAGCCGAACATCCCCCAGAGCAGCACGACCGCCACCTCATTCACCAGGGGTGAGGAAATGAGAAAAGAAAAAGTCACGCCTAAAGGTACGCCTGCCTCGACAAAACCTATGAAAAGCGGTACAGCCGAACAGGAGCAAAACGGCGTTACGATACCCAGCAGTGCGGCAAGGATATTTCCGATAAACTCCTTTTTATGAGACAGGATGCGTTTGGTTTTCTCGGGAGGGAAATAGCTTCTAATCACGGAAACAATAAATATGATGACGGAGAGCAGCAGAAATATTTTCATCGTGTCATAAATAAAGAAATTAATGGCGTCGGCAAGACGGGAGCCATGGTCAAGTCTTGCAAGATCATATATTAAATAGGACGCAAAATCTTTCAGCATTTACATTCTCCGAGATTAGGGACACCTGCAAACATATAAACAAAAATTGATATAATTGTCAATGCCAAGCTTATAATAGCCTGATTTACCACGAGATTCAGATATTGTCATATTGAAATAAGTTATCTATAAGGTCGTACGCCGAAGGGTATACCTTATGAAATAAAAAAGGCCCGCATGACTGCGGACCTTTCTCTAATTTGGCTCCCAGGGAGGGATTCGAACCCCCGACATGGTGGTTAACAGCCACCCGCTCTGCCGGCTGAGCTACCTGGGAATAGTAGATGCGGCGCACTTCAAAAATGAAACAGATAGATTTTATATCAAAAAAGTCCCTTGCTTGTCAATGACTTACGTCCTTCATTATCTCCCCAGCCGGACAATGAGGGAGGAAAAGTTCGAACCATTGTATAATGAACCTATGGCAAGAAAACTCCTGGCATCCTTTATCCTTGCATGCCTGATCCTTCCCGCGGCCATCATTCTGTCGGCAGAACCCTTACGGCAGGTGCTGGTCATCAGGGTCAGCGGCGTAATCAATCCTGTCTCATCGGAATTCATAGCGCGCAGCATAGCCAAAGCTCAGACCATGCACGCTGAGGCGCTGGTAATCGAACTGGATACTCCCGGCGGGCTTGATGCCTCCATGAGGGACATTGTAAAGGAAATGACCCGCAGCACCGTACCGGTCATCGTGTACGTGTCGCCGGGGGGTGCACGCGCGGCTTCCGCTGGCGTTTTCATTACCCTTGCTGCCCATATTGCTGCCATGGCGCCGGGCACAAACATCGGCGCAGCACATCCGGTATCTGTCGGCGGGAAGATGGACAAGGAGATGAGCGACAAGGTGACAAACGATGCTGCAGCGTATATACGATCGCTTGCAGAAAAATCGGGAAGGAATATGACATGGGCCGAAGATGCCGTAAGGAAAAGCGTATCAGCCACAGAGAATGAGGCATTGAAGCTGAGGGTTATAGACCTGGTGAGCAAGGATCTCACCTCTCTTATGCAGTCGGTCGACGGCAAAACAGTGAAAACCGCGGAGGGGGAAAAGACCCTCCATACTGCACAGGCGGCCGTAGTCAGTAATGAGATGGGCATCCGCTACAAGATCCTGAACTTCATAACCGACCCGAGCGTTGCCTATATGCTTATGCTGCTCGGGTTTTATGGCCTCTTCTTCGAGCTGACCAACCCTGGTGCCATTTTTCCCGGTGTTGCAGGCGGCATATTTCTCATCCTTGCGTTCTACTCCTTTCAGACGCTGCCTGTGAATTATGCCGGGCTTGCCCTGATCATCTTTGCAGTCGTGCTTTTTGTCCTTGAGGTGAAGATCGTTTCCCACGGGCTGCTCACCATCGGCGGCATCATATCCATGGTCTTCGGCTCCCTCATGCTGTTCGAGTCACCCGATCCCGTCTACCGCATCTCCCTGGCGATCATTGTCCCCGCTGCGCTGATCACCGCGCTGTTCTTTACGGTCACGTTCAGACTTGCCTACCGGGCGCTCAAGAGAAAGCCCGTTACCGGCAGCGAGGGACTGGTGGGTCTTGAAGGAAAAGCAGTTGAGCATATCACGGCAGAGGGCGGCATGGTATCATTACATGGTGAACTCTGGTCAGCCGTGTCCGACGACGATATAGAAAAGGGAAAGGGCATTGTGGTGATAGCCGTGTCCGGTCTGAAACTCAAGGTCAAGAAAAAGGAGGGATAGTCATGCCGATACTCACGCCGTTCCTTTCAGGGATTGCCCTGATCCTGTTCTTTGCCGTCTACATCCTCACCAGTGCGATCAAGGTGCTGAAGGAGTATGAACGGGGCGTTGTCTTCCGACTGGGAAGGATTATCCCGGTCAAGGGACCCGGCCTAGTCATTATCTGGCCCATCATCGACAAGCTGGTGAGAGTGAGCCTCAGGACGGTGACCATGGATGTGCCTCCGCAGGACATCATTACGCGAGACAATATCACGGTAAAGGTAAACGCAGTCGTCTATTTCAGGGTCATTGATCCGGTCAAAGCAATCACCGAAGTTGAGGATTTCTTCTACGCGACCTCCCAGATCTCTCAGACAACGCTCAGGAGCGTGCTCGGCCAGAGCCAGCTTGACGACCTGCTGTCGAAACGGGATGAGCTGAACGCGGAACTCCAGAAGGTGATCGATTTCCAGACCGAACCCTGGGGCATAAAGGTCTCTACCGTGGAGGTAAAGAACGTTGACCTTCCCGTTGAAATGCAGCGCGCCATTGCACGGCAGGCCGAGGCGGAACGTGAGCGACGGGCCAAGATCATACATGCAGAAGGTGAGTTCCAGGCCTCGCAGAAACTTGCCGATGCTGCATCGGTGATATCTTCGCAGCCTATTGCACTTCAGCTCAGATTCCTCCAGACACTGACGGAGATAGCAACGGAAAAGAACTCGACCATACTCTTCCCCATACCGGTCGATACGATCCGGTATTTCATTGATGCGATAAAAGGAAAGGGTGAGTCATAGAACCACGGGAATCGCAACGGAACAGAGAGCTCATCTGGATCAAGCTCTCTGTTCTCGCCCTTTTTTTGCTCGTTGTCTGGATTTTGTACCGTGCAGGTGCATTCCAGTTCTTCATGGACCGGGAGCGGCTGCGCGCATTCCTCGATTCCCTCGGACCTCTTTCGTTCATCGGCTTCATCTTTCTGCAAGCCCTGCAGGTGATTGCCGCTCCGATCCCGGGTGAAGTGACCGGGGTCATCGGAGGATTTCTTTACGGGCCATTTCTCGGTCTGCTTTTATCGACCATCGGACTCACCTTCGGCTCCTGGGTCAACTTTTCCCTCTCAAAAACATTCGGGAGGCCCTTCGTGGAACGGTTCGTTGCAAAAAAAACCATGGCAAAGTATGACTACCTGCTGCACCATAAAGGCGCTTTCCTCGTATTCGTCCTCTTCCTGATTCCTGGATTCCCGAAAGACATCCTCTGTTATATCCTCGGACTGGGCAATCTCTCGACACGGGAGTTCCTCGTCATCAGCACGGTCGGTCGCTTCGGGGGCACGGTCCTGTTGACGCTGGGCGGCACCTATCTGCGCTACCATCAATACTACCGTTTCTCGTTTCTGCTCGGCCTTGCTATCGTGATCATATTCCTGTCCATGGTCTACAAGGACAAGCTGGAGCGACTCTTCAGGATCTGGCATATCACTTCCCGGAAACGGGAGCGGGAAAGGAAAAAGAAGGGGAAACTCTAGCTTACGGACCTGAAAAAGGAGTGTTTCTCTGCTGCTGCCTACCGCTAACTGTAGGCTGTCACCACTTCAACAGTGCCGACGCCCAGGTGAGCCCTCCTCCAAAGGCCTCGAGCAGGATATGATCGCCGTCCTTTACCCTGCCGGCACGAACTGCCTCGTCAAGGGCGATCGGGACGGAAGCTGCTGAGGTATTTCCGTACTTCTCGATATTGACGAAGACTTTTTCTTCTGGGAGATTCAGCCTTTTGGCTGTTGCCTGGATTATTCTGAGGTTGGCCTGATGCGGTATCAGCAGGGAGAGCTGTGAAGGGTCAATCCCGTTGTCTTCGATCGTACGTGCTGCAATCTCCTCCAGTGTCCTGACGGCGACCTTGAAGGTCTCGTTCCCCTTCATCTTGATAAACTGCATCTTCTTGAGAAGCATCTGCTTTGAGCAAGGAGTCCTCGTCCCGCCTCCCGGCAGCATGATCAGTTCACCAAGGCCGCCGTCGGCCTGAATGCGCGTCGACATGATGCCGCGCCGTTCCTTGGTTCCTTCAAGGACAACCGCACCTGCCCCGTCGCCGAACAGCACACAGGTGGCCCTGTCCTGCCAATCCGTCACCCGGGATAGCACCTCAGTACCGACGAGCAGGATTCTCCGGTGCGCCTCGGTCCGTATCAGGGAACTCGCCAGATGTAACCCGTAGACAAAACCGGAGCATGCGGCATTTATGTCGAAGGCACCGGTATGCTTTATGCCGAGGCGGTCCTGGAGAAAACAGGCAGTCGAGGGGAAGGCCATATCCGGGGTGCAGGTGGCAACGATGACGAGGTCGATGTCCTTCGGCTTGAGATGGGCCTGCTTCAGGGCTTTCTGCGCCGCTGCATAGGCAAGGTCGGATGATGCCTGCGAAGCTCCGGCGATCCTCCGCTCTTTGATGCCGGTGCGTTCGACGATCCACTGGTCCGACGTGTCAACGATCTTCTCGAGGTCATGATTCGTGATCACGGTGTCCGGGACGTAGGAGCCCGTAGCGGTTATCCGTGCCCTGATCATCTACCCCGTCCGTGCCGTGAGATCCGACTGGATCGCCTCGGATATCGCCTCGTATACCCTCTTCCGCGCAAAATCATTGGCAACTCTGAGGGCATTCCTGATCGCCTTTGCAGAAGACCTTCCATGGCTGATGATACTCGTCCCGTTGATGCCGAGCAGCGGGGCGCCGCCATATTCATCATAGTCCGTTCTCTTCTTGAAATTCCTGATCGCCGGCTTGAGCATCAGGTATCCGAGCTTTCCTGCGGTAACGTTCGCTATCTCCTTCTTGAGCATTTTCAGGATGGTCTCCGCCAAGCCTTCACTGATCTTCAGGGCAACATTGCCAATGAACCCATCGCAGACAACAACGTCCGCGATGCCGGTGAAGATATCCTTGCCTTCGATATTGCCGATAAAATTGACGCTGGACTGTTTGATGAGCTTGAATGCCTCTTTCGTGAGTTCATTGCCCTTGACGTCCTCTTCTCCGATGCTCAGGAGTCCCACTTTCGGCTGCTCCCTTCCGAGAATCAGCCTGCAGTAGATGTTACCCATAAGCGCGAACTGCTGGAGGTTCTCGGGCTTGCAGTCGACGTTCGCGCCGACGTCAAGGAGGATGAACGTGTCCTTGAGCGTTGGCATAAGCGTGGCGATGGCAGGACGGTCAACGCCTTTTGACGTGCCGAGAAGAAGCAGAGAAGTCCCCATGACGACGCCCGAATGCCCGGCACTGACAAAGGCATCTGCCCTGCCGGCCTTGACGAGTCCTACGCCGACCCGGATGGAAGAATCGCGCTTCTTGCGGATCGCTGTCGTGGTGGCTTCGTGCATCTCCACCACCTGGGATGCATGGACTATGGAGATCCGTCCCGGCTTATGCTTTCTGCTTTTGAGTTCCTTCCTGATGGCAGCTTCATCACCGACAAGAATGACTTCGATATCATCCGACTCCTGAACCGTCTCAACAGCGCCTTCAATGTTGACCTGCGGCGCATGGTCCCCCCCCATGGCATCAAGGACTATTTTCATTCGGTATTATTTTTCTACAATTTCAAGGACTTTTGTTCCATTGTAGGAACCGCAGCTGGGGCATACCCTATGCGGGAGCTTTAACTCCTTGCACTCGGGGCACTGGCCGAGATTTGGAGACTGGCCCTTCCAGTTGGCTCTCCTCTTGTCTCGTCTCGCACGGGAATGTCTGTGTGTTGGGTTAGCCAAAGTACTACTCCTTTCCTTTATCGAGTAATTTCTTCAAGACCTCAAGCCTCGGGTCTATTTCATGGTCCGTACACGCGCACGTGCCGGAGTTCAGGTCAATACCGCACTTCGGGCAGATACCCTTGCATGCCTCATCGCAGAGCGGTTTCATCTGTGCGTTAAGCATAACCTGCTCCCTCAACAGATCCAGCAAGTCCAGTTCATCCCCGCGGTAGAACCCCATGTCCATCTCATCGTTATGGAGTTCATGCTTTGCAGCGCCGACCTCTTCCACCGGATGATATACGACATGAACCGGAAGTTTGAGCACCTGACGGAAGCCCTTCAGACATCTGCTGCACACATTATCAAGCTCCACGGACATCTCGCCGGAAACCACTACCTCAGAAGCAACCTTGGTTATAGAGAGCCAAGCCTTCGCCGGTGAGACAACGGAAATACCTTCTGCGCCGATCTCTTCTTCTACGTCCACGGCAAGGCCTTCTTCCGGAATATCTGCGATCTGTATCTTCATGGTTAAAGACCCTAAAACGAAGTATGATTATAGTGATTCAGCGGGAAAGAAGTCAAGAAAATCGCCCTGCCGCAGGCGCTGGAACGTTATCCCGCGGCTCATCCCTGCCCTGCCTGACGGGTTGCACTTTGGCCGGTGTATATTATTTAATATCGGATATGTCCGAGCTCACTCCCCTTATGAAGCAGTATACGGCAATCAAGGAACAGTACCCTGACGCTATTGTCCTGTTTCGGCTCGGCGACTTTTACGAAATGTTCGGGGAGGACGCGGAAACGGCATCACGCATCCTCCAGATAGCGCTCACGTCGCGCGACAAAACAAAGGAAAATCCTTTGCCGATGTGCGGCGTTCCTTACTTTGCGGCAGATTCCTATATCGCGAAGCTCATCAGGGCAGGGTTGAAGGTCGCGGTCTGCGAGCAGGTAGAGGACCCGAAGGCTGCAAAGGGCATCGTAGCGCGTGAAGTAGTCCGGGTCATAACACCCGGCACGCATACTCCGGAAAATCCGAAGGAAAACAGCTATATCCTCTCCATCTACCCTGCCGGGAGAAAACACGGCATTGCAGCCGCTGACATATCAACAAACCAGTTCATCGTCTTCGAAACGGATGAAAACATCGAGGATGAAGTAAGCAGGTTCGAGCCGCGGGAAATCGTGCTGCCGGCCGGGCTCAGGGAAAACCTCCATTACGCTGAAGTCCTTGCAGGCAAGTATCTTACCTTCCAGGATGACTGGTCCTTTGATTATCCCGACGCATATAGCACGCTGACGAACCACTTCAAGGTGAGTTCCCTTGACGGTTTCGGCTGCGAAGGCATAACTGCAGGAATCTCCGCGGCAGGCGCTCTCCTTGACTACCTGAGGATCACTTTGAAGGAGACACCGGGCTTCAAAAAAATCACGGCTTTTCGCCAGAGCGCAAACATGTTCCTCGACGCAGCCACCCAGCGCAACCTCGAACTGACGCACGCTCTGAAGGATGGCGCTCGGGAAGGCACGCTCCTCTGGGCCCTTGACGAGACCCTGACGCCCATGGGGGGCAGGATGCTCCGCAATGCCCTGCTGCGACCCTTCACCGACAGTGCGCAGATACGCATACGCCTCGACGCTCTGGAACTGCTGATTGAGGACTTTGAACTCCTGGAAATGCTCCGGACCGGTCTCAGAAAGATCCAGGACCTGGAACGACTTGCTTCCCGTGTGGCTTCGGGCAAGGCGAATGGCAGAGACCTTATCGCGATCAAGACCTCGCTCAGCGAGGTCCCCGTGCTGAAAAAAGCTCTTGCGTCCTCGCGCGACTCCTATCTGAAGTCCTTGGCGGAAGAGATAACCGAGTCGACGCCGTTGCGGGATCGTATCGCAAAGAGTATCGTCGATACCCCTCCCCTGAGCACCCGCGACGGCGGCATCATCCGGGACGGTTTCAACCTTGAGATCGATGAATTACGGTCTCTCTCTTTGAGGGGAAAGGACTTCATCGCCGAGATGGAGTCACGGGAGCGGAAAAGGACCAGTATCAATTCGCTCAAGGTCGGGTATAATAGGGTGTTCGGCTACTACATCGAAGTTACCAAGGCCAATCTCGATATGGTCCCCGCGGACTACGTCAGAAAACAGACGCTCGTCGGCGGCGAGCGCTTTATCACACCCGAGCTGAAGGATTATGAAAATAAGATTCTCGGCTCGGAAGAACGGCTCAAGAGCCTTGAACAGGAAGTCTTCACCCAACTCCTCAACGCGGTGCGGGAAGAGGCTGACCATCTCCAGAAAACGGCAGCAGCGCTCGCCGCCGTTGATCTCCTCGCAGCGCTTTCCGTCGTGGCAAAACGGCATGGTTACGCGAAGCCTGAGATCGTGGATGAACCGGTCATCGAGATATCAGACGGAAGGCATCCGGTACTCGAGCGTATGGCCTCCGGGGAGCGGTTCATAGCGAACAGCACCGCGATGGACACACAGGACAGCCTGCTGCTCATACTCACCGGACCGAACATGGCCGGCAAGTCGACGTATATGCGGCAGGTCGCGCTCATGACGCTTATGGCGCAGATGGGAAGTTTCGTGCCGGCAGCGGCTGCGCGGATCGGTATCGCTGACAGAATATTCACGCGTATCGGGGCCGCCGACGTTATCGCCAAAGGCCAAAGCACGTTCATGGTGGAGATGATCGAGGCTGCGAACATCATCCATAATGCTACGTCGAGGAGCCTGATTATCCTAGACGAAGTCGGCAGAGGCACGAGTACCTTTGACGGCATCAGCATCGCTTGGGCTATCGCAGAGCACATCCTGAACAGTATCCGCGCACGCACGCTATTTGCAACGCATTACAACGAACTCACGGAACTCGCACTGATGCATGACGGCGTAAAGAACTACAACATTTCTGTCAGGGAATGGGGCGACGAGGTCATCTTCCTGCGAAAGATCGAGGAGGGCCCCGCGGATAAGAGCTACGGTATCCAGGTAGCCCGCCTCGCCGGCATGCCGGACAGCGTTATCAGCCGGGCAAAGGAAGTGCTGCACAACCTCGAGAAAGAAGAACTGAATGAGGCTGGCGCGCCGAAATTCGCTTCCCAACGGTCGGGGAAACGGAAGAAAGAACAGCTCGATCTCTTCGCTGCATCCGGCAGCTCGGTCATTGATGCAATCCTCGCTCTGGATACGGAATCGATCGGGCCTGAAGAAGCCCGTGAGACGCTCAGAGAACTGAAAAAGAGAATACGCATGTAGGTGCCGATGCCCTTTCCTGCCGCAGGGCATCATGCTATCATAGGTCAATATCGTTACAGCAGCTGTTTAAAGGAGGAATGCTATGCATCCGCAGGATCTCAGGTACCATAAGGAACACACATGGGTAAGGGTCTCGGGCAATAAAGGCACGATCGGCATCACGGACTATGCTCAAGATGCGCTGGGGGATATTGTCTACATCGACCTTCCCGAGATCGATTCATCGGCAGAGGCGAATACTGAAATCTCGGAGATTGAGTCCACCAAATCTACCTCTTCGGTTATCTCGCCGGTCAGTGGAAGGGTCCTGGAAGTCAACGAAGAACTTACGGAGACTCCGGAGATCATCAACGAGGATCCCTACGAGCGAGGATGGATCGCCGTCATCGAGCTTGATACCCCCTCCGAGCTCGATGACCTTCTTGACGCTGCTGAGTACGGGAAACTGGTTGATGAGGAATCTAAGTGAAGCTAGCGATCCTCGGCTCAGGGCCGGGCGGCTATGTTGCCGCCATAAAAGCCGCCCAGCTGGGAGCGCAGGTAACGATCATCGAAAAAGACGAAATAGGCGGCACCTGTCTGAATTGGGGATGCATACCGACGAAGACCCTGCGGGCTTCCGTAGACGCCCTCGCCGCCGTCAAGGACCTCGATGCTTTCGGCGTTGAGCTGAAAGGAAACGTCATTCCCGACCTTTCGAGGATGGTCGACAGAAAAAACAGCGTCGTCTCGTCTTTGTCCAGGGGGATAAAAGCCCTTTTCAAGAGCTGGGGCATCGTTTTCGTGAACGGCAGAGGGGTTCTGCTGTCTCCGAAAGAAATAGCGGTCACGCAAAAAGACGGCTCGACGAAAACCGTAGCAGCGGAGAACATCATCATCGCTACCGGCTCCCGGCCTTCCGAAATCCCCGCGCTTCCTTTCGATGCAACGCATGTCATATCCTCTACAGAAGCCCTTGAAATGAGGGATATCCCCCGGAGCCTGATCATCGTCGGTGCAGGGGTGATCGGCTGCGAATTCGCATTCATCTTTCGCGAACTGGGAAGCGAGGTAACGATCGTCGAGGCGCTTCCCCGTGCAGTCGCCACAGAAGACTGGGAGATATGCGAGGCCCTGGAGAAGGAACTGAAAAAAAAGAGGATACAGCTGATCACCGGCAGGGAGGTCGTGAAGACCGCAATTGGACCCGACGGGGTCCGTGCGCTCATGTCCGATGGCAAGGAAATTCTTGCAGAAAAGGTCCTGGTCTCCATCGGTAGAAGACTTAACACCGACAGTATCGGCCTTGAGCAGCTTGGGATCCGGACCGGTGCACGATGTGAGATCCTGGTAAACGAACGCATGGAGACAAACGTCACCGGCGTCTATGCGATAGGAGACGTTACGGGACGGATGCTCCTGGCGCACAAGGCATCTGCCGAAGGGAT